>CAYWTM010000111.1:10406-11530 GCA_964460185.1 uncultured Roseicyclus sp. | reverse complement strand
CCCAATCGAGAAAGGCGTTGAGAACACCCTCGCGCTGCAAGATCCATTTCCAGATAAGCGCGACCACAACCGGCGACAGCAGCACCGGAAAGAAAAAGACCGACCGGAAAAACCCCCGCGCGCGGATATCGCGGTTCAGAATGATCGCCGTCAGCAGCGAAAAGCCGACCATGATGCCGACCTGCAGGGTGACGAACCAGGTCGTGTTCCAAACAGCGCGCCAGAACTTGTCTTCCCGGCAGGAATTGGGGTCCAGGAAATTCGCGCAATCGGTCAGGAACCCGAAATTGCGCGCGCCCACATAGGGCCGGTCGGCCAGCAGAACATTGTCACCGCCCGTGGTGGCGTACACCATGTTCAGGATCACGGGCAGAAAGGCGAAGAGACCGAACAATACGAGGTTCGGGAACAAGAACACCCAGGCGAGCTTGTTGATCCCCAAAAGGCGCTGCAGCGCCAGCATCGGGATCTCGACGATCCGCATCAATGGGGTGATTACACTCAGCATGGGGTCAGTCCGAAATGGCCCCCGCCCCGCATCGCGCGCCGGGCGGGGGCCCATGTCAGATCACTGCTCGGCCATGGCAGCCGCCAGGTCGGAAGACGCGCGTTCCATGGCCTCGGCCACGGTCAACTCGCCCACGATCGCCTGGCTGATCCGTTCCACGGTAATGCCGAACATCGCGCGGTTGCCGGCATAGCCCTGGTAGGCAAAAGCGGCCGGGGCGACATCGGGCAGGTCCGAGGCAAAGGCCGCCAAGGCAGCCGCAGCAGCAGGCGAAGCACCTTCGAATTCGACCCCTGCGGCCGCCACGCCAAGGTGGCCGGGCAGGTTACGGGTGCGCGCGGTCACCTCGGCGTAGATGTCTTCCTGTGCGAGGAAATCGATCACGGCCGCGACCAGTTCGGGGTGTTCGGTCTGCTCGAAACCGACCAGCCCGGCACCGCCCGGCATGCCAGAACATGCGCCCGATGGGCCGCAGGGGCTGCCCACGACCTGCCAGTCGAAGAAATCGCCGACCTGTTCGTCCATCCGGCCCACCTGCCAGCTGCCCGAATAGTAGAACACAAGCTCACCGTTGATGAATTCCTGCGCCGCGTCCTGGTAGGTCGCCCCACCCTGC
>CAYWTM010000111.1:0-10396 GCA_964460185.1 uncultured Roseicyclus sp. | reverse complement strand
CGCGCGCGATGGTCCCGTCATTGTGCCAGTCGACGAACTGCTGAACGAAGGCGGTGAAGCCGTCATCGACCAGGATCGCTTCGCCATCTGCATCGAACAGGGCCGCACCATAGGAAATCGCGGGGCCTGCCACGCGGTGACCCGAACGGTCGATCGCCATCGGGAACGGGGTGCCGGTGGCTTCGGCCACGGCACGCGAGGCGGCGGCCCAGTCTTCCCAGGTCGCGTCGGAGCCGGGGATCTCGACACCGGCCTGTTCGAACAGCGTCGCGTTGACAAAGGCGCCGGTGATGGTCAGCTGGCTGTGCATCCCGTAGATGCCCTGGCGGTCGGGACCCCCACGGTACCAGTCGAGCGTGCCGCCAAAACTGTCTTCCCAGTAGCCTGCGTCCACGTAGGGCGCCAGGTCGAGGTAATATTCGTTCAAGCCGCCAAGGTCGGTGACCTTTGCAAGGTCGGGGCCCGTGCCCGCGGCCAGCTGCACCGGCAGGTTTTCGAGGATGGCCTGGTACGGCACCACGTCAACCACCACATCCACGCCCGGATTGTCGGCCTCGAACCGGGTCAGCACATCGTCATAGACTTCGCATTCATTGCCGTCGGAATAGCACATGAAGCGGATTTCCTGCGCCATCGCAGGAGCTGCAAGGCCGACAACAAGCGCCGTTGTTCCCAGTAATTTCAAATGGGTCATTCATCTTCCTCCCGTTGCGGCGGCCCTCCCGGCCACCAAGGTATCAAGCTCGCGCCCTTTCGCCCTGTTCTCGGCTTAGGGGCACCAGCCTCCATAAAAATCTGAGCCGATTGGCAACGGCAAGGCAAGCTCTTTGCGCGCCCTTGCCGCGAGGTATATCACTGTGACGAGTTCGATGGAGCGCCGACCGTCCGTCAGCGTCACTTCGCGGCCTGCGCTGCCGGCCAAAGCATCGGCTATCGCTTCGAAATAACCGGAAAAACCCGACTTCGGGGGGGCAAGCGCGGCCAGAACGTCATCAACCTCGTTTTGCCGCGCCGGATCGCGGGAGGTAAATGACCAGACCCCCTCGGCAGGCGCATATGGCACCGTTCCGCTTTCGGCGGTGAGGTGTTCGAACACGAATCGTAGCCGCGTGGTGTCGGTGGCCGCCCCCAGCGTGACCGATGACGTCGCCAGCGCGCCATTCGCAAATCCTATTGAAATGGCGGCACAATCCTCTGTCTCGATGGGATTTATGCGCGTGGCCAGCTGCGCCTGAACCACGGCGGGCGCGCCGAAATACCGACACAACAGATCATGGTTGTGGATGGCGTGACCCAAAACCGCCCCGCCCCGTTCGCCCGCCCATGTCCCGCGCCATGGCACCGCGTAGTAATCGGCGCCCCGGTTCCAATGGGTTTCCAGCGCCGCCACCTGCGGACGCCCCGCCAGACCTGCGGCGACCAGCGCATTCAGTTGCGCGGTGCCCAGCCCATAGCGGTACTGGAACACCGGAAAGACCCGACGCCCCGAGGTCTTCTCGGCCTGCTCCAGTTGATCACACTCCGCCAGCGACGGCGCGATCGGCTTCTCGCAGACGACATGCTTGCCCGCCGCAAGCGCCCGCAAGGCCATGGGCACATGCAGATGCGGCGGCAGGCAGATGTCGATCAGGTCGATCTCGGGATCGGCCAGAACCACATCCATGTCACCGGTGATCTGCGGGCCGGGACGCCCGTCCAGCGCAGCCTCGGCCCTGTCCGTGTCCAGATCACACAGCCAACGCACATCGTAGCGGTCCGGCAGGGTCCTGTATCCGTTCAGGTGCTGCTGACCGATACCGGCCCCCAATATGGCCACGCGGATCATCTGCGCGCCTCCGCCATGGCCTGCGCCTTGAGCGCCAACTCCATGACCTTGAAGGCATGGGTCTGCGGCATCGCCGTTTCGGTCCGGTCACGGATATCGGCCATCAGCCGCGCGAAATAGGGCAGGCCTGCTGCGCGGGCATCGATGTTTTCACACACCGAGCCATTCACGAGGATCAGGTGGTCGGTCCCCTCTCGCCCGCCCACATCGACATATTTTCGCAGCTCTATATAGCCTTCGGTGCCCAGAATGGTCAGCCGCCCGTCGCCCCAGTTGGGCAGGGCATCGGGCGTGAACCAGTCCACGCGGATATAGCCATAGCCCTCGGGCGCACGCAGGGCGATTTCCCCGAAATCCTGCAGGCCGGGATGCGCGGGGTGGGCGACATTGTCCACGTGCGCCATGGTGATCTCGGCATCATCAGCGCCCGTGAACCAGAGAAACTGGTCGATCTGGTGGCTGGCGATATCAGTCAGGATGCCGCCATAGGCGTCACGGTCGAAAAACCAGTCCGGCCGCGTCGGCGCATTCAGGCGATGGGGGCCAAGCCCCACCGTCTGCACAACGCGCCCGATGGCGCCCTCGCGCACAAGTTCGACGGCCCTTGTGACGGATGGCACCTCGAAACGTTCGGAAAAATCGATGGACCAGATGCGCCCGGTCTGCGCCACGCAATCGCGGATTGCGGCCAGCTGATCGAGCGTGGTGCAGCCGGGTTTGTCGACCATGACATCCTTGCCCGCCCGCATGGCGCGGACCGCCCAATCGGCCCGGTCGCGCGGGATGCACGAAATCACGATCAGCGCGATCTCGGGATCGTTCAACAGGCTGTCGGCCTCGGCCACGCGCGGCACGTCGGGAAACCGTTTCGCGAACCCCTCCAGCGTCTCGGGCGCGCCGTCGGTCCACCAACCCGCGAATTCGGCCCCTTGCGCCACCATGTTGGCGGCCATGCCGAAGATGTGGCGGTGATCGATGCCGATGGCCGCGAATTTCATGTCCCTACCTCCACCAGACGACCGGATCGCGCCGAGGCCGTGATCGCATCGATCAGCCGATGGGTCGCCAACGCCGCCTGTCCCGACACGGCTGGGTCGCGCCGGTCGCGAATGGCGGCGCAGAAATCCGCAAGGACGGCCTGGTGCCAGGCATGGGTGAAGGCCATCGGATCGGCCCCGCCACCGGTGCCGGACACCGCGCCGAACGTCTCGACCCGCCCGTCGCGGTACGACACCGTCAAAACGCCCGCCTCCAGATGCAGGGAGGCGTTTTCGAAATGCAGCCGGATCGATTCCGCAGCGCCGGGATAACTGGCCGTGCTGGCCGTCAGCGACCCCACTGCACCGCTGGCAAATCGAAGCCCCGCCACCGCGAAATCCTCGGCCTCCATCCGGTGCAGCCCGGTGGTGGCCGTCATCGCCTGCACCGCACTCACCGGCCCGGTCAGGCCAAGTGCCAGATCGATGGTATGGATCGCCTGCGAGATCAGCACGCCACCGCCATCGCGCTTGTAGGTGCCGCGTCCCGGTTCGTCATAATACAGTTGATCCCGCCACCATGGCACCGCGATTTCAGCCAGACCAAGCGCGCCAAGCGCGCCCGATGCCACAAGCTCCGCGGCCTTTTGCGAGGCCGCCCGCATCCGGTGCTGGAACACGATCCCAAGCGTGACGCCGGCCTCCTGGCACAGGGCCACAACCTGTGCCGCCTCTTCGGTGTCGCGGGCCACGGGTTTTTCCAGAAGGATGTGTTTGCCCGCGGCAACCAGAGGACCGATGACCTCGGCGCGGACATTGGGTGGTGTGATGACAATGGCGGCCGTCACCTTCGGGTCGGCGGCGACAGCCGCCACATCGGTGTAGACGCGAGCCCCGTTCGCGATGGCCTCCGCCCGGGACCGTGAGCGCGCGCAGATCCCGATCAGACGCGCTTCGGGCGTATCGCGGATCGCGGCCAGATGGGTGCCGGCGACCATTCCGGCCCCGATCAGAGCCACACCAATTGCCTGCGCTTCCGACATGGCCGGATCAGACCTCCCCTTCCGATTGCCCGGCACACTGCACACCGGTGTTTCGGTTGTCAACAACCTGTATACCGGTATACTGACGCGGCAACGTCACCTACATTCACACAGGCGCCATGACGGAAAGACCCACAGCGCGAGAGCTTGCCGGGTTGAGATTTCCCGGTCTCGACCCGGCCCGCCCAACGGCCGAACAGATTCACGAGTCCCTGAGATCCGCGATCCTGTCCACCGCGCTGGCGCCCGGCTGCCTGGTCTCGGAAACGGAAATCGGCCTGAAGTTCGGCGCCAGCCGCACCCCGGTCCGCGAGGCCTTTGCCCTGTTGCGCGATGACGGCCTGATCGTGACCCGCCCGAGCCGCGGAAACTATGTCTCGAAACTATCGGAACACGACATCCGCCAGGCGCAATTTCTGCGTGAGGGGCTGGAACTGGCAACCGTCAGACGGCTGTGCGAAACCGGCATTGCCCCGGATCTGCGGATCGCTCTAGAGGATTGCCTGACCGCACAAGCCGATGCCGTGGCGCAAGACGACAACGGGGCGTTTCAACATCAGGACAACGAATTTCATATCCTTCTGGCACGGGCCACCGGGTATCCGCGCGCGGAAACCCTGCTGGTTCGCGAAAAGGCCGCGCTGGATCGGCTGCGGGTGCTGGCCCTGTCGCCCGCGCGCCACAAGGGGCGATTGCTGGACGAACACCGCAACATCCTGACCGCGATCCTTGACAGGGATGTCGAGCGCACGCTGGCCGTGACCCGAACGCATCTGCGATCGATCCTAAACGTGCTGTCCCGGCTGATTACCGAAAACAGGGATTTTTTTGCATGACCGCTCACGCCCTGCCCGCCCCTGCCGCTGCCCTGTACGAGGCGATCGCGGGCCTGCCCATCATCTCGCCCCATGGCCATTGCGACCCGGCCTGGTTTGCCGATGACATGCCCTTTCCCGATCCCGCCTCGCTGCTGATCCTGCCCGATCATTACCTGTTTCGCATGCTCTACAGCCAGGGCGTGGCGCTGGCCGACCTGGGCCTTGGCGTGCCGCCGGACCAGCGCGACCCGCGCGCCATCTTTCGCGTCTTTGCCGATCACTGGCACCTGTTCCTGGGCACGCCGACACGCGGCTGGCTGGAGCATACCCTGCAGCGCACACTGGGCATCGAGACGGAGCTTTCGCCCGACACCGCCGATGCCGTCTTTGACCAGATCGACGCCACCCTGAAGCGGCCCGAATGGCGCCCGCGCGCGGCCTTTGTCACGATGAACATCGCGCGGCTGGCCACCACCGATGCCGCGCTCGATCCGCTGAGCGCCCACCAGGGCGCGGCGCAGGACTGGCCCGGGCGCATCTTGCCCACCTTTCGCCCCGACGACATCCTGAACCCCGCCCGCCCCGGCCATGCCGACCGCCTCAGGACCCTGTCGCAGATGACCGGCGCTGATTGCGCCGCCTATGACGGGTTTCTTGACGCCATCCGCGCCCGCCGGGCCGCGTTCCGCGCGCTTGGGGCCACGGCCACGGATCACGATGTTCCCGACTTGATGACCCTGTGGCTGCCCCGCCCCGAGATCGAGACTCTGCATGCCCGCGCATGGGCCGGTGACCTGAGCGCGCAAGACGCCGCGCATTACTATGGTCACATGCTGACCGAGATGGCGCAGATGAGCGCCGAGGACGGTTTGGTCATGCAGATCCATGCGGGATCGCGCCGGTCGACGAACCATGCCCTGCTGGACGCCCTTGGCCCTGATATGGGGGCCGATATCCCCGTCGCCATGGATTGGACCCGCGGGCTGGAGGCGCTTTTGAACCGCGTCGGCAATGATCCGCGGTTTCGCCTGCTGGTCTTTACCCTCGACGAAAGCGCCTATGCCCGCGAACTGGCGCCCATGGCCGGGCATTGGCCCTGCCTGCGGCTGGGGCCGCCATGGTGGTTCCACGACAGCGTCAACGGCATCCGACGCTATTTCGACCGGGTCGTGGAGACCGCCGGGTATTTCAATCTGGCAGGGTTCAACGACGACACGCGCGCCTTTCTGTCGATCCCCGCGCGCCACGACATGTGGCGACGCGGCGTGGCGCTGCATCTGGCCGACCAGGTGGATCGCGGCCTCCTCGGCGCGGCCGATGCGGCCCGTCTGGCCCCGTGGCTGGCCCACGACGCTGCGGTTCAGGCCTATCGTCTGGCGGATGCGGCCTGATCATGGGACGCATCGTGCATCTGGGCCTTGGCAATTTCCACCGCGCCCATCAGGCGTGGTATACGGCGCGCGCGGGCGGAGACTGGTGCATCACGGGGGTCGCCATGACCCGGCCCGACCTGCGCGACGCGCTGGCGCCGGCGGGCTTTGCCTATACCTTGGCCATTCAAGGCCCCGATGGCGTGACGCGGACACCGATGCGCGTGCATGACCGCGTTCTGGTCCTGCCCGAAGACCCCGACGCCGTCATCCGCGCAATCGCCGATCCCGCGACCCACATCGTCACCCTGACCGTGACCGAAAAGGGCTACGGGTTCGGCCATGATGGTCAACTGGACCTGGCCCACCCCGCCATTGCCGCGGACCTCGCGGGCACGACACCGCAAAGCGCCATCGGCGTCCTGACACGCGGATTGATGGCGCGCGCGATGTCCGGCCGCCCCATAACATTGATTTCATGTGACAATATCGGAAATAACGGCCGCAAGCTTCGTGCGGGGATCTTGCGTTTCGCGCAGGCGGCGGGCGCAGATCTGGGCGACTACATGCAGATGCGGGTGGGCTGCCCGAACACGATGGTCGATCGCATCACGCCCGCCACGACCGATGCCTTGCGACGCGAGATGGGCGAACCGGCCCCCGTGCTGACCGAAGCCTTCAGCGAATGGGTCATCGAAGACACCTTTACCACCCCCCGACCCGATTGGGCGGCGGCGGGCGCGGTCATCACCCAGGACGTGGCCCCGTTCGAGATGCGCAAACTGCACCTGCTGAACGCGGCGCATTCGCTCTTGGCCTATGGGGGGCTGCTGCGCGGGCACAGCCATGTGCATGAGGCAATGGCCGATCCGGTGCTGGCGCGCGCGGTCGCGGGGCTTTGGGATGAAGCGACCGCGATCGTACCGGCAGACATCCACGACACCCTGCCGGCCTATCGTCGCGCCCTGGACGCGCGGTTCGCTGTCGCCGCGATGCGTCACCGTCTGGATCAGATCGCAATGGATGGCAGCCAGAAAATGCCGGTGCGGATTATCCCCATCCTCAAGGCGCGGCTGGCAAGGGATGATGGCGCGCCGCAAGCCATCTTCGCGATCGCCGCCTGGCTGGCTTACCTGGCTCGCGGGGATATCGCACCCGATCCGGCCGCTGCCCCTTTGGCCGGGGGATTGCCCGAAAAGGTGATGGAGCGGGGATTGCACCTGCTTGGCCTGTCCGAGATGTCACATCCATGCAAATCGGATTTAGAATCATGCTTTCAAAGGTTTGCGTCCCACAGTTGAAGCTTTGCTGGAACCTGCTCGGTCCGCATTCAATACCCGGCGCGGTGCAAGCGGTGTTGCCATGCCCGCACGTCCCGTGCTGACTGCCTGAACCCATCCATTGCGCGCACAGAAAGGGCCCGCCACATGACAGAACGCTTGACCTTGCTGCGACGGGCGATGGCCGTCGAGGGGATCGACCTGGTCGCCCTTGGACCGGGCGCGCATCTGGCGTGGCTTCTGGATGTTCGCCCCCACGGCGATGAACGGCCTTGTCTGGCGATCATCACGGCGGAGCATGCAGGTTTCCTGATGCCCGTCCTCGAGGCCGACAGCGCGCGGGTGCAGACCGACCTGCCCTTTTTCACATGGGACGACGCCGATGGGCCGGAAGCGGCCCTGTCCGGTTTGTTGCGGAAATTCGGGGCCACGAGAGCCCGGTCCGTGGTGCTGGATGAAACCATGCGTGCCGATCACGCGGCGCTGGTGCAAGATGCGCTGCCCGGTGCCGCGCGACACTTCACGGCCACTACCATCGGCGCGCTCAGAATGCGCAAGGATGCCGCCGAGTTCGCCACGCTCAAGGCCAACGCACGATCTGCCGACCGGGCGATGCAGGCCGCGTGGCACGCCATGCGCCCGGGCATGTCCGAACGTGACGTGGCTGACATCATTCGCAAGAGCTTTGCCGATCAGGGTGCGCGGCCGCTGTTTTCCATTGTCGGCGCGGGTGCCAACGGGGCCTATCCGCATCACCACACGGGCGAAACCGTGCTGCAGGCAGGCCAGGCCGTGGTGATGGACCTGGGGGGGGCGATGGGCGGATATTCGTCCGACATCACGCGCATGGCGATCCTTGGCCATGCGCCCGAGGGGTATGCCGAGGTGCATGCCATCGTCGAGGCCGCTGTTCAGGCCGCCTTGGCGGCAGCGCGCCCCGGCGTGCCCGCAAGGGCCGTCGATGCGGCCGCGCGTGGCGTGATAGACCGGGCCGGGTATGGCGAGTTCTTCCTGCACCGGACGGGGCACGGCATGGGGGTCGAAATCCACGAGCCGCCCTACCTGACGGCGTCATCCGAAACGGTGCTGGAGGACGGCATGGTATTTTCGATCGAGCCGGGCATCTATCTGCCCGGCCGGTTCGGTATCCGGCTGGAGGATATCGTGATCCTGCGCGCCGACGGACCGGAAATCCTGTCGGACCTGCCGCGCGACGCGAAGGTGATATCCGGCTGAGCCGTTATTGCGCGGGCACGGCCACCGGCGCCACGTCCCGCAGGCGCAAGCCCTTGGGATCGAATGGCGCCTCCGCCAGTCGCCGCGCCGCATGCGGGCGGCCCAGGATCGCCACATGGACCGTATCGCCGGGCGCAACGCAGCCCGCCTTCACATAGGCCAGCGCAATGGATTTACCGACCGTGTATCCATAGCCCCCGGACGAAACCTGGCCCACGGGCGTTCCATCGGGCAGGAAAATCGGCTCTGACCCGCTGGCGTCGGCACTTTCGGCGTCGATCTCAAGCAAGATCATGTCTTCGCGTGGTGCATTCGCCTCGACCTTCAACCAGCTGTCTTTGTTCAAAAAGTCCTTGTCCCTTTTGATCAGGCCATCCAGGCCGCTTTCCTGGGGCCAGTATTCGGGGCTGTAGTCGCGCCCCCAGCTTCCATAGCCTTTTTCAAGCCGCAAGGACATCAGCGCGCGGCTGCCCACGGGGCCTGCGCCGACCTCCTGGCCGGCTTCCAGAAGGGCCGTGTACAGCGCGACCTGGTCGGCCTCGGCACAATGCAGTTCCCACCCCAGATCGCCGGTGAACGAAACGCGGATCGCAACACAATCCACGCCAGCAACCGTGATCCGGGCCGATCGGAAGAACGGGAAAGCCGCGTTCGACAGATCCGCATTGGTCAAACGTGCCAGCAGATCGCGCGCGCGGGGGCCCGCGACGTTGAAGCCGCAATACGCCTCGGTCATGCTCTCGAAGGTCGTGCCCTCGGGCAAGGGGATCGCGCGGAAGAACCGCTGGTGGAACCGCTCTGCCGCGCCACCGCCCAGAACCCAGAATTCATCCTCGGCCAGCCTGGTGACGGTGAAATCGCCCGCCACGCCCCCGCGCTTGCCGATCAGCGGCGTCAGGCAGGACCGGCCCACCTTGGTGGGCATCCGGTTGGCGAACAGGGCGTTCAGCCAATCCTCGGCGCCCGGCCCCTTCACCCGGTATTTGGCGAAATTCGAAATATCGATGATGCCCGCGTTTTCACGCAGGGACCGCGCCTCGCGGCCGACCACGTCCCACCATGGCTGACGGGCGAACCCCGCGCTGTCCCCGATGGTCTTGTCAAAGAACAACGGGTGTTCCCAACCGAAGTTCAGGCCGAACCGCGCGCCCATGTCCGATTGCATCGCATGGGCGGGGCGCACCCGGACAGGCCGTCCCGCCTCGCGTTCCTCGCCGGGGAAATGGATCTTGAACCGATGGGCGTACTGATCGGCCACACGCGCCTTGGTAAAGGCCTTTCCGGCCCATGCCCCGAACCGCGCCATATCCCAGGCGAACATGTCGAGAGACGGCTCTCCCTCGATCATCCATTCGGCGGCCAGCTTGCCCAGCCCGCCGTTCTGCGAAAACCCCGGGATGATGCCGTTGCAGCAGAAATAGCCGGTCATCTCGGGCACCGGGCCGAACAGGGCCGAACTGTCGGGTGACCAGATCATCGGGCCGTTGATCACCCGCTTGATGCCGGCCGTGCCCACCACCGGCACGCGGTCGATGGCGCGCATCATGTTGTCCTCGATCCGTTCCAGGTCATCGGCGAACAATTCATGGCCAAAGCCTTGCGGCGTGCCGTCTTCGGCCCAGAATTTCAGGTTCTTCTCATAAGCGCCCACCAGCAGGCCCTTGCCCTCCTGGCGCAGGTAATATTCGCCGTCGCGATCCGCGACAGAAGGCAGGCGACGATCCATCGCGGCAATCTCGGCGATGGTTTCGGTTACGAAATACTGATGCTCGGTCGGGATCAGCGGCAGCTCGAGCCCGGCCATCGCGGCCACCTCGCGGCCCCACAGGCCGGCTGCATTGACGACC
>CAYWTM010000110.1:0-11533 GCA_964460185.1 uncultured Roseicyclus sp. | reverse complement strand
CGACATCGGTTGCCACGCACACCCGTGCGCGCCCATCCCGCATCGCCTGCAGCGCATGGGTGCGTTCGTTTTGCGACAGCTCTCCCGACAGGGCCACGACCGAGAAACCGCGATTCGACAGGCGTGTCGTCAGCCGGTTGACCATGGCGCGCGTGTTGCAGAACACGATCGCGTTGGGCGCCTCGTAGTAGCGCAAGACATTGATGATGGCGTTTTCGCTATCGCGCGCCGATACGTTCAAGGCGCGGTAATCGATATCTGCGTGCTGGGTTGTTCCCGACGCCGTCGCGATGCGGACCGCGTCTTTTTGATAGCTTTCTGCCAACTTGGCGATGGCAGTGGGAACGGTGGCGGAAAACAACAGGGTCTGCCGTTCGGCCGGAGCCTGTTCCAGAATGAATTCGAGATCTTCGCGGAACCCCAGATCCAGCATTTCATCGGCCTCGTCCAGGACGACCGCCTTGAGGGCGCCCAGGTCGATGGATCCGCGCATGATGTGGTCGCGCAGACGGCCCGGTGTCGCCACGACGATATGCGCGCCACGCTCTAGCGCGCGGCGTTCGTCGCGCATGTCCATTCCGCCCACGGTGGACGCCAGCACCGCGCCTGCCGGTGCGAACAGCCACGCCAATTCGCGTTTGACCTGCATCGCCAGTTCACGGGTCGGGGCAATCACCAGCGCAAGCGGCGCTGCGGCCCGGTCAAAGGCCTCCGCCTCACCAAACAGGCCGGGCGCGATGGCCAAGCCGAACCCGAGCGTCTTGCCCGAACCCGTCTGCGCCGAGACCAGCATGTCTTTTCCGGTCAGATCGGGATTGGTCACAGCCTCCTGCACTGCCGTCAGGGAAGTATAGCCTTGGGCTTCGAGTGCCTGTGCGAGAGCCTTTTTCACGTCTGGTCCACTTTTCACAATTGATGGGCAGCCAAAGAGCGGACAAATGCGTCCCTGGCCGACAAGGAACCGCCCGTACCCTCTTGGGCGGCAGAAGTATAGAGCCGTTCCGGCACGGCGCGCCCCGCAAGATCGACACGATCTGCCGCCACCCCCGGCAAAAACCGACCGCGGCAGGGCCGGGTCATGCCGCGCGCGATCGCCGTGATATGCCGACGATTCGCGGTCGGGAAACCCACATCACACTGTCCGCCGCTCGGTGGTCCCGGTTGCAGTGCAATCTGCCCGGGTGGGCGCAATGCTTCGGGGCACTGTGCCCATCCCGCAACCCCGTCGGGAAACCGACTGCCACAATTCTTTCCTGATTGCGCCGTCGGGCTCCATTCCGTTAAAAGGATCGCGTTCTGGCCCACACGGGCGCAAAAGAATTTTATTGGATATTTTGAAACGATCTTGGCCCGCATTCGGGTGGTCGTTCTTTTCCGATCTGGAACACAAGCGCGGTGATTGCCGTCGTCTTGCTGATCTGGTCGAGTTTTTACCTTTGAAAACAGCGAATATGGATGCAAGGGCCCTGGCCCTGCACGCAGTCTCGGTTGGCACACCCGCCATGGACGCCGGTGTGCCAACCGATGAGGACGGATCGTTTTTGGGCCCGGCGCCGCGTCCAAACTTGGGCATGTCACGATCTTATTACCCTGCCGCGCCGTCGGCGATCATATGCTGGGTCCAGAATGACTACGGCTATCGTCACAGGATCGGATCTCTCGATGCGGATTTTCACAGGCCTCGCGTCTCTTGCCATTGCGCTGGCGTCGCTTCCCGGTGCGGCAGACGCGCAGACCGCCGGGCAACGCATCAACGTGCGGGGTGAGATCATCGATACATGGTGCTACTTCTCGGGCGTCATGGGGGGCCCCGATGCCGTGGTCGGATCGGCGCATCACACCTGTGCCATCTGGTGTTCGGCAGGCGGGATACCGGTGGGCCTGCTGGCCGAGGATGGTACGGTCTACATGGTGCTCCGCATCGAGGGCAGCGATGAAAGCGCGGGCGGCGGCACCCAGATGCGGCTGGCCAGCCACGTGATCGAAGTGGACGGCATGCATTACGAGCGCGACGGTCTGAACTACCTGATCGTGAGCGACGTGGTCGTGGATGACGACATTCAGGTGTTCAGCCATGACGATTTCGGCGTCGTGCCCGGCTTTGCCGTGCCGGAGGATGCAAGATGAGACCTCTTTTGTTCGCACTGCTTTCACTGGCCTTCGGCGCAACCGCGGGCGCACAGGATTTTTCCGTGAATTCCGAGGCGCGCAGCTGGAACCTTGCCTTTGAAACCCCCGCCCGGTTCGAGGCGCGGGTGGTCGACATCTTGTGCGAACTCACCGGCGATTGCGCCGAGAATTGCGGCGATGGCCGCCGGCAGCTCGGGCTTTTGCGCAGCGTCGACGACGTTTTGGTCTTTCCCAACAAGAACGCGCAGCCGGCTTTCACCGGGGCCGTGGCCGAACTGCTTCCGTATTGCGGTGCCTTGGTCGAGGTCGATGGCCTGATGATCGAGGATGAGTATGTGGGCGCGTTCAACATCTATCTCGTGCAACGCATCCGTGGCCTCGACGAGGTCGAGTGGACGACGGCGAACCGCTGGACCCGCGACTGGGCCGAGGCCAATCCCGACGCGGCCGGTGACGGCCCGTGGTTCCGCCGCGATCCAAGGGTGCTGCAAGAGATCGGGACCGATGGATATTTCGGCCTGGGCCTCGATCGGGATGCCGCGATCATCGGCGCGTTGTTCCCGTGAGGGTGCGGGCCCTCGTCGCCGCGATGGCGATGGCCACGCCCCTTTGGGCGCAAGGCACGCCTGCGCCGCTGCCCTTTGACCTGGGCGGGCCGTTCTTGTTGATCGACCACACCGGATCCCCGCGCAGCGAGGTTGATCCCGATGACCGGATGCAGCTGGTGTTCTTTGGCTATGCGAACTGCCAGCAGATCTGTTCGGCGGCGCTGCCCTTGATGGGCGATGTGGCCGACGCGCTGCACGCCGATGGCCTGCCGCTCAGCATCGTCATGATCACGGTGGATCCGGCCCGCGATACGGTCGAGGCCATCGGCGCGCCGCTGCACGATATTCACCCCGATTTCATTGGCCTCACGGGCGATGATGCGGCGTTGCAGGTCGCCTATGACGCCTTTGGCATCGAACGCGAAGAGCTGTTCTTCGATCTCGAATATGGTCCGGTCTACGCCCATGGCAGCTTCATGTACCTGCTGGATGCGAATGGCGTGGTGCAAACGGTGTTGCCGCCGGTTCTGGCCTCGGAACACATGGCGCAGATTGTGCGCAGCTACATGCCCTGACCGCTGTGGCACAAGGCACGACGCGGTATTGGCGAACGGGCAATACCGCGAAACGTTTCAGTCCGTCTCGAACCAGTCCAGTGCCATTTCGGCCCATCCCGGCGGGATGCCGTGGCCGCCGTAGAACAGCGCGAAATCCAGATCCGCGCCGCTGGTGCATTCCTCCCAGGTGCGGCGCCAGAAGGTGCCGGTATCAGCATGGCTGCTTGCGTTGGGGCGGCAGCCATTGACCGTGCGCCAGATCTCCATCGCGTGCCAGACATCGCCCTGGGCGATCGTATCGGGGTCGTCGAGCCCGCCATCGCCACGCAGGATCCGACCTTCCAGCGGCACGGTGCCATCCGTCCAGCCATGGGTATGCAGCAGCCGCACCGGGCCTGCGCAGGTTTCGGGATGCGGGCGCCAGAAACTGCCCGCCACCGGGATATAGGCGGCAAATGCATCGGGCGCGGCGCAGGCAAGATAGCTGGTCATCGACCCGCCGATCGAAAATCCGCCCAGAATGATGCGATCCGCGTCGATGCCATGATGGCGCGCGGCATCATCGCGGACCGCCTGGAGAAACGCGATTTCGTCGCGCGGGCCGGGGCGGTCGGGGTGAAACCCCCAAGTGCGTCCGTTGCGCCCCTGTCGCGGTACGCCATCGGGGGCAATGACCGCATAGCCACGGCCAAGCGCGGTTTCCACCATGCCGCGCATGGTCAGCGTGCCCGCGCCACTGGAGCCCCAACCGTGCAGGAACATGAGCGCTGGCGCGCTGTTGGCCCCGCCCTCCGGCAGTTCGATGTGATAGCTGCCTGCCGCGACCTGGCAGGCATCGGGCGCATCACCGCACCCGGCATGGGCGGCCTGGGTGCCCGCCACACATGCCACCGCAAGGGCCAGGATGCTCCATGTCCGGGGGGTGGCCAGATGCCAGATCATCGCCGTTCTTCCTTGTGGGTCATCCGGTTGCGCCCGGTGCCTGATCGATGGGCAGGCCGCGTTCAAGCCATCCCGGCCCGTCGCGCGACCCCAACATGCCTTCGGGCACATCGAAAATCCGGCGATGCCCTGCCTCGTGCAGGCGGAGCGTCAACCGACGCGATCGCACCCCTCGCGCACAAATCACCGCCAACGGGCGGTCGGGATCGGCCGCAGTCGCTTCCGCAAGTGCGCTGGCAAAATCGTCGCGCCGCATGTCGAGAGGGATCGCGCCGGCGGCGATGCCGGTCAGGGCCCATTCATCGGGTCTGCGGATATCGATCAGCCAGACCTCGCCTGATCGCACCCGGGCAAACGCCTCGTCCGGGTCCAGCACGCCCGCGCCTTCGGGCAAGGGGGCTTCGGGCCAAAGAAAGATGCCAAACGCGGCGGCCGCTGCGACAGGCAGGCCGATCAGCAAGGTGCGGCGGCGCGCGTTCGGTGCAGGCATGTCATCCATCCTTGGTCACTCCGCCGCCATGGCAGGTGGCTCGCCCGCCGCCAGCAAGGCGCCCAAGCGCGCCCGTTCGGCGCGGGCCATCCTTGCCACACGAGGTTCACGCAGGCTGCAGGGCGTGTCCAGCCGCAGCGGCCCTATCGCCCGGTCGGACACGCGCAGCGCCGACAATCGGGACAGCACCGGCGCGCCCAGAAGGCTGATCGTCACCGGCAGCAGCCACAGCGACAGGGCGCCCGCGACAATGCCCAGGGCCAGGCCCGCGCCAAGCACCACCTCAAGCCAGTGGAACCGCATCAGCACACCCCAGCCGTAGTCGACCCGGTCCCGTTGTTGCGGCGCCCATGTTTCGGGGCGGTCCAGCACAGCGCGCAGAACGGCCTTGCTTTGCTGAACCATCAAGATGGGCGCATAAAGGATGGACAGCACCATTTCCGTCAGCGTGGTGGCCGCAAACACAAGACCGCCCCCATACAGCTTTGCCACCCCTCGCGTGCGAACCAGCAGAACGGCCGCCACGATCTTGGGCAAAAGCAGCATCAGGTAAATCAGTGCCAGAAACCAAAGCCCGTCGATACGGCTGATCTGTGGCCAGACGGGATAGAGCGGGTTGGCGGCGCTGAAATAGCCTTCGACCGCGCCGTTCATGGGCAGGAACGCGGCCCAGATCACCAGCAGAGCGAACCACGCCGGTGACAGCAGATAGGCCATCGCGCCCTGCAACAGGTGAAAGCGCGAGATCGGGTGGAACCCGCGTGCCGACAGGATGCGCAGATGCTGCATGTTGCCCCGGCACCAGCGACGGTCGCGCAGCACGTGATCAATGAGCGTGGCCGGTGTTTCCTCGTAGGATCCGCCGGGCCATGGCAGGAACCGAACGGCCCAACCGGCCCGACGCATCAGGCCGGCCTCGACGAAATCATGGCTCAGGATCAGGGTCTGACGGCCACGGCGCCCCCGCAAATGCGGCAACTGCGCGCTGTGTGCAAAGGCGCGCGTGCGAATGATCGCGTTGTGGCCCCAGTAATTGCCCTCGTTGCGCGACCAAAGCGCCAAACCCTGCGCCAGGAGCCAGCCATAGACCGAGGTCGCGAATTCCTGCATGCGCCCGAACAACGTGTCAGCCGAGATCAGGATCGGGAAGGATTGGATCAACCCCACATCGGGGTCGCGTGCCAGTGCGTCGGACAATTGCCGGATCGCCGCGCCGGTCATCAGGCTGTCGGCATCCAACACGATCATTGCATCCCAATCGGCCCCCCACCTGGTGATCCAGTCATAGAGGTTGCCGATCTTGCGGTTGGTATTGGTGGCGCGGCGGCGGTAGTAGACCGGGATATCGGCCGGCCCTGACGCCTGCAAAAGGGGTATCATCCGGGCCTCGGCGCCCGCGATATGGTCATCTTGCGTGTCGCTGAGGATGAAGAACGCGTAGCGATCCGGTGACCGCACGGCGGCAAGTTCCGCCCGCATGGCGGCGATATTGCCCATCACGTCGGCAGTATCCTCGTTGTAGATCGGCACAAGGATCGCAACGGTCTGCGGGCCCTGGCGCTGGCCCTCGGGGCGCGGGCTTCCGTGCCAAAGCCGAACCAGCGCCAGCGCCACGGCACCGACGGTCAGTGACACCCAGATAAACGTCGCGCCGACCAGCAGCACCACCAGTCCCTCGCCAATGGTGAACCCGCCAGTGTTGAACCAACGAGCCAGCCCGACGATCAGGGACATCGTGATCGCAAGCGCCGGGCCAAACGCACCAAGACGCCACAGCATGTCGGACAGCAGCCACCGGGGCAGGGTGGCACGCGGATCCGTGGGGGCCCGGCCAAAGGCCTGCTCGACCATGGCCAAGGGGGCCTCGGGCGGCATGGTGTGATTGGGTGGCGGATGCATGTTCATTCGGCGGTCCAGCGATACAGCCATACTTCGCTGAGGGGCGTGCCATCGGCATGGCGCAGTTGTGCGCGCATCTCGGCCAGGGGTGCGCCGCCCGGTCGAAAGGTAAAGTTGAACCGTGCCCCGCCGGTTTCCGGGTTGCGCTGAAGAATGCCGGTGCTGACCTCTCCCGCATTTGTGCGCACGAGGGTCTGCACCCCGGACAGATCATCCGGCAGATGTGCGCCCGGTGCGAAATCCACCGCAAAGATGATGCCATCGCTGCGCGCGCGGCCGGCACGGGTGTTGGTGACCCTCAGTCCGGTGCCATAGTCCGTGTCTTGCGACCACGTCATGTCATAGGCAAAAGCCAGCGATGCCCCGGGCTCGATCGGGTTTGCGGGACGCCAATAGGCAACGATGTTGTCGTAGATCTCGTCATCGGTGGGGATCTCGACCAGCGTCACCGAACCGGCCCCCCACGATCCGCGCGGTGCGATCCACAGCGACGGACGGCGGTGATAAAGCGCCTCGAGATCGGCGAAATCCTCGAACGCCTGCGCGCGTTGCATCAGGCCAAAGCCGCGCGGGTCCCTATCTTGAAAGGCGCTGATCTGCAGGGTGCGGGGGTTGGCCAGAGGCCGCCACAGCGTCTCGCCCGCGCCGTTGAGCATCAACAATCCGTCGGAATCGTGCACGGCTGAGCGGAAGTCCGAGAAATGGTGGCGGTTTGTCTCGTCGAACTGGAACATCGAGGTGAGCGCGCCAAGCCCCACGTGATCCAGCCGGCGCCGGGCAAAAACCTGGGCTTCGACCCCCATGCGCAAGGCGGGCCCGGGTTGGATGGTGAAACGATACGCGCCCGTGCAGCTTTCGCTGTCCAGCAGCGCATGGATGACGATCTCGGTCGCACCGGGGGCCGGACGTTCGATCCAGAACCGGCGGAATTCGGGAAACTCCTCGCCCCCGGGTTCTGCCGTGTCGATCGCAAGACCGCGCGCCGAAAGGCCATAGATCTCGCCCGTGCCGATGCCGCGAAAATAGCTTGCGCCCTGAAAGACGGCGAATTCGGTGAAGATGCCCGGCGTCTCAAGCTCGGCCCGCAGGCGGAAACCGGAATACCCGAGCGTGTCGTCGATGGGCAGATCTGGAAACTGATCGGTCCGGTCGAACACAGCCATGTCGAACAGCATCGGGCGCGCCTGGGCGTCCTGAACCACGTCGATCCGGATCGGCGTGGGAAAGTAGAGGCCGGGCGCGAAGACATCGAGGCGAAAGGGTTCGCTGCCCGATGCCTCCCACAACGCATTGCGGCCGTCGAACCAGATGGACCGGTAATCGTCATAGGTGATCGAGGTCCAGGCCTCGGGGATCCGGGGTGGGGGCATATGGGGCGCTGCGGCAAGCCGGCGGGCGATCTCGGGTACATCGTCCGGGCGAAACGGCACCGGGTCGCCCAGTTGCAGGCCCGGTTCGATGGGTCCCGCCTGCGCCGCACCCGTCTGCGCGCGCGCGGGCAAGGCGGCACATGCCATCAGTCCGGCCAGGACCTCGCGTCGCAACATGGCGCTACCCCTGCCGTGCATTGGGTGACCTGGCGCGCCACGGGTTGGATTTGAACCAGCCGGTGCCATAGGCCACCGCCACGAGTATCGCCATGCCGGCCAGGTTCACCCAGGCCATGGACAGGTAGCTGCGGCCAACCACGTCCAGCACCATGCCCATCAGCCGCGCGAGGTACATGGAGGTGATGAAAACGGCCAGCGATTGCTGTCCCACCTTCAGGATCACCAACAGCCCGGCCCGCCAGACCCGGCCGATTGCTGCGTCGCCTTCGGGCGGGGCCAGGCGTTGGCCCCTGGGTCCAACGGCGACCCAGGCCAGGTAGGCAAGGGCCAGGAAATGGACATAACGCAGGATGCCGAAATCGGTCTTTGCGATGAAGAACTGGTAGTCCGACCGCCAATCTGCCAGCACTTCCACCTCGCGGTAGATGCGAAAATAGGCCAGGGGCACGATCACCAGCACGATGACGGCAGCGACCATGACAAGCCGCCGGTCGACCGGGGGGGCGGGCAACCAGCCGGACATGAAGGCAAAGCCGGTGAAAAAGATCAGCTGCCAGCCAAACGGATTGAAGAACCATTCCCGGTCCGACCACGGCTCGGCCGGAAGCGCCAGCAGATCGGCCTGCGCCAACGCCCAGACCGCGATGACCGCAGCAAAGGCCACGACCCGGTGCACCCTCACCAAGGCCACGAAGAAGGGCAGCATCACGAGGATCACCAGGTACATCGGCAGGATATCGAAATAATTCGGCACATAGGTCAGGGTGATCAGACCGATCAGGTTGGATTGGGCGTTGTTGAAGAACGGGTAAAGGTTCAGCTGGCCAACATAGTCACGCTCGAACGCGCCCGTGGCATTCAGGGCCGCCATCGTGGCGGCGACGGCCAGAAACAGGCAGATATGCGCCCAGTAGACCTGCCAGCAGCGAAACGCCACACGGGCCGCCCCCATATGCCAACCGCGATCGCGGAACACCTTGCCGAACGCGATGGCCGAGGCCATGCCGGAACAGAACACGAAGATCTCGGTCGCGTCCGAGAACCCGAAGCGGGCCGGGATCCAAAGGGTCAGCCAATTTCCCGGCACATGAGCGATCAGGATGATGAACATCGCCAGGCCGCGAAAGAAATCGAGGCGGGGGTCACGGATCGTGTCGCGCGGCGTGGATTGGCCGCGCACGGCCGATATACCGGCCGGGGCTGCGGTGGTCGTGGGGTCTGCAACGCTCATGGTGTTCGGGTGCGGCTTTCTATGGTCGGATTATTGCGCGGCGTATGGTGGCGACGCGCGGCGGGCGGTCTCGATCTGCGCCATGCGGCTTTCGGCGAAGGCGTCGGCGCGACCGGCGCGCAGTTCCGTGCGCTGAGCCACGATTGCGGCGACCTCGTCCAGTAAACCGGCGCGAATTCCCGCATCCACCGTGATGCGTTCGAAGACGTCCCGTTGGGCATGGCTGCCACCGATGTTGTTCATGTGACTTCGCGCCGTCGACAACTGAAGAAACGCCTCACAATACTTGCCCTCCCCGAAAAGTGCGAGGCCTTGAGCGGCGGCCTGTCCGGGATGCGCGGCGGTTTGCCCGTCTTGTGTCGCCACTTTGCCGGTTGCCTTGATGCGGGTGCTCAGATCTCGGGCAGCTTGCGAACGATGATCGCCGCACAGCGCCAGCATGTAGTGCAGATCGGCAAAGACAAGGCATCCGTCGCTGATCCGCGTCTCGGCCAGATCGGCCAGTTCGCACCAGCGCTCACCTATATCGACACCCTCCAGTTGCAGCCGGACCAGCAGCGACGAGGCATTGGCGACGTCACGGTAGTCGTCCGTCTTTTCCTCGCGGATGCGGGTGTCATAAAGCGCCAGGACGCGGTCAAGTTCGCCTCGGTCGAGATGCAGCAGCGCCTTGTGCCACCAGACATGAAAGCGGAAGTTGTTGCAGTGGCTCCAGGCGGCTTCGTTCTCATCAAGCAATGCGATGCCAGTGTCCGGGCGGTGCGTCATGTCGTAGACATGCGCCACGGCATGCAGCCCCCAGGCATCGTCGCCCGCCAGGTCCAGGCCGGCCAGGCCGGCGCGTTCCGCCAGCCTGTAGTCGCCCGTTTCCTCCAGCGCGAAGGCATGACAGCCCAGCGCATACCCCCTGAGCGGATGATCGACGCCGTGGCCGTGCAGCGCGCGTTCCACCGAACGGCGCATGCCACCGGCATCACCGATGATGAACCGGATGCCGTGGCACAACTTCATGGTGAACGTGTCCGCCGGGTTTCGGACCAACGCGCCTTCCAGATGGAAGATCGCGCCCCCCGGTGATCCCGCCAACCATGTTTCCAGGGCCGCCAACACGGCGCGCGCGCGGGGTGGGCCGCCCCCGTTGTCCAGTGCGATCCGGGCCGCCTTTGCCGTATCACGGGCGGTGGCGACCATTTCGCGGCGACCAAGCATCAGGCAAAACAGACCCTTTGCCGCCAATGGCAATACGGCGTCGGGTTCGCGGTCCAGAACGTCTGCCAGATGCACCGGCGTTGCCGCACCATGGGCCAGGAACGAGCAGATCATCCTGTCCCAGGCGGCATGTGCCTCGGGGTCGGTCATGCCGGTTTCGGCCTGGCAGATATCGGTGGTCATGGATGGCACGTCCGCGAATAGGAAAAGGGCTGCGTCAATCCATCGGTCTTACGATGTCTTGTGACGGATCGACCTCACATCCCCGCCAGCCCGCGCATTTGTGATCGAACGTGTATTCTCGTGCTAGCGGGCGGCCCGGCGGGTCAGGACCTCGCGAAGGTGGTCCAGAACCCTGTCGCCATCCTGACCCATTCGAGGCGGCGGGTGCCGCAAGGTGACCGGGGTCTTGGAAAACTTCAGAGGATTTCCAAGGAGTTGGACAGATCCCCCCGCAACATCATCGTGCGGCATGGCGACCACGGCCCCCCGTGCCCTGGCCTGGTCCGAACCAAGCGCCTGGCCGACCGTATGGATCGGCCCCGCCGGAACCTTGACCGCGGCCAGACGCTCGAGAACCAGGCTTTTCGGCTTGTCGGACAGCAATCGTGAAATATTGGCGCTCAACAGGTCACGATGTTCCAAGCGTTCGGGATTGGTGGCGAAACGCGGGTCGACGGCGAGGTCGGGGGCCTCCATCGCTTCGGCAAAACGGCGGAACTGCCCGTCATTGCCGACGGCAAGGATCACATGACCATCGGCGCAGGCAAAGACATCATACGGGCAGATATTGGGATGTGCGTTGCCGCGGCGGATCGGGTCCTGCCCCGATGCCAGGTAGTTCGTCCCCTCGTTGATCAGCCACGCCATCTGCGCATCGACCAGCGCAAGGTCGATATGCTGGCCCTCACCGGTGGCGTCGCGGTGGCGCAGCGCGGCCAGAATGCCGATGCAGGCATACATCCCGCACATCACGT
>CAYWTM010000109.1:0-11574 GCA_964460185.1 uncultured Roseicyclus sp. | reverse complement strand
CAACGATATCGCGCCTTTGCCGACATGCGCGTACCTCTTTCAGTATGACAGCGTGTTTGGCCCCTGGCCTGATCCGGTTGATGCCGGCGAAGGGGAACTGCGCATCTGCGCCCGTGTGCTGCCGTTCACATCGGTTGCGGATCTGGCGCTGCTGGACATGACCGGCGTCGACGTCGTGATGGAATGCACCGGCCTTGCCCGCACCCGCAGCTTTGCGGAGGCAGGGCTGGATGCGGGGGCCGCGCGTGTCTTGGTCTCGGGCCCGTCGCCCGAGGCGGATTTTACCGTCGTGATGGGCGCGAACGAGGAAAAGCTGCAGGCCGACCACCGCGTCATATCGAACGCGTCATGCACCACGAACGCGATCGCCCCGCTGGCGGCGCGGCTGGACGCGGAGTACGGCCTGGAAAGCGCGCTGATGACGACGGTCCACTGCTACACCGGCAGCCAGCCGACGGTGGATACGCCGATGGGATCGGACATGACACGATCGCGTGCGGCCGCGTTGTCCATGGTGCCCACCACGACCAGCGCCGCGCACCTGGTCGATGTGGTGCTGCCCGACCTGGCCGGACGCATCACCGGCTCGGCGGTGCGTGTGCCCACCGCCAGCGTATCCTGCGTGGACCTGGCGGTGATCACCCGGGCGCATCCCGACGCCGATGACGTGCGCCGCCTGTTCAGGGCCGGCGCGGGTCCGATCATCGGCTATACCGAAAAGCCGCTGGTTTCCACGGATCTGCGCGCGCGCCCTGAATCGGTGATCGTCCAGGGAACCGAGATAAAACGTGCCGAGGGCGGGATGCTGCGCGTCTTTGGCTGGTATGACAACGAATGGGGCTTTTCTTGCCGAATGCTGGATGTGGCCCGAACCTTGGGGAGATTGGGATGAGCGATTGGCAAGCCTGGATGAAACAGGCGAATTTCGTGGGCGGGGCGTGGATCGCGGCCGACAGTGGTGAGACGATCGATGTCACGAACCCCGCCACGGGCGAGGTGATCGGAACCGTGCCCAATGCCGGTGCGGCGGAAACGGACCGGGCGATCGCGGCCGCGCAGGCTGCCTTTGCCGATTTTGCCGCCATGGACCTGATGCGCCGGGTTGGCCTGCTTTGGACACTGCATGATGCCCTGATGGACCATCAAAAAGCCCTGGCGGAATTGCTGACGATCGAGATGGGCAAACCCATGGCCGAAGCCATGGGCGAGATCGCCATCGGCGCGCAATATGTCCGCTGGTTCGCCGAGGAAGCCCGCCGCGCCAAGGGCGAAATCGTGCCCGCCGGAGTGAACGGCCGACGCATCCTCGTGACCAAGCATCCGGTAGGTGTTGTGGGCATGATCACGCCGTGGAATTTCCCGTCGTCGATGCTTGCGCGCAAGGTGGCGCCCGCGCTGGCCACGGGCTGTCCCATCGTGGCCAAACCCGCAACCGCGACGCCCTATAGCGGCCTGGCCTGGGCCGCGCTGGCGCAGGAAGTCGGCTACGCGCCGGGCGTGGTGAACGTGGTGACAGGATCTGCGCGCAAGATCGCGGGCGCAATGATGGCGTCGCCCCATGTGCGCAAGGTGACCTTTACCGGTTCGACCGAAGTCGGCAAGGAACTGATCCGGCAGTCGGCCGATACGGTCAAGAAAGTCTCGATGGAACTTGGCGGCAATGCGCCCTTCCTGGTGTTCGAGGATGCCGATCTGGACGCCGCCGCCGAAGGGGCCATCGTCTCGAAATACCGCAATTCCGGCCAGACCTGCGTGTGTGCCAATCGCATCTATGTGCAGGCCAGCGTGCATGATGCCTTTGTCGAGAAGCTGATCGAAAAGACCCGCGCGCTCAAGGTCGGTGACGGCCGCGAGGCCGGCGTGGCCCAAGGCCCCCTGATCGACATGGCCGCCATCGAAAAGGTCGAAGAGCTGCTGGAAGACGCCAAATCAAAGGGGGCCGCCGTGGCCCTTGGCGGTCAGCGCCACGCCTTGGGCGGATCGTTTTTCGAACCCACCGTTCTGACCGGGGCGACGCAGGACATGGCCTTTGCCCGCGAGGAGATCTTTGGCCCGCTGGCGCCCGTCTTTACCTTCGAAACCGAGGCCGAGGCGATCGCCATGGCCAACGATACCGAATTCGGGCTCGCGTCCTATGCCTACACACGCGATCTGGGGCGTGCGTTCCGGCTGAATGCGGCGCTGCAATACGGCATGATCGGCATCAATTCCGGGTTGATCACGACGGTCGAGGCGCCGTTTGGGGGCGTCAAGGAAAGCGGTCTTGGCAAGGAAGGCGGCAGTCAGGGGTTGGAGGATTACCTCGACACCAAATACGTGTGCATCGACGGGATCTGAACCGCGTTCGGCGTGTGTCGCGCGCGGGTCCCTAGCGGCTGCGCACGCGGCGATCGCCGGTGCCTCCGGCGGCCATATTTGAAGGATAAAGATGCAGGTGGATGCGCAGGGCCCCGCACCCGGGGTGTCCTAGTCGCCCAGGGACACCGCGTATGCGACATCGCCGGCCACGAAGCGAAGGACCTGACGGGCCAGCGCCCTGTTGCTTGCGTCGCGGGCGACGCGGGTCATGATCAGCAAGGCGGTGTGCCGGTCCACGGTCAGGGCGACGGAGTCCGACATCGTGGTGACGGCCGCGCTGACGTGATCCTCGATCGTGGATACCTTTTGGCCTGCATCGTGCAAAAGCTGCACCAGATCCGTGGCGGCATCTTCGGGCAGGGCGGGGATCAGGGTTTCGGGAACGACGACCTCGTCAAGGGCGAAGCGGTTCCCATCGCGGCGCAGGGTCCGTTCGAGCGTCGCCATCCGGGCGGTTCCAAACAACGCGGCCTCGGTGGCGTCGGCGCCGCGCGCGCCCGATCTGGCGCGGAAAACCTCAAGCTCGGGGGCAAGGCCGTCGCGGCCAACCAGGCGATCAAATCCGCGCACGGTCGCGGAGGTGCCGGAGTTTGCCGCCGGGTCCGGCTGGGCGACGATGGTGCCACGGCCCGGTTTGCGGCTGAGATAGCCCATCCCTTCGAGCGTGATCAGGGCGCGCCGCATGGTGCCCTGGCTGACGCCGAATTCATCCGCCAGCCCGAATTCGTTCGGCAAGCGCAGGCCCACAGCCCATTCACCGGCGCGAATGCGTCGGATCATTTCGGTTTCGGCTGCCTTGTAAAGCGGCACTCGTGCCATGGTTCGCGTATTCCTGTTTTCGACTCCTGACCTAGCGGTCTGTGCGCCGGGGTCAATTCAGATGCTCGATTAGTCGGCTATGCCGGTCAAACGCGCTGATAACTGCCCCCAAATTAGGCAGGTCTGCGGCTTCCAGCATCGGGATCATCTTGCGAAATGCCTCGGCGGTGCCGATGGCGTCCCCGATTGCTGTGTGCCGGTCCTCTTCCGGGATGGTGACGCCAAGGCGGTCGCAAAGGGCATCGAGCGTGTGTTCCGCCGACTGCCCGAACAAGATCGCCGAACACAGGACCGTATCCAGGATCGGTTGATCGAAGCGTTTGCCGATCTGCGTCTCGCGGCGCCTGAGAAAGCTCATGTCGAAAGGAGCGTTATGGGCGACCAGCACGCAGCCTTCGGAAAAGCGGTGAAAGCGGGCCAGCGCCTCGGACACCGAGGGCGCGTCGACGATCATCTCGTCGGTGATGCCGTGCACGGCGGTGGACCCGGCCGGGATCGGCCGTCCGGGATTGACCAGCATGTCGAAGCGTTCTCCGTCCGCCAGTTTGCCGTTGACCACCCGCACCGCCGCGATCTGGCACACTTCGTCCACCTGCGGATTGAGACCGGTGGTTTCGGTGTCGAAAATCACGAAGCTGAGGGCCCTCAGCGTGGTGGCTGCAAGATCCTCGGGCAGTTCGGCGTTCAGAAGGTCGAAATCATAGCTGACAGATCGGCGTGGCCCGCCGGCGCGCGGATCGGCAAGCGGCAGCGAAAGCCTGAGCGCCGTTCGCCCCGGCCCCGCCGGTTCCGACGCAAGCTGCGTGCCATGCGACAACAGAACATCCGCCCCGGAAAACCCCGATAACCCAGGCGAAAGCGGAGTGGAAAGCCAGCGTTCCAGATCGGTGTTCAGGGGGGCGTCGGCCTTTGCCTCAAGGCTCAGGACAACATGATCGGGGGTGACGGCCGCCAGTGTGAGGGCCAGGTCGCCCGCGCCCTGGTTCGACCAGTCCAGCGCCAGCCGTTCCAGCATGCGCGTGATCGCGAACCCATCGCAGCGCAGGGTCACATCCCCGAGGTCGCTGTCCAGCGTCATGTCCTTGCGGGCAAGGCGGACGGCCAGTCCCGCCGCCAGATCCCCGGTGCTCAGCGCCTCCATCGGCCACCACTGGGTATCGGTTTCGGCCTTTTGAGCGGCGATAGTGGCGGTGAGGGACCGAAGCTCATCGGTGGAGCGTCCCTCGGGAAGGCAGGGCAGGGCGGCGAAGACCCCGTCGATCAACCGGTTCAGGAGATGGGCGCGCCCCGCCTGGATACGCAGATCGTCGCTGACATCGCGCAACGTCAGGACATAGCCGGGTGCGTCCGTTTCCTGACCCTCCAGCCACAAAAGACGCATCCGGGCCTCAAGCAGGCGGGCGCCGGCCCGCGTCGTCACCAGGATGTCGGTGCCTGCATCGGCGCCTTTTCCGGCAAGGCGCGCATAAGCCTGATGGATCGGGCCCATGTTCAGAACGGCCCCCACCGGCCGGTTGAGACCAAGCGCTTCGGCCCCGCCGCGCAGGATGTCCTGGCAGTGACCGTTGTAGAGGGCGATCTTGTGGGCGGGGGTGCAGAACATCACCCCGTCCGGCATTTCGGACAGCAAGGTTTCCAGCCGCGTCTTGTCGGATGTCAGCCGGGCGGTTTCGCGGCCCACGGCCAGTGCCATGGCGTTGCGGGTTTCCACGAGGTTCGCGGTGATGGCCCCGGCGGCGGGCGCAAGATCACCGAGGTAGCGCGCGACGGCCGGGTCGATGTCGATCTCGACATCCGCGTGCGCGCGCGCCCGCAGATCGGCGGCCAGCCGTTCAATGGGCCGTGCGATATGTTCGTCGAACAGGACCCAGATCCATGTGGACAAGCCGACAATGGCCAGAACGGCGACAACGCCCGCGATGATGAAGGAATTGATCGCATAGTCTTCGCCCAGGCGGATATAGCCGATGGTCAGGCCCGCAACCACAAGGGCCGATCCGCCCAGGGCCAGCAGGGCAAAGAACAAGAATACGCGCACACGCAGGCTCAGTCGAGTGAACATCCTTTGGGGGCCTCCTCCTTGCCCCTTGTGATCTTTGTGTCCCCGGACGGCCGCGCAGCGCCCGGAAACCTGGCAGGTCAACTGGCCGCGGTCTGTCCCTGGCAAACCGCGGCGATGATGGGATCGTCGTTCCCGACGGCAAGCCAGCCTGCATTCATCGGCTGGCCCGCATCGTCAAAGTCGGTGTCTTGCAGGATATCGGCCCGGCGGCTTTCACCGCAATCCACCAGAACCGGCTTCACGATGGCCGGGTTCCAGCGTTCGTGCAGCTGTGTCTGAACCACGAGGATCCCGGAGCCGGCAGCCGTTTCGACGGTATCGGACGGCGAATAGCCGATGAAGCCGCGCACCCAGGGCTGCACGAAGGTCCAGGGTTGATACCAGGCCTGCTGCTGTCGTTCGAAGATCACGACCGTATCGGCGGGCAGGGTATCCAGCACATTCTCGTACCAGCCATATTCCTGGCCGATGGTCGCGGCGATCATGGTCAGGCCGGCGCAGATGGGAATGATGCCTTTGGGCAGGCGATTGCGCGTGAGATGGCGCAACATCATCCCTATGCCGGCGCCGGCAAAGCCTGCGATGAAAACGGTCAAAAGGGTCCAGAACATCGGGTGCGTTTCCTTAACTCAGATATCCGCGGCCGGAACCGGCGGCGGATTGCATGGTTTTGATGACGACGAACGCATCGCGCAGATGGCTGCGTTCGAAATCGCTCAGGTCGGCCGGGGTCATGTGATTGTCAGGCGCTTCGCCGCGTTTGATCAGGGCCGCCTGATGCTCGAGCCGCAATTCGGCGATCAGGTCGTAGGCATCCAGAAGATCGCGGCCACCGGTGGTCGACACGGTGCCCCGGTCGATCGCCGCCATCAGGCGGGCGCGGGTATTGGCCTCGGTCAAACGGCCCTGAAGCGCATAGATCCGCCCGAGGTCGACCACGGGCACGACGCCGTTGTGTTTCATGTCGATGGTGTTCTTGTGTTCGCCCGAGCGCACAGTGGCAAAGCCGCGAAACAGGCTGAGCGGCGGCGTGTGCTTGAGCGAATTCGAAACCATGTGCGCCACGAATATCGAATTGGCCGCCGCCGCCGCCAGCGTTTCGGATTGCAGGTCCGAGAACAGCGACAGCGTGCCACCGATGGGGCGCAGATCGAACATGACCGACGCCAGCATTTGCGCCTCGGGGTTGGGCGTCTTGATCCAGCCGCGGAAATAGTCGCGCCAGACGCGCAGGGGTTGGCGCCATTTCGGGTTCGTGGCCATCATGTCGCCGGGACAGTAGAAATACCCCGCAGCATCCAGCCCGTCCGAGACGAATTTGGCAAGCGCGGCGAAATAGGCATCGTCGGCAGGCGTCGCCCGATCGTCAAGGATCATGCAATTGTCCTGGTCGCTGACGCCGGTCTGTTCCTGCCGTCCCTGGCTTCCGCAGGCCAGCCACAGATACGGGACCGGCGGTGGGCCAAGCCGGGTCTCGGCCAGCGCCAGAAGACGGCGCGTGGCCGCATCGCCAATATCGGTGATCAGGCGTGTAACCACCTGATGCGGGTTTTGCGCGCCCACAAGGGTGACCAGCAGATCCGGGATCTTGGCCACGATCCGCGCGATGGCTGCGCTGTCGGGGGCGTTGGCGATATCGTGGATCAGGGCCGCCGATGATGTCGCCTGAAACCGTGTCAGGTCGGTCTGGGTCAGGATGCCGACCAATGCGCCCGCCTCGACCACGGGCATATGGGTGATACCGTTTTCCACCATGGCATGCAGGACATCCGCGACAAGGGCGGTGGGCGGCAGGGTAATGGGATCGGCGGTCATCACGTCCGAGATCGGGGTATCGGTGGGCCGCCCCTCGGCCACGGCCCGGGCGGTGATGTCACCGGTCGTCAGGATGCCCCGCACGGTCGCGCCCTCGGTGGCGATGATGCACGAGACATGGCGTGCGCGCATCGCTTGCGCCGCCTCGATCAGTGGTGTTGCCGGCGCGCAGGTCAGAGGATCGCGCGTCATCAGATCGTTCAGTGTCAGGGTCGTGATGTCGCGCCGCCGGGCCATCGCCGGCCGCGAGCGGTCGAAAAAGCGCAAGACGCGGGGATGATCGCGGGCCAGCTTGTGGAAGGTGGCGGCCGGGATCTTGAGCACTGTCGCGTCATCGGCGGCAACGGCTGTGACCGGCGCAATACCATCGCGCATCAACCCGCGTTCACCAAAGGAATTCCGGGGCCCGAGGATTGACAGCAAAGCGCCGCTTGCGTCGGTGATATCGACCCGGCCGGACCGGATCAGGTACAGGTGGCTCACCGGTTCGCCAAGTGTGTAGATGACGGTTCCGGCCGGCAGTTCCGCGCCTTCCATCTCGGCGGCCAGCGCATCGCGGTCTGCCTGGGGCAGGCTGTCATAGGGCTCTGTCTGGGCGAGGATGGCGGCGATGTCGGATGTCATTGCGCGGCTCCGGAATTGAAATGGCGCACCCCGAAGGGTCGGGATGCGCCTGTGTCTTGGCCAGAGCCCGCGATGTCGCAGGCTCTGACGGCGTGATGGGTCTCAGTGACCGGTGGCACCGCCAGCACCGCGAGGGATGCGGACCGATTCCACGAGATCCTGGATCTCTTGCGGCGGAGCTGCCGTCGCGCGGCTGACCAGATAGGCAACAGCGAAGTTCGCCACTGCACCGATCGGGCCGAAATGTGTCGGCGGGATGCCGAACAGGTAGTTGGCCGCGGTGTTTTCCAGCATGTTGGTGCCGGGGATGAAGAACCAGCCGAGATACGTGAAGAGATACAGGCAGGTCAGGATAAGACCGGCCAACATCCCTGCGGTCGCACCCGCCGAGTTCATCCGCTTGGAGAAGATCCCCATCATCAGCGTCGGGAACAGCGATGCCGCTGCCAGACCGAACGCCAGGGCCACGGTTTGCGCCGCGAAGCCCGGGGGGTTGAGGCCCAGATAGGTCGCCAACACGATCGCACCAGCCATCGAGATCCGGGCGGCCAGAAGCTCGCCCTTTTCGGAGATGTTGGGATTGATCGTCGACTTGATGAGGTCGTGCGAGATGGCCGAAGAGATGGCCAGCAGCAGACCTGCCGCCGTCGAAAGTGCAGCAGCCAGACCACCGGCAGCGATCAACGCGATCACCCAACCGGGAAGCTGTGCAATTTCAGGGTTGGCCAGCACGAGGATGTCACGGTTGAAGGTGACAAGCTCGTTGCCTGCCCAACCACGCTCGGCTGCCAGTTCGGCCATGCCCGGTCCGGATTCGTTGTAATACTGAATCAGGCCATCGCCGTTCTTGTCTTCGACACCCAGCAGGCCGGTGACCTGCCACGTCTCGAACCAGTCGGGCAGATCGTCGACTGCCACGGCTTCGCCTTCCACACCCTGGGGCCACATGGTGGTCATGATGTTCAGGCGGGCCATTGCGCCCACGGCCGGGGCCGTCAGGTACAGCAGCGCGATGAACACCAGTGCCCAACCAGCGGACCAACGTGCGTCGGCCACCTTGGGAACCGTGAAGAAGCGGATGATCACGTGCGGAAGACCGGCGGTACCGATCATCAGCGACAGCGTGAACAGCGCCATCAGCCACGGGCTGGACCCGGTGGTGTACTGGTTGAAGCCCAGATCGGTCACCAGACCGTCAAGCGTGACCAGCAGCGGTTCGCCCGTGGACGGCATCGTCGAGAACAGGCCGAGACCCGGGATCGGGTTGCCGGTCAGTTGCAGCGAGATGAAGACCGCGGGGATCGTGTAGGCGATGATCAGAACGACATACTGCGCCACCTGCGTGTAGGTGATGCCCTTCATGCCGCCCAGAACCGCATAGACGAAAACGGTTGCCGAAGCGATGAAGAGGCCGGTGGTGACGTCCACTTCGAGGAAGCGCGAGAACGCAACGCCCGCACCCGTCATCTGGCCGATCACGTAGGTCACCGAAATGACGATCAGACAGATCACGGCCACAACGCGCGCGACGTTCGAATAATACCGGTCACCGATGAATTCAGGCACCGTGTATTTGCCGAACTTGCGCAGGTAAGGCGCCAGAAGCATTGCCATCAGCACGTAGCCACCCGTCCAGCCCATCAGGAAGGTCGAGTTGTTGTAGCCGACAAAGGCAATAAGGCCTGCCATCGAGATGAAAGAGGCCGCCGACATCCAGTCAGCCGCCGTCGCCATGCCGTTGATGACCGGGTTCACACCACGCCCTGCGGCGTAGAATTCCGATGTGGTGCCCGCGCGGGCCCAGATCGCGATACCGAAGTAGAGGCAGAACGACAGCCCCACGACGATAATATTGAGTGTTGTTTGATCCATGTTTCCCGGCGCTCCCTATTCGTCCACGCCATGTTCTTTGTCGAGCTTGTTCATACGCCATGCGTAGAAGAAGATCAGGACAAGGAACACGAGGATCGATCCCTGCTGGGCAAACCAGAAGCCCAGATCGGTGCCCCCCACTGCGATGCCGCTCAAAAGCGGGCGCAGAAGGATCGCGAAGCCGTACGACGCAATTGCCCAGATGACCAAACAGAGGGTCACAAGGCGCAGGTTCGCTGACCAGTACGCGTTATTGTCAGATTTTTCTGCCATTTTCACTCCCTTCGAAGGTGCTTGCCCGACGGTCCCTCCTTGGCCGCCCGGCAATATCCACGGATGCGCGCGTTTGGCGGGCGCATCCGCGAATGGGTTAAACCGTCACGAGTTCCCCCACGACGGCGTTCATTCGAGCCTGAACCGCGTCGATCGCCGCCATCGCGTCGATCTCGGTCAGGGTTCCACGTTCTGCGTAGTAGGCGATCAGCGGCGCGGTATCGGCATGATAGGCGCTGAGCCGTGCGCTGACGGTTGCGGCATTGTCATCGGCGCGGCGCTTCATCTGGGTCCCGCCGCAGGTATCGCAGACGCCTTCGACGGCGGGTTGCTTGAAGCTGTCATGATACCCTTCGCCGCAGGCCGCACAGGTGTAACGGCCCGATACACGCTCGACCATTGCCGCGTCGTCGACCTTCAGGCTGATGACAGCGTCGATTTTCTGGCCGCGCTCGTCCAGCAAGGTGTCAAGCGCTTCGGCCTGCCGGGCGGTCCGGGGAAAGCCGTCGAGAATGGTGCCCCCCGTCACGTCGGCTTCGCCAAGACGATCCTTCAGGACAGCCAGCACGATCTCGTCTGATACCAGCGCGCCGGCTTCCATGACGGCCTTGGCGGCAAGGCCCGCCTCTGTGCCGGCCGCCACGGCGCCGCGCAGCAGATCGCCGGTCGACAACTGAACCAGGCCAAAGCGCTGTTCCAGCATCCTGGCCTGCGTGCCCTTGCCCGCACCCGGAGGCCCGAGCAAGATCAGGTTGACGGGCCGGATATCGGCGCAGGTGTCGTTCGATACGCCGCTCATTTGTTGACCCGGTTCTCAATGAGTTCATCCACGACCGAAGGGTCGGCCAGCGTCGAGATATCGCCGAGCGCGCCAAAGTCGTTCTCGGCGATCTTGCGCAGGATCCGGCGCATGATCTTGCCCGAACGTGTCTTGGGCAGGCCCGGCGCCCACTGAATGACATCGGGTTTGGCGATAGGTCCGATTTCCTGGCGCACCCAGTCGCTGAGCGTTTTCTTCAGCTCATCGGACGGCGTTTCGTCATTCATCAAGGTCACGTAGCAGTAGATGCCCTGGCCCTTGACCGGATGCGGGTAGCCCACGACCGCGGCTTCGCTGACGGTTTCATGGGCGACCAGCGCGCTTTCGACCTCGGCGGTGCCCATGCGATGGCCCGACACGTTGATCACGTCATCGACGCGGCCCGTGATCCAGTAATCGCCATCCTCGTCCCGGCGACAGCCGTCACCCGAGAAATAATAGCCTTTGTAGTCGCTGAAGTAGGTCTGAACGAAGCGTTCATGATCGCCCCAGACGGTGCGCATCTGCCCCGGCCAGCTGTCGGCGATGACCAGAACGCCCTCGACCCCGTTGCCTTCGATGATGTCACCGGTGGTCGGTTCCAGCACCAGCGGCTTCACGCCGAAGAACGGATGCTGCGCCGCGCCGGGCTTGAGCGCGTGGGCGCCCGGCAGGGGGGTCATCATGTGACCGCCCGTCTCGGTCTGCCACCATGTGTCGACGATCGGGCATTTCCCCTTGCCGACATGTTCGTTGTACCAGTTCCATGCCTCGGGGTTGATCGGTTCGCCCACAGTGCCGAGCAGCTTGAGCGAAGACAGGTCGTAGCCTTCCACAAAGCCGGTGCCCTTGCCCATCAGCGCACGGATCGCGGTGGGCGCGGTGTAGAACTGGTTCACCTTGTGCTTTTCGCACACGGCCCAGAACCGGCCGGCATCGGGGTAGGTCGGCA
>CAYWTM010000108.1:0-11578 GCA_964460185.1 uncultured Roseicyclus sp. | reverse complement strand
CAGGTCGACGAAGTTGACGCCCTTGACCACGCGGCCATCGGCGACATCGAGACAGGGAATGATGCGGGTTTTCAGCATGCGTTCCGTTTAGGCGGAAACGCACGGGCAGGAAAGGGGGCAGGACGCTCAGTCGGGCGAACGCCGTTTCAGCCGCTGCACCATGACCACCACCAGCATGGTCAATCCGGCTGCCGCCAGCGGCCAGGTCAGCAACAGGTACCAGCCGGCCACCGTCAATTGCGTCAGCATCGGGCCCCATTCGGCCCCGAACACGATGCACGAGGTCGTCGTCCCCTCGTTGATGGCGCAGCCATTCAGGCCCGATACGGTCAATCCCGCCGCAAGACCCAGCAGGGGGGATAGGCCCAACAGGGTCAGCAGCGCTGCGATCGCGGTCAAGGGTCGCATCTGTTTCGGGCTCCGTCAGGGTCAATCATCACTTTGGGGGCACTCCCATCGATTTATCCTTTCGACCGCAGCCTGCGCGTTCGATACTCAACGATGCCGCCCCCCACGGCCAACACGACCGCATAGGTCAGCCCGGCCGCAAAGCTCAGGAACGCCGCCGCAACACTGAAATTGCCGGTCTCGTCGGAAATACCACGGCATTGGTCCAGGCCGTAGAGCCAGCTTCCCTGGCACAGCACGTGGGAGATGACGGCCCCGTGGAAGGTCAACATCAGGACACCGGCCCAGGCGATCCCGCTCCAGGTCAAGACAGTGCCCAGACGCGGGGCCGCACTGTTCCGGCCCCAGGCGGCCACGAGCGCACAGATTGCGAGCGCGGGGAACAGTACGAGCAACAGGGCAACAAAATAGTCGATTACGCCAACTCCCTCAGAGCGGCGGCCAGATCAAGCGCGCCGTCATAGAGCGCGCGCCCAGAGATGGCGCCTGCTATGACCCCAGTATCCCGCAACGCGATCAGATCCGCCATGGAGGAAACCCCGCCCGATGCGATCACCGGGATCGACGTGGCCCGCGCAAGTTCCGCGGTGGCGTGAACATTCGGGCCGCCCATGGCGCCGTCGCGGTCGATATCGGTGTAGATGATGGCGGCCACGCCCGCGTCCTCGAAGGCGCGGGCCAGATCGGTCACCATCACGTCGGTTTCCTCGGCCCAACCGCGCGTGGCCACGCGGCCTTTTCTAGCGTCCAGACCCACGGCCACCTGACCGGGGAATGCGGCCGCCGCCTGGCGCACGAGATCGGGGTTTTCGACCGCCACGGTGCCCAGGATCACGCGGGCGATGCCCTTGTCCAGCCATGTCTCGATCGTGGCCATGTCGCGGATGCCGCCGCCCAGTTGCGCGGGGACATCGGTGGCCGCCAGGATGGCTTCGACCGCAGCTCCGTTGACCGGCTTGCCCTCGAAGGCGCCGTTGAGGTCGACCAGATGCAGCCAGCTGCAGCCCGCATCCTGGAACGCGAGGGCCTGGGCGGCGGGATCGGTGTTGAACACGGTGGCCTCGTCCATCTCGCCGCGCAAAAGGCGGACGGCCTGGCCATCCTTGAGGTCGATCGCGGGATAGAGGATCATGGGGTCCGCCCTTTTTCTTGTGATGCGGCGCTTTTGGCAAAGGGCGCGGCCAGGGGCAAGCCTCCGTCACGTAATGCTTTACACAAGGCAGGGCAGATCGCAGGATTTCTCCGATCTGCAGAGGAGGATGACCAGGTGAAAAAAATCTTGTTGGGTCTGGGACTTGCCTTGGGCCTTGGGGTGCCGGTCGCGGCTGACCCGGCCTACGGCGTTTGGCAAACCGAACCGGATGACGGGGCATTTGCCTTTGTCGAATTAGCCGCCTGCGGACCGGCCGTTTGCGGCACGATCTTGCGCACGTTCGACAGCAGGGGCGAATACCAAAGCCCGAATATCGGTCGCCAATTGGTGATCGACATGGAACCAGCGGGCGACGGAACCTATCAAGGGTCTGTCTGGCGTCCGTCGAATGATCGGATCTATATCGGGCGCATGGTGGTGCAGGACGATAGCCTGACGTTGCGGGGATGTGTCGCCGGAGGACTGATCTGTGCACGTCAGAACTGGGTCCGCGTGCAATAGGCCAGCAAGCCTCAGGGCCGCCAGTCCAGGAAATTCGCGATCATGCGCAGGCCCGGCGCCTGGCTTTTTTCGGGATGAAACTGCATGCCGACCACATTGCGCTGGCCCACGATCGCGGTGACCGGCCCGCCGTAATCGACATGGGCCAGCAGGTGCGCGGGTTCTGCCACGCGCATGTGGTAGGAATGCACGAAATAGGCGTGATCTCCTGTCTTGATCCCGTCCAGAACAGGGTGCCGGGCGTCGATCACCAGATCATTCCAGCCCATGTGGGGCACCTTCAGGCTTGGATCACCTGGGGCGATGCGCACAACCTCGCCGGGGATCCAGCCAAAACCGGCCACATCCTCGTATTCCCGCCCCCATGACGTCATCATCTGCATGCCCACGCAAATGCCCAGAAACGGAACGCCGCGTCGTTCTACGGCGTCGACCAGGGCCTCTTCCAGGCCGTCGATGGCCTGCAAACCGCGCCGGCAGGCAGGAAAGGCCCCGTCCCCGGGCAACACGATCCTGTCTGCCCGTGCGACCATATCGGGGTCAGCGGTGACCGTGACCGTGCCACGACCCCCTTCGGCCGCCATGCGTTGAAAGGCTTTCTCGGCCGAGTGCAGATTGCCCGAGTCATAATCGATCAGGACGGTGGACATGCGCGCTACAACGCCCCTTTGGTCGAGGGGATGGCGTCGGATTTGCGCGGATCGGGTTCAACCGCCTCACGCAAGGCGCGCGCCACGGCCTTGAACGCAGCCTCGGCGATGTGATGGCTGTTGATGCCGGCAAGCTTTGTGACATGCAGGGTGATGCCGCCATGGGTCGACAGAGCCTGAAAGAATTCGCGCACCAGTTCGGTGTCGAAGGTGCCGATCCGGGCCGTGGGAAAATCCACATCCCACACCAGATAGGGTCGGGCCGACAGGTCCAGCGCCGCGCGGATCAACGAGTCGTCCATGGCCAGGTGAAAACTGCCGTAGCGGCGGATGCCACGCTTGTCGCCAAGCGCCTCGGTCAGGGCCTGTCCAAGCGTGATGCCCACGTCTTCCACGGTGTGGTGGTCGTCGATATGCAGATCGCCCGTTGCCCGGATTTCCATGTCGACCAGCGCGTGGCGTGCCAGTTGGTCGAGCATGTGGTCGAAAAATCCGACGCCTGTTTGATTGTCATAGACGCCGGTGCCGTCGAGATTGATCGAAACGGTGATCTCGGTCTCGGCGGTCTTGCGGCTGATCTGGGCCTGGCGCATCGGGGTTGCTCCGCTTGTGGGTCGCGGTGGTGTATAGACAGCCGAATGTGTCGGGGGAAGGGCGGGTTACATGCCCAGAAGCCGAAAATAGGCGGCCGTGACATCTGACCATCGGTAGTGGCGGTGCGCGAGTGCGGCAAGGTCTGCGCCCATGCCATCCGCAAGGCGGGGATCGGCCAAAGCCGGGATCAGATCACGCAAGGACCGGGCACTGTCGAAAAAGCTTGCCGCGCCATGGGTTGTCTCGCGGTTGAAGGCGCACGCGAAGGCGGCAATCGGAATGCCATATGCCATCATCTCGACCAGTGACGGGTTGGTGCCACCGGCCGAATGCCCGTGAACGTAAAACCTCGCCCCCCTGCGCAGCGCACGCAGCCGGGCGGGGTCATACTCGGCGTCTATCAGATGCAGATTGGGCAGGTGCGCGTAGCGCGCGCGAAGATCGCGTCCATGCGCCGTGGCGTGCCAGTTGCCCACCACGACAAGCGGCTGGTCGGGGACTTTGGCAAAGGCCTCGAGGATCATCGCAACATGGTTCTCGGGTTCGATCCTTGCGATGGTCAGGGCGTAGCCCGCTGGAAGCCCGAGATCCGAGATGTCGCCCGCTGCAACCGTCGCGTCCGCGTCGCTGCCATAGGCGATCAGGGCGCTGTCACGGTCATACCGACGCCGGATGTAGCGTGCGATTTCAACATTGTCGGCGATCACCTCATGACCCCAGCGAACGGCGATGCGTTCCGACAGGCGCAAGAACGCGCGGGCGGCGCCACGCCATTTCGGGCGCTGCCATTCGATCCCGTCGACGTGAACGATCACCCGCAGCCCGGTCAGAAGTCGAACCGCCGGAAGCGCGATGGCGCCCGATACGCCGAGGACAAGGACCGCGTCATGGCGTCGGCGCGCGGCATCCAACAGCGACAGCGCATCATAGGCCACCGATTGCAGGCCATTGGCCCCAAGCGGCAGATAGCGCAACCGTGCGCCGTGGTGGGTGACGGGCCTGTCCCGGCCCGATTGCCGCGCGCTGCAATATACGGTGAACTGGCCTGAGGCCCCCGCAGCCTGCGCCGATTTAACCAGTTCATCGGCCAGCGTTTCGAACCCGCCGTATCGGGCGGGCAGGCCCACCGTGCCAATGATCGCGATGCCGGAACGAACAGCCAAGAAAAAGACCCCAGTCAACCAGGGCACCCCCAAGCGCACAGGGCAGGCGGCCCGTATTGGCCACCCTGTGCGCGCATTCATGAACAATTGCCTAATTTTCGGGTCGCCTCGGGGCTTTCGGGGTCACCATGGCCGTCAAAGGGTCCGAAACGAAAAAGCCCGGATCCAAAGGACCCGGGCTTTTACGATTGGAGCGGGTGATGAGATTCGAACTCACGACCCTTACCTTGGCAAGGTAATGCTCTACCCCTGAGCTACACCCGCTCTGTGAGCCGGGTATTTATGGTGCACGCGCGGGCGCTGCAAGGGAAAAATTCCTGTTTTCCGGATTTCGTGCGCCCGGGCTCCGGTGAGATCAGGATGCGCCGATAACCACATCATCAATGGCGAAATACTCGTCATTGATCGATTGGTTGGTGGTCGAGGCGACGCCGAGCGTCACGCTGTTGCCGGGATCGTCGACGGTGATCGTCACGGTGGAAACCGATTCCCGCCAGTTGTCGCGCATGGAGCCGCCGAGCTGCTCGCGTTCTGTCAGAATTTCCGTTTCGACGGTAATGCCGGGGATATCGCTGTTGACGAAACTGATCGCGCCATGATTGCCGGTCGCAATGGTCACCGCCTGACCGTTGACCAGCACGGTGGCGGTTTCCCGGTCAATGCTGTCGCCGCCGATAAGGTTGAACGTCATCGTCGCGCGCGCGGCGCCACTTGGCACATCAAAGGTGAGTTGGGTCGATTCTCCGGGGCCCAGGACCAACATGTCGCCGAGGCTTCCGCCCATGTTCCGCGCGCTGCCGCCGACCCATTCGCCGACGCCATTGGCAAAATCCATGGTCGCAAGTTCCAGCGCCTCGAACGCGGTATCGAATTCGGTGACGATTTCCACGTCCGCCAGATAGCTGGCAATCTCGCCGCTCGCGTCTTCGACGCCGCCGGAAACCACCGCACCCGTGGCAATGCCCAAGCCGGCGAAGGCTGCGGTCAAAACGACCCAGTCCACTGTCACCGCGCCGTCTTCCGACAGCATGAACGCTTGGATGCCCACTGTCTCCACCTCCGAAACAATCGTCTTATTTTAGTCAAATTGCATAAAATAAAGGCGAAATACGGGCGTTTAGCGGGAGTCTTTGGGGTGGCACCTGCGTGAATGTCACCGTTGCGCCATTATTTGGCGGCGGGACATGGGCGGGGTTTATTCCAGTTCCACCAGCAGATCCTTGGCATCGATCTGTCCGCCGGGGCTGACGTGAACCGCCTTGACCACGGCATCGCGTTCAGCGTGAAGACCGGTTTCCATCTTCATCGCCTCGATGGTCAGCAGCAGGTCGCCTTCCTGGATCTTCTGGCCAATGGACACGCCGACGCTGGCGACCACGCCCGGCATCGGGGCGCCGACGTGGTTCGGGTTTCCGACCTCGGCCTTGGGGCGCTTGACCTGGCTGGCAGCAACCTTTCGGTTGGGCACGCGGATGGTGCGGGGCTGGCCGTTCAACTCGAAGAAGACCTTGGCGTCGCCTTCCTCGTTGGTCTCGCCGACCGCCTGCAATTGCACAACCAACGTGACGCCGGGATCGATCTCGGCCTCGATCTCTTCGCCCGGCTCCATCCCGTAAAAGAAGGTCCGCGTGGGCAGGGTGCGAACCGGGCCATAGTCCTTGTGCCGGTTCGCGTAGTCGGTGAACACCTTGGGATACATCAGGTAGCCCATCAGGTCCTCGCCATCGATCGGCACCTCGAGGTCGGCCTCCAGATCGGTGCGCGTCTTTTCCAGATCGACCGCGGGCACATTCTTGCCGGGGCGGTCCAGCACCGGCTGTTCGTCTTTGAGCACCTTTTTCAAGATGCCCGGTGGGAAACCACCCGGCGGCTGGCCCAGATTGCCGCGCATCATGTCGATCACCGAATCCGGGAAGGCGACATCCTTGCCGGGGTTTTCCACGTCGTCACGGGTCAGGCCCTGGCTGACCATCATCAACGCCATGTCGCCCACCACCTTGGAGCTCGGCGTCACCTTCACGATATCGCCGAACATCTGGTTCACGTCGGCATACATCTGCGCCACCTCGTGCCAGCGATCCTCCAACCCCATCGAGCGCGCCTGCGCCTTGAGGTTGGTGAACTGGCCGCCGGGCATCTCGTGCAGGTAGACCTCGGAGGCCGGGGCCTGCATGCCCGATTCAAAAGCGGCGTAATGGGCGCGCACGGCCTCCCAGTAATCGGAGATCTCGCGGATCGCCCCGATATCCAGGCCGGTGTCGCGTTCGGTGAAACGCAAGGATTCAACCACCGTGCCAAGCGTTGCCTGGGACGTGTTGCCCGACAGCGCATCCATCGCTGCATCCACGGCATCGACGCCGGCCTTTGACGCCTCGAGTATGGTGCCACACGCGGATCCGGCGGTGTCGTGGGTGTGGAAATGGATGGGCAGATCCACCGCATCCTTGAGCGCCGGGATCAGAACGGCGGCCGCGGCCGGTTTCAGCAGTCCCGCCATATCCTTTAGCCCAAGAACATGCGCGCCCGCGGCCTCAAGCTCCTTGGCCATGTCGACATAGTATTTCAGGTCATACTTGGCCCGGTCAGGATCGAGGATATTGCCGGTGTAGCAGATCGTGCCTTCGCAGATCTTGCCGGTCTCAAGCACCGCATCCATGGCCACACGCATGTTTTCGACCCAGTTGAGGCTGTCGAACACGCGGAACACGTCAACGCCGCTTTCCGCGGCCTGGTTGACGAAGCCCTGCACAACGTTGTCGGGGTAATTTGTATAGCCCACGCCGTTGGCGCCCCGCAGCAGCATCTGCGTCATGATATTGGGCATGGCCGCGCGGATGTCGCGCAACCGTTGCCATGGGCATTCCTGCAAGAAGCGGTAGGCGACATCAAACGTGGCGCCACCCCAGCATTCCACGCTGAACAGGCCCGGCAGATTGGCGGCATAGGTCGGGGCCACCTTGATCATGTCGATCGACCGCATCCGCGTCGCCAACAGCGACTGGTGCCCGTCACGCATCGTGGTGTCGGTGATGAGGAGCTGTTTTTGCGCCTTCATCCATTTGGCCACGGCCTCTGGGCCCTGTTCCTCCAGCAATTGCCGGGTTCCGTTCGGCGCGGTTTCGACGCGCGGGGCGGGCGGTCTGGGGATCTTGATATCGGCGGCCGGTTCGGGACGCCCCTGGGTTTCGGGGTGCCCGTTCACGGTGATATCCGCGATATAGCGCAAGATCCGCGTCGCGCGGTCACGCCGTGGCCGGAAATCGAACAATTCCGGCGTCTCGTCGATGAATTTGGTGTGGTACTGGTAGTTCAGGAATGTCGGGTGCTTCAGCAGGTTCTCGACAAAGGCGATATTGGTGCTGACACCCCGAATGCGAAATTCGCGCAGCGCACGGTCCATCCGGGCGATCGCGGCCTCGGGCGTGGGCGCCCAGGCCGTGACCTTTTCCAGCAGGCTGTCGTAATAGCGCGTGATGACCGCGCCCGAATAGGCCGTGCCGCCATCCAGGCGGATGCCCATGCCCGTGGCCCCGCGATAGGCGGTAATGCGGCCATAATCGGGAATGAAGTTGTTGGTCGGATCCTCGGTCGTGATCCGGCACTGGATCGCGTGCCCATCCAGTTTGACGTCGTACTGGCTGGCCGTGCCGGTCGCTTCGACCAGGGATTTGCCCTCTGCGATCAAGATCTGGGCGCGCACGATGTCGATCCCGGTGACTTCCTCGGTGACGGTATGTTCCACCTGCACGCGAGGGTTGACCTCGATGAAGTAGAATTCACCGCTATCCATATCCATCAGGAATTCGACCGTGCCCGCGCATTCGTAGTTCACATGCTCGCAGATCTTCTTGCCCAGCATGCATATTTCTTCGCGCTGCGTGCCGGACAGGTAGGGGGCGGGCGCGCGCTCCACCACCTTCTGGTTGCGGCGCTGCACGGAACAGTCGCGTTCGTAAAGATGGTAGATATTGCCCATGCTGTCGCCAAGGATCTGCACCTCGACGTGGCGGGCGCGCAGGATCATCTTTTCCAGATACCCCTCGCCATTGCCAAAGGCGGCCTCGGCCTCGCGCCGGCCCTCGCGGACCTTTTCCTCAAGCTCATCCTCCGACGCGATGGGGCGCATGCCGCGCCCGCCACCGCCCCAGGATGCCTTGAGCATCAGGGGATAGCCGACCTCGGCCGCCTCTTTCTTGATGGCCGCCATGTCATCGCCCAGAACTTCCGTTGCGGGGATCACCGGCACGCCCGCCTCGATGGCCACGCGGCGCGCGCTGGCCTTGTCGCCAAGGGCGCGCATGGTTTCGGCCCGGGGCCCGATGAAGGTGATGCCATTGGCCACGCAGGCATCGACGAAATCGGGGTTTTCCGACAGCAGACCATAGCCCGGATGGATGGCATCGGCACCGCTCATCTTGGCGACGCGAATGATTTCCTCGATGCTCAGATAGGCCGCGACCGGCCCCATGCCTTCACCGATCTTGTAGGCCTCGTCGGCCTTGAAGCGGTGCAGGCTCAGCTTGTCTTCTTCGGCGTAGATGGCCACCGTGCGCTTGCCAAGTTCGTTGGCCGCGCGCATCACGCGAATGGCGATTTCACCGCGGTTGGCGATGAGGATCTTCTTGAATTCGGTCATGGGCTCGGGGTCTCCACTTCGCACCTGCAGCATTTCTATGACGCCGGCGTGACATGAGCAACCGGAAGCTGTGCGTGCCGACGACGGCTCGTTCCGGGCGCTGTCCCTGACCCGCGCCGGGCGCACGCGCCTACATCAGGCGCGCGGGCAGATCCGTCAGGCGGGCCGCCCCGATCTGCGCCATGTTCGACGCCATGTCCTTGATCAGAACGTCATGAAGATGCGCAGGGCCCGCGCGACCCAAGGCCCCGAGTGCGTAGTGCCAGGCGCGGCCCATCATCACGAAATCCGCGCCCATCGACAGCGCGCGCAGAATATCAAGCCCGCCCTCGATCCCGCTGTCAAAGATCAGCGGCAGCGCGGTCGCGCCCCGGATCCCGGAGAGCACATCGAGGCTCGCGGGGGCCCCGTCGAATTGCCGCCCGGCATGGTTGGACACCCAGATCGCATCGACCCCTTCGACCTCGGCCCTCGAGGCGACCTCGGGCTCCATAACGCCCTTCAGGATGAAATGTCCCGACCAGCTGTCGCGCAGGGCGCGCACGTAATCCCAATCCGGCGCAGCCCGCAGCAGGTACCCCACATGCGCCGTCGACGGCAGCGGGCCCGTGGCGGTCTGATCCGCATAACTGTCCATCAGGCGCATCCGGGGCATGCCGCTGGCCTGGATGCCCATGGCCCAAGCCGGACACAGCGCCACCTGCGCCAACAGGCGCGGCGTCAGGCGCGGTGGCTGCACCAACCCGCCCCGCGTCTGCCGTTCCCGGCGCGACGCTGCGGGCACATCCACGGTCAGCACCAGCGTATGAAACCCCGCGTTGCGCGCGCGCTCCAGCATGTCTCGGCGCATCTCCGGGTCGCGCGGCGGGTACATCTGGAACCATCCCTGACCGCCGTGTTCCGCGCGCAGGTCTTCGGGTGTCCGCGTGGCGACGGTCGACAGGCAATAGGGAATTCCCGCCGCCGCCGCATGGCGCGCCAGGATCCGTTCGGCCTCGGGCCAGATCAGGCCCGACATGCCAAGCGGCGCGATTCCGAAAGGCGCGGGATATTCCCGTCCCAGGACCGTCGTGCCCAGGTCCGGCGTCACTTCGCCGAGCAGGGCGGCCGGACGTAACAGAACGGCATCCAGCGCCGCGCGATTGCGACGGGTGATCGTTTCGGCCCCGGTCGCGCTGTCCAGGTATTCCCACACGAAATGCGGTATCCGCCGGCGTGCGCGGGCCTTGAGGTCGGACAGGGCAGGGTATCGGCTATGCAGGTCCATGCCGACACAAACACAAGCAGACGGGCCTTTGTCCAGCCCTGCCGTCGCAGGGAATCATGCCAAAAAACGCGCCCGCCATCTTTATCCCCCAAATATGGCGGGGTCTGGGGCAGCGCCCCAGCCTGTCTGCGACCAGATGCGCCTGCGGAACATTCTGCGAACAAACCTTTAACACGGACACAAACCGCACTATGATTCCCGTCATGAGCAGCTTTGACGATTCAGACGCCTTCGAGGCCGCATCCACCGCGTCGCTTTCCGCGCGCGCCATGGCGGCGCGCCCGATGCCCTACCTCGACGGGCTGAACCCCGAGCAGCGACGCGCGGTCGAGGCGATGGAAGGCCCGGTCCTGATGCTGGCGGGCGCGGGCACGGGCAAGACCAAGGCCCTGACCGCGCGCATCGCGCATCTCTTGTCGTCCCATACGGCGCGCCCCAACGAAATCCTCGCCGTCACCTTCACCAACAAGGCCGCGCGCGAAATGCGGATCAGGGTGGCGAACCTGATGGGCCAGCCCATCGAGGGCATGCCATGGCTGGGCACGTTTCACGCGATCTGCGTCAAGCTGCTGCGCCGTCATGCCGAACTGGCCGGTCTGAAATCCAACTTCACCATTCTGGACACCGACGATCAGGTGCGGTTGATGAAACAGCTGATCGCGGCCGCCGATATCGATGACAAACGCTGGCCCGCCCGGATGCTTGCGGGCATCATCGATGGCTGGAAGAACCGCGCGATCACGCCGGACAAGGTCCCTGCCGCCGATGCGGGCGCCTTCAACGGGCGAGGGCCGGATCTTTACGCCCAGTATCAGCGCCGCCTGAGGGAGCTTAACGCGGTCGATTTCGGCGACCTGCTGCTGCATATGGTGACGATTTTCCAAACCAGTCCCGACCTACTGCAGCAATACCAGCGGTGGTTCCGCTACATCCTCGTGGACGAATACCAGGACACCAACGTCGCCCAATACCTGTGGCTGCGGCTGCTGGCGGCGGGGCATTCCAATATCTGCGTGGTGGGCGACGACGATCAGTCGATCTACGGCTGGCGCGGCGCAGAGGTCGGCAACATCTTGCGGTTCGAAAAGGATTTTCCGGGCGCACAGGTGATCCGCCTCGAACAGAATTACCGCCCCGCCGGGCATATCCTGGCCGCCGCCTCGGCCGTGCTCGCGGGCAACGCGGGACGATTGGGCAAGACGCTCT
>CAYWTM010000107.1:0-11730 GCA_964460185.1 uncultured Roseicyclus sp. | reverse complement strand
CCGGATCCTGGTCATGTTCAAGGGCCGGATCGTCGCCGAATTCGACGCCAGCACCACTCGGCCCGAGAAATCGGACATCGGCCTGGCCATGGCGGGGGCAGCGGCATGAGCCTGAACGACACCCTTGATGCGACCCGTGACAGGCTGCTGGAACGCGCCGCCCCCGACCGCGCCGCGTTCGAGGACCTGGTGATCGTGCCCATCTTTGCCTTCGCGGTGGCCCTGATCCTTGGCGCCATCACGATGCTGGCCACGGGGGTGGACCTGCCCACGATCGGGCGGTCCTACCAGGCGCTGGTCCAGGGCTCGGTAGGGTCGGTGAGCGCGCTGTCGGAAACGCTGGTTGCGGCGATCCCCCTGGTTCTGGCGGCCCTTGGGCTGGCCATCGGGTTCCGCACCGGGCTGTTCAACATCGGGGCCGAGGGGCAGATCGTGATGGGAGGGCTGGCGGCGGTGATCTTTGGCTTCACCTTCGACACCCTGCCCTTTGCCGTGCTGCTGCCCCTGTCGCTTCTGGCCGGCGCGTTGACCGGGGCGTTCTATGCCTCGATCGCGGGCTGGCTGCGGGCGGCCACGGGGGCCCATGAGGTGATTTCCACCATCATGCTGAACCTGATTTCCTATCGCCTGCTGGACTACATGCTGTCGTTGTCGTGGGTGCAGCGCGAGGGGCGGAATGATCCCGTGTCGCAATCCGTGCCACAGGCGGCGGAACTGCCGCGCCTGCTGACATGGCTCGACCCGAACCTGCGGCTTCATGCGGGCGTGTTCGTGATGCTGCTGGCGGTCGCACTTGTCTACTGGCTGTTGTTCCGGGCCAAGCTGGGGTTCGAGTTTCGCGCCAGTGGCGCCAGCCCCGACGCGGCGCGCTATGCGGGGATGCGCGCCTCTCTCATCATCGTGCTGGCCATGGCGTTCGCGGGGGCGCTGGCCGGACTTGCAGGGGCCAACCAGGTGCTTGGCGTTCTGGGCCGCGCCAGCCCCGGCTTTTCGGCCGGGATCGGGTTCGACGCCATCGCCGTGGCGCTTTTGGGGCGGTCCCATCCGGTCGGGGTGCTGTTTGCCGGGCTCTTGTTCGGGGCGCTTCAGGCGGGCGGGCGGCAGATGCAGGTGGATGCGGGCGTCGGCATCGACCTGATCGGCATCATCCAGGCCCTGATCATCGTGTTCATCGCGGCCCCGCTGCTTGTCCGGGCAATCTTTCCATGGGGATTCCGAAGCCATCCCGACGGAGGTGGAGGATGACGCCCGCCGCCCCCAACGCCGCCCCCGACGCCAAGGCTGCACTGGCGATTGACCAGGGCGCCAGGCGGCGCACGCGGATCACCGGCGCACTCCTGATCGGGCTGGCGGCCTTCGTGGTGATCGTTCTGGGCGATGCCCCCGGCGATGCCACGTTCCGTCTCTCGCGGCCGCGCGACACCTGGGTGCTGCCCGACCTTGTGGTGCCCGCACAGCCGTTCATCTACATCGCCGCCACGCTGATGGCATTTCTGGGCGCCCGGCAATTCCTGCGCGGTGGCGGGCGCTGGTCGACCCTGTCCCTGGGACTTGGCCTGGGGCTGGCGGTGCTGGCCTTCCTGGTCTGGGCGACGGCGGAAAACGCGTTTTCGCTGACCGGCATGTTGCAGGCCACCGTGGTGCGCGCGGTCCCCATCGCCCTTGGCGGATTGGCGGCCGTCATGTGCGAACGCGTGGCGGTGGTGAACATCGCGGTCGAAGGCATGTTGCTGGCCGGCGCCTTCACCGGGGCGCTGATGGGATCGGTTCTTGGCGGCTGGGGCGGCCTTGTGTCGGCTGTGGCGATCGGCGGTGCGTTCGGCTTTATCCTGGCCGCGCTGGTGGTCACCTACCGCATGGATCAGATCATCGCCGGCGTCGTGATCAACCTGTTCGTCCTGGGGCTGACCAGCTATGTCTCAAGCCAGGTCTTCGCCGAGATGCGCCACCTCAACAACGCGCCCGTCTTCCGGGTGATCAAGATCCCCATCCTGAGCGATATCCCGGTCATCGGCCCGATGCTGTTTCAGCAAAACCTGTTCGTTTATGGCGCGCTGATCATGGTGGGCGTGTCGACCTACTACCTGTTTCACACCCGCCACGGCCTGCGCGCGCGCGCGGTCGGGGAACACCCCCGCGCGGCCGATACGCTTGGCATCGATGTCTACAGGACCCGCTACATCCACGTCACCATCGGCGGCATGATCGCGGGCTTTGGCGGGGCCTGGTTCACCCTGGGATCGGTGGGCCGGTTCGATGAGAACATGACAGGCGGACGCGGATTTATCGGGCTTGCGGCGATGGTATTCGGTCGCTGGCACCCGGTCGGCGCCCTTCTGGCCGCGCTGGTGTTCGGGTTCACGGATTCGCTGCAACAGAAACTGGCCTTGCTGCAAACCCCGATCCCGTCCGAGTTTCTGGCCATGGCCCCCTATATCGCGACGATCGTCGTGGTGGCCGGATTGGTCGGGCGCGCCCGCGCGCCGGCGGCGGACGGCAAACCCTACGTGAAGCAATAGCCACCCCTGTCATGGGATCGGCGGCGCGGTTACCTCCAAGGTAATTGAGATGCCGTCCATGGCGCGTTAGCCGCAGGTCGGCCCACCTTTGTCATTGTCAAACCGGGAAACCGCACATGGCCCTGTTCCGCATTTTCGTGATCCTTTCGTTCGTCTTGATCGCCGTCTTCACCATCGCGGCGGTCACGCGGGAGGGCGCGGATCTGCTGACGCCCTTTGTCGGCCCCGTCCTGACGATGGGATGGCAGGGACAGTTCCATGTCGATTTCGCGCTCTACCTGATCGCGTCGGCCCTGTGGGTCGCGTGGCGCAGCCGGTTTTCAGGCAGCGGCATCGCGATGGCACTGATCTGCGGTGTCATGGGGATGATCGTTCTCGCGCCTTATCTGCTGTATCTCAGCTACATGTCCAAAGGCGACATGGCGGTCTTGCTGACGGGCGACAGGGGATGAGCGGGCCCGACGCCGGACAAACCGATTTGTCGGGGTTGGATCCGTAGCGCGCGCAGCGCGTTGAGGATGACGGCCACGTCGATCACCTCCTGCAACAGCGCGCCCTCGACCGGCGTCAGATAGCCGAAGGCCGCCGCGATCATGCCGGCGACGGACAAACCGATCCCGGCCGCCACGCTTTGAAGCGCAAGGCGGCGGGCGCGCTGCGCGACCTCGATGCCGGGCAACAGCCGGTCCAGGTGATCGACAAGCAAGACCACGTCGGCCGCCTCGGCCGAAGCTGCAGCACCCCGCGCGCCCATCGCCACGCCGATATCGGCCGCCGCCAGCGCCGGGGCGTCATTGACCCCGTCGCCAACCATCATTACCGGCCCATTCTTGCGTTCCGTCAGCACCAGCAGCACCTTCTGGTCCGGCGTCAGATCGCTGCGCAGGCCATCCAGCCCCAAACCCTGCGTCACCGCTTCGGCCACCGCATGCCGGTCACCGGTCGCCAGCAAGATGCGCCCGATGCCCAGGCCGCGCAGACCCGACAACAGGTCGGCCGTGCCGGAGCGAAGCGCATCGGCCATCACCAGATGTCCGGCCAGCACCCCATCGACCGCAAGCGCAACCAGGACAGAACCGGCCTCGCGCATGTCCCGGTCGGGTGGGGCCGCGCCAACCTCTGCCGCGACGAAATCGGCCCCCCCGACCACGACGCGGCGCCCGTCGATGCGTCCGGTGACCCCCTCGCCCGGCCGTTCGATCACCGCGTCGGGAACCGGCAGGCGCACCCCGCGCGTCTGCGCGGCCGCCACGATGGCGCGCGCGATGGGATGTTTCGAGGCCTGATCCAGCGCGGCCGCGAAATAGAGAACCTCTTCCTCGCCCAGATCGCCATTGGCATGGATCGACACGATCTGCGGCCTGCCATCGGTCAGCGTGCCGGTCTTGTCGAGGATCACGGTCTGGATCCGGGCCAGCGCCTCAAGCGGTTTCGCGCCCTTGATCAGCACGCCGAAATGCGCGGCCCGCGACAGGCCCGCCACCAGCGCCACCGGCACCGCCAGGATCAGCGGACAGGGTGTGGCCACTACCAGCACCGCCACCGCGCGGATCGGATCGCCCGTGAACCACCATGCCCCTGTCGCCAGCACGACCGTGACCGCCAGGAACAGCAACGAATACCTGTCGGCCAGACGCGCCATCGGAGCCTTGGATTGCTGCGCTGCCTCGACCAGCCGGACGATCCCGGCATAGGTGCTGTCCGCCGCACGCCGCGTGGCCTTGAGGTCAAAGGCCTCGCCCGCGTTGGTCGAACCGCTCATCGCCTCGGCCCCGCGCGGCAGGCGCAGGGGCATCGATTCACCGGTCAGGGCGGATTGGTCCAGCACCGCCCAGTCGCTTTGCACGGTTCCGTCCACGGGCGCGACGTCACCTTGACGGATCAGCAACAGATCGCCCGTCATGATCTCATCGAGCGGCACCTCGTCCAGTTCGCCGTTTCGGTGCCGCGTCGCGGTGCGGGGCACCCGCGACAGCAGATCGCGCATCTCGCGCCGGGCGCGGCCTTCGGCAAAGCTTTCGAGGAAAGTGCCGCCCGAATACATCAGGGCCACGACGGCGGCGGCCAGCGCTTCACCGAAAAACAGCGCCGCCGACATCGACAACGCCGCCACGATGTCGAGACCCGCCTCGCCCCTTGCGAGGCTGCGCACGATTTCGACCACGAGGGTCACGAGAACGGGCGCGACACCGACCGTCCATGCCAGCCGCGCGCCCTGTGCAAAGCCAGCCAGCATCAGGCCAAGGCCCAGAACCAACCCGGCCAGCGCGATGCCCAGCAGCGCGATCTTGAGCCGGTCACGAGGTGTTTTGGTCATCGGACGCGCGTCCGCTGACCCGATGCGGAAAGCGACAGGACTGGCGTCATGACCCGGTCCAGTCCGAGCCGATGCGCGCGCGCAGATCATCGGGAAGGGTGTCGATGACACGCACGAGATTGGCCAGGTCCTGACGGGCTGCGTGCAATTGGTCGACCAGCGAGATCACGATACCCATCGCGGTTTCATCCAGATCCAGATCGCAAGACAGATCGCACAACAGTTCCAACCGTGCAATGTCGACGCTGCGAAACACGTAGCCGTCCCCGGCCCGAAGCGGGCGGACGAAGTCCACCTCGATGAAGCGGATCAACTGGGGGCGGGTCAGGCGTGTGACCGCTGCGACCACGTCGTCTTCGGTAAACTGATCGGTCATGTCTCGGCCCCTTTCATCAGATCCGCCCGGGGGTCATAGCCGTGCGTCTTGCGCCATTGGGCGAGATAATCGCGCAGGCCGTCATCCAGCTTGGACGGCATCACGATCTTGAGCTCCACCCGCTGATCGCCTTTCGTCTTGCGCCCGGCCCCGCCCACACCGCGCCCCCGCAAGCGCAACACCTGGCCCGAGCTGGCCCCGGGCGGAATGGTCAGCCCCACGGGCCCGTCGATGGTGGGTGTCGTGACCTTGCCGCCCAACACGGCCTCGTCCAGCGTGATGGGCAAGATCAGCGCGATATCGTCGCCGTCCCGGCGAAAGACCGGGTGGGGGCGCACGGTGACGGTGATCAAGGCATCGCCCGCAGGCCCGCCGCCATATCCCGGATGCCCCTTGCCGCGCAGGCGCAGGGTCTGGCCGTCCTGGGTGCCTTGCGGGATGGTGACGGAGAGGTTCTGGCCATCCGGCAGCGTGATGCGGGTTTGTGCCCCGCGCACGGCATCCATGAACGCCACGTCCAGCGCATAGCGGGCATCGGGGCCACGGGCCACGAACCCCCTGCCCTCAAACCCTCCGAATCCGCCGGTGCCCGCGCCGGTGCCAGTGCCTCCACCGCGGGCGCGATTGCGCAAGATGTCGGCAAAGATGTCCTCGGGATTGACGTTTTCCCCGAACCCGCGCCGTTCCCGATAGGTGTTGTCGGAGGCGTCCGCGAAGTCGCGGTAATACTGGCGCTGCTGGCGTTCCGCGCCCGATGCGTCGATCTCTCCGGCGTCGAAGCGGGCACGGGTTTCAGGATCCTTCAGCAGATCATAGGCCGATCCGATCGCCTTGAACCGCGCCTCGGCCTGCGCGTCGTCGGGATTGAGATCCGGGTGACTGCTGCGCACAAGCTTGCGATAGGCTTTCTTGATCTCGTCCGCCGTCGCCGTCCTGGTCAGGCCAAGGGCCTCATACGGATCGTTCAGCATCAGGCCCCCTCCACAGGCTCTACCGCGCCCGCGCATTCCGACAACCGCAATGGCGCGGGATGCCTGCCGCATCACATGACAGGCTGGTGCAGACCCTGTCTCTGATCCATGTCAACGTCCCATGCGCGGCGAGACCCGGCCAGACGCCGCAGGTGGCACAAGATCACGAAACCGGCGGACGAACGCCACCCGAGCCATGCGTCATCGAGGCAATCCGCAAGGGACACGGACACAATCCGTGCGGTCCGCGCCCGACGCCGGCGGCGGAAATTCCATCAGCAGACGCCGGTGGACTGATCCGCCGAGCCGCCGTTCCCGATCGGCCCTGTCCCTGTTCCGACACGGCCGAACCGACCGCACCTGGCCGGAATAGCCGGGCCTATGCACGGAATGACGAACGGAATGACTCACGGAAAAGGATATTTTTTCACCCGAATCAACTTGTGTAAGTGCGGGCCGCACATGGCCCCGCCATGCTGAGGATGTTCACTGCGTACCTGGTGAAACCGTACCTTGTTCAAGTGTTCCAGAAACACACGAGATACCACCTGTGCCCTGATCCCGGTGTCTCGTGTGTTTCCATGTTCAAGGTCCTTTGGCGTCTCTTGCGCGGTCGTGACAGCGGCCCCAGCCTTGATCCCGTCACCGATGGTGATTTTTCGCCTCCATGCCGTTCTCGACCAGGCACTTCACTTGCTGCGAACCGTGTTTCCGCCCGTCAAGATGCGGTTGATCAAGGCGCTTGCGGCCCTTTGCAACTGACCGTCCTCGCCCGGAACGCCGGCGCCGTCATGGCTTGCGGCGGCATCCTCCAAAACACCCCTGATCTCGGCTTCGCTCAGCACGCGATTGTCGTTCAGGGCCAAGAGCAGCGACTCGCAAATCGAAAGGGCGGCGATGCCCGCAGAGGCATTTTGATCTGCCATTTGAGACTGCCCCTCCGGACCAGAAGGCCGCAGGCCTGAAATACCCGCGCCATGAAACGCCGAGGGTTTCACGGATCTTCCGGTTTCGGGCTGATTGAAATCAGTTCGGGGGATTTTGTGATGTGGTTAGCGTGGATCCGGGCCACACAGAGACACCCGACATAATGCAAAACACGGCATTGGTTCGCAAACTGAGCGCGTTTGTCGCGCTTTCGGACGAAGAGCTTTCGGCGCTTGAGGCGCTGAACCTGCGCCGCCGTTCCTTTGTGGCCGGGCGCGACCTGATTCACCAAGGGCAATCTGATCAGGCCGCCTATATCCTGACATCGGGTTGGGCGTGTTCCTACAAGATCCTCAACGATGGCGAGCGCCAGGTCGTGGATTTCCAGATCCCGGGCGATTTCCTGGGATTGCGGAGTGTTCTGTTGCACGTGTCCGACCACAGTATCGAACCCGTCACGGACATCGAAGTTACCGAAATCGGTGCCCCTGACCTTTTGAAGTCATTCGCCCGAACCCCCAGGCTGGCGGCCGCCATTCTATGGTCGGCGTCCCGCGACGAGGCGATGGTGGTCGAGCACCTGGTCGATCTGGGCCGACGCACCGCAGCCGAACGGATGGCGCATTTCCTGCTGGAACTCGGGGTCCGGCTGAAACTCGTCGGCCTGACGAACGGCAAAGGGTATGCGTGCCCCCTGACCCAGTACCTTCTGGCAGATGCCCTTGGGCTGAGCGCGGTGCATGTGAACCGGGTCCTGCGCCAGTTGCGCGAAGACGGGCTGGTCACGTTTCGCAACGGGCTGGTCACGTTCGAGGATTACGACCGGTTGATCGCGTTCGCGAATTTCGATCCGACCTATCTCGATCTCAAACGCCCGCTTCTTGGCTGGTCCGTCCAGGAACCGGGGCGCGTTTCGCAACAACGTGTCAGGCCCGCGTGAGGGCCCGCACGGCCTGGTGCACCGCATGTTCGGTCAGCTCCAGATCGGCCTCGGTCAGGGCAAGAGACGGGTAGAGTTTGCCCGGTGCCTTGAACACGCCTTGCGCGCGAAGGGTCGCATTGTAGACGGCGTTGACCCTTGGGTCGGTGTGCTTGGCGCTGCGGTAATCGCGGCAGTCCACGTCGGTGAAGAACAGGTCGAACAGAGTGGGGTCGCCACAGACCCGATGGGCGATGCCGGCCGCATTCAGCGCATCGGATTGCATGTCCTGCAACCGTTTCCCAACGGCGACCAGGCGGTCATATTGGCCGTCGCGGCGCAAGATATCCATGGTTTTCAGCCCTGCGGCCGAGGCCACGGGATTGCCTGACAATGTGCCCAACTGCATCAGCCATTTGTCCCCGCCGACCACGTCCTTGTCGAAATGCGCCATGATGTCCGCGCTGGCGCCCAACGCCGCCAGGGGAAAGCCTCCGCCGATGATCTTGCCCAGCGTGCAGATATCCGGGATCACGCCATACCGTTCCTGCGCCCCGCCATAGGCAAGCCGGAACCCGGTGACGATCTCGTCAAAGATCAACAGGACATGGTGTTTGTCACACAACGCACGCAACCCGGCCAGAAACCCCGGCACCGCCGGGATGATCCGTTGCAGGGGCTCGACGATGATGGCGGCGATGTCGGAATGTTCGTCCAGAAGCGAGGCCACGGCATCGAGATCATTGAACGGCGCGATCACCATCTGATCAGCGACAGCCTGCGGAATACCGGCGCTGTCGGGCACGGCTTGGGGGAAATTCACCTCGCGCGCGGGGGCCAGGCTCATCTGCGCCTCGGCGCTCATCCCGTGATAGCCGCCCTCGAATTTCAGGACCTTGTCGCGCCCGGTATAGGCACGCGCCAGGCGGATCGCATACATGTCGGCCTCGCCGCCGGACGCGACGAACCGGACCTGTTCGCAACATGGCACCGCGTCGACGATCGCCTCGGCCAGTTCGATCCCTTTGGCGTTGTTGGCAAAAAACGTCATGCCCTTGGGAAGCTGTTCCAGAACGGCCTCCATCACCTCGGGGTGACCATGGCCCACCAGCATCGGCCCGGACCCGATCAGGTAGTCGACATATTCGCGGCCATCTTCATCCCAGACGCGGCTGCCTTCCCCCCTCGCGATGATGACGCCCGGGTCGAAATTGCCAAAGCCGCCTGCCGGAAGAACGTCCTTGGCGCGTGCGATCCATTCAGCCTGGGTGTGCAGTTTCTTCAAAGCGTATCTCCATGGTCGGTCACAGGCGGGCCGGGGGCCGCTGGACAATGGTGGGTTCCGGGGCCGGAAACGGGCTGTCTGTCGTGGTCGTGGCACCGGGCTGACAGTAGGCATGAACGCAACTGTCGCCCGGTCCGACCTGCGGGTCGGCCGCGATCGCCTGCGTCAGGGCCGGGCAAGCCCGCCAGAACGCCGCGCTGCTCATGGCACCACCACGATATTGCCGGTGTGTTTCTTGGCAATGAACGCTGTCTGGGCTGCATGCAGGTCCGCCAGGGGATAGGTCGCGGCCAGCGCCGGGCGGATCTCGCCCGCCTCGATATAGCGCACGAGGTTCGTCATCACCTCGGGGTCGATCACGGTAGACCCGGTGAAGGTCAGATCGCGCAGGTAGAAGGTGCGCAGGTCAAGTTCCACGATCGGACCCGCGATGGCGCCCGAGCAGGTATAGCGCCCCCCGCGTTCCAGGATGTCGATCAGCGTGGGCCAGTAGGGTCCGCCCACCACATCGGCCACGACGGTGATCGCCTCATCCCCAAGGGCCGCCCGCAGATCCGCAGGCGCACGCGGCAAGACACGGTCCGCACCCAGCGCCGCCACTTCGGCGTGCTTGACCTCGGAGGCCAGCGCGATCACACGCGCGCCGCGCCGCCGGGCCAGTTGCACGACCGCGCCGCCGACCCCGCCGGACGCACCGGGCACAAGCACCGTGTCGGCGGCCGTCACATCGGCGCGCGTCAGCATCCCCTCGGCGGTGGAATACGAGCATGAGAACGTCGCCAGTTCCGCATCCGACAGATCCGACCGGATCGGCAACGCGTTGACAGCCGGCATTGTGGTGTATTGGGCAAAGCCCCCATCACGCTCGGACCCGAAATACCCTGACTTGGCCTTGTTCAGGGGATCTTCCGGATCGCGCAGCCAATTGTCCGAGATGATCCGCTCGCCGATACGCCCGGACGCCACGCCCTCGCCGACCGCGACGATCCGGCCGCAGACATCTGCGCCCTGGATCCGGGGAAAGCGGATCGGCGGGGCCCCCCATGTCGGAATGTCATCTCCGGCCTGATCAAGGGCGTTCCCCGTTGTGGGCGCCGTAACGGCCTTGGAATACCACCCCGAACGCGTATTGACGTCGGTGTTGTTGAGCCCGCATGCCCCGACCCGTACCAGCACCTCTCCCGCGGCCGGTGCGGGAACCGGCCAGTCCTCGTGCCAGACCATCTTGTCGATATCGCCGTGGCCTATGGTGACCATGGCGCACATCGTTGCAGGGGGCGTCATTGTGCGGGCTCCTGAATTGCTGCTGATCCCTGCGCCAAGTCTTCGGGAACTTGGGCGGGTGCGTCCAGTACCATTGCGTCACGTGGTGCGCCATGGACGACCGTCGATGAGTGGGAGTCAACCACCCCGCCATCACGCAAGACCGGGTCACCAACGTGCACGACCTCGACCATCCGGTTCAACGCGGGCACGGCGGGCCTTGTTTCACCCCACGGGTGCCGGGGCCTGCGGTGGCTCCCCCGCCCTGGTCCGCGGAATGCGCAAGGCGCGAGGCGTGGATGCGGCACCAGACCGGCCTGCTAGCCATCCCGGGACGCGGTCGATGATGAACCTCGTCATGATCGGCGCCCCGGGGAAAATGCGCGATTGGGGAACGTATTGTCGCTGGATCGTGAACAATGGCGTCAGCCGTGATGAAATCCGCGCCATCATCGACGTGATCGGCACCTTTGCGGCGTGCCGCCGGCGCTGGAATGTTTCCGTGTCGCGCGCAGGGTGCTGGACCCCGAGTAAACCCGGACGGTCACGTCATCAGGTATGCAAAATCGGGATGTACCGCGAACCGCCAGTTCCGACGTGGCCCGGCCATGACGTTCAGGTAATACATTTCCACCCCGTAGGGCGCCGCGCAGGGGTGATGACCCTTTGGCACCAGCACCACATCATGATCGCCCACGGCCATGGTTTCATCGAGGCTGCCATCCTCGGTAAACACGCGCTGGACGCCAAAGCCCCGGGCAGGGTTCAGACGGTGGTAATAGGTTTCCTCGAGGTAAGTGATGTTGGGAAAATCATCCTTGTCATGGCGATGCGGCGGGTAGGACGACCAATGGCCGGCGGGGGTATAGACCTCGGTCACCAGCAGGCTGTCGGCCACGTCGCGGCCTTCCATCGCGATGTTGTGGATATAGCGCGTGTTGGTGCCGGTGCCGCGTTCCTCCAGCGTGATGCCCTCGGGGCCCAGGCGCCGTGCGGGCCGTGCCCCCTGCCCCGGCGCGGTGCACACGGCCAGTGTGCAGTGCGTGGTCGCAACCGCGCTCCAGTCGCTATTGGAGGGCACATACAGGCAATGGGGCGGCTTGCGGTCGAACACGTCCAGACGGTCGCCCATCTCTCCGAAATCCTCGCCGGC
>CAYWTM010000106.1:0-11879 GCA_964460185.1 uncultured Roseicyclus sp. | reverse complement strand
TCGGTCATCGTGCGCGCGTTTTTCTTGGTCACGTAGAAATGGCCCGTCCCGGCGGTCGAGTTGAGGCGGATCTTGATGGTCGTCGGCTTCGCCATGGGAAGGCTCCTGAACTTGTGGTCGGGGCGGGGGCGGAATGGCCCACCGCGGCAATGGTGTTGAGACTGCGCCTTTTACCTCTCCGGCCCCCCGAGTCAACACCTCAAATCCCGCCATACGCCAATGTGGCGGCCAGGCCGGCCAGCGCCATCGCCGGCAAGGCCTTCACAAGGTCCAGGCGCAGCCCCCAGATCAGACCGGCGGCAATGGCCGTGAGGCCAAGCGCCGTCAGGTCGAGGCTGGCCCAAACGGGCAGCAGCACGCGGCCGGCGCCGAAGTCGAACGATGTCAGGTCGGTGAACAGGACATGGGCGGCGAACCAGATCGACAGGTTCAGGATCACGCCCACCACGGCCGCCGTGATGGCCCGCAAGGCCCCGGTCAGGCGCGGCTGGCCCGAGATCCATTCGACGTAGGGTGCGCCCGCGAAGATCCACAAGAAGCACGGCGCGAATGTCACCCACAGCGTCACCGCTGCGGCGGCCAGCCCAAGCCACCAGCCGCCGGCCTGCACGCCGGCGAGGAATCCCACGAACTGCGTCACCAGGATCAGGGGGCCCGGCGTCGTTTCGGCCAGCCCAAGGGCATCCATCATCTGTGCCGTGGTCAGCCAGCCGAAATCTGCCACGACCTCCTGCACCATGTAGGCCAGCACCGCGTAGGCGCCGCCAAAGGTGACGATCGCGAGCTTGGAAAAGAAGAGGCCCACCTGGGTCAGCAGCCCGTCAGGGGCGGCCATCCAGAGCACTGCCAGGGGCAAGAGCCATATCGCGGCCCAGATCGCGACTGTCCGGGCCGTGCGTGCCAGTGAGACCCGTGGCGCCTGGGGAAGGTCCGGGGTGTCCTGGGCCAGGAACACGGCGCCGATCAGGGCCGCCGCTGCCACGATCAGGGGAAAGGGTATCTGGAAGGCATACAGCCCCGCAAAGGCCGCAGCCGCCAAGGCATGGGGTACCATGCCGACCAGTGCCTTTCTCGAGACTTTCACCAGCGCTTGCAGCACGATCACGATCACGGCGGCCTTGATGCCCAGAAACACAGCCTCGACCAATGGCACATCGCCATAGGCCGCATAGGCCGATGCCAGCGCCAATATCACGGCGGCGCCCGGCAATACGAACAGCAGTCCCGCCAGCAGCCCGCCCGCCACACCTGCCAGCCGCCATCCGGAATAGGTGGCCAGTTGCATCGCCTCGGGGCCGGGCAGCAGCATGCAAAAGCTGAGCGCGTTAAGGTACTGCCGCTCTGTCAGCCAAGGGCGATCTTCGACCAGTTCCTTGTGCATCAGGGCAATCTGCGCGGCCGGTCCGCCAAAGCTCAGCATGCCGATCCTGCCAAAGACGCGCGTCATCTCGGGCCAGTTGGGCCGAGCGACCGGGGCTGATATATCATGTGCGTCCATGGGTCAGGTCTCCTCGCCATGCGATACAGTGCGGCGTGCAGGCTGTCTCGTGAAGGTTGGATGACACGCTGCGGACCGGCCGGGAACGATCAGCCGTTGCGGTGCAACCCGACTGCGTGCGCATCCGAACGGAAAAAGGGCCGGAGTAGAACTCCGGCCCCTTTGAGGTTCGTCTTGGTATAAGCCCTGACTATTCCTGTTGCCCCATGAACATCAAGAGGAACTGGAACATATTCAGGAAAGCGATGTAGAGGCTGAGTGCGCCGTCGATGGCGGCCTTGTCCAGCCATTCCTGATCGCCGTGTGCCGCGTGCGCCACGTAGGTCGACTTGATCTCCTGCGTGTAGAAGGCGGTCAGGCCGGCAAAGACCAGCACACCGATCGCAGAGATTGCGAACATCATGGCGGGCGACTGCAGGAAGATGTTGATGACCATGGCCACGATCAGGCCGATCACACCCATCATCAGGAATGTGCCCATGCCCGACAGGTCGCGCTTGGTGGTGTAGCCCCAGAGGCTGAGCGCGGCGAACGCGATGGCGGTCACAAGGAAGGTCTGCACGATCGAATAGGACGTGAAGACCAGGAAGATCGAGCTCATCGAGACGCCCATGACGGCGGCGAAGGCGAAGAAGCCAAGGCTGACAGCAGCGGCAGAACCGCGCCGCATCAGCGCGCCCCATCCGAACAGGATGAAGGCCAGCGGTGCGAACATCACCACCCACCGCAGCGGCGTCATGTACAATGTTTCGCCAAGGCCGGTGAGGTACTGGCCCTCGCGCAGGGCCGCGGTGGCCCCGGTCGGGTCACTGGTGACCGCCAGGTTGGCAATCGCCCAAGCAGCGGCCGCCGTGATCAGCATACCACCAGACATGGTGGCATAGACTTTGTTCATGTGGGCGCGAAGGCCCGCGTCGATCTCGGCCGAACGTACGCCTGCGGCGCCGGTCCGGATCGTCTGATACTCTGCCATGTATCCCTCCAAAAAAAACAGGTTGGGCCGGGTGTTGACCATGTATGGCATGGTTCACCCATCCTTGTCGCATGATATTGGCCACCGCCACCTGTTTTTCAAGGAAGACGCGCCGCAGCAAGGGCTGCAGCGCGATTGTTTTTTCCTATCAGGGCCGGGAACGGGCCTGCAATTCACACGATCCGGCACCCGAAGCGCGGTTCAGCGCGGCAGATCCCAGAACGGACGGCTGGTTTCGTCCATGATCTGGACATCGTTCAGGCCGATGTCACGGCGCATATGTGCGCTCAGCGCATGCAGCTGCCGGCGTTGGCGCCAGACGGCCAGGGCAGTCCCCGTGCGGGCGATCAGGGTGCGGATGGACGGCGCGGCGCGGTCAAGCGCCACGCCGCGAAAGACGAGGAACTCGGCCATGGCGTTTACTTTCTGTTTTGTGATGTTAGCGTTTATCGACATTTCGATGGTTGATATATGTGGCGACATAATGCATTTTGAAAGTGAATGTATTTGAATTGAAGTATCACAAATGGTGATGTCATGCCTCGTAATCTCGACCTGACTGCGCTGCGCGCGTTCGTGGCCGTTGCCGACGCCGGTGGCGTGACAAAGGCCAGCGGCTATCTGAACCTCACGCAGTCTGCCGTGTCGATGCAGATCAAGCGCCTGGAGGACATGCTGGATGTGGGCCTGTTCGACCGATCGACCCGCAAGCTGATCCTGACGGGGACGGGGGAGCAGATGTTGGGCTATGCCCGCCGCATGCTGGACCTGAATGACGAGGTGCTGACGCGCCTGACGGCTTCGGACTATGAGGGCGAGCTGACACTCGGGGTGCCGCATGACATCGTCTACCCCGCCATCCCGCTGGTGCTGCACCGTTTCAATGCCGAATTTCCCCGGATGAAGGTGCAGTTGGTCTCGTCATTCACCTCGCGGCTGAAACGGATGTTTGATCGTGGAGAGATCGACGTCATTCTGACCACCGAGACCGAAACCGATCCGGGCGGGGAAACCTTGATGGAGCGGCCGCTGATCTGGGTCGGGGCGCATAACGGGCAGATCTGGAAACAGCGCCCCCTGCGCCTTGCCTATGAACACGCCTGCATCTTTCGCGGGCGCGTGCAGTCGGTTCTGGATCACGCGGGCATTCCCTGGGAAATGGCGGTCGAAAGCGATTCAACCCGTACGGTCGAGGCATCGGTCAGCGCCGATCTGGCCGTGCATACCTGTATCGAAGGGACCGAGCCGCCATATGTGGAACCCGTGTCCCACGGCGGCGCGTTGCCTGTCTTGCCGGCCTACAAGATCAACCTCTACCGCACGGAGCTGACCCGGTCCGAACCACTCGATGCGCTCGTCGATCTGACAAGATCCACCTTCAAAGGTATTTGAAGCGTGCGCTTCAGGCCGCCAGGAGGCGTGCCTCGAACGCCTTGGCGCAGCGGCGTGCGGTTGGTCCGAACAGGCCGGGATCACCCTGATATTGAGGGAATTTCGAGAACAGGTCAGCGCGCCCCGCAGCGCTGAGGGCCGACAGACCTTCGTCGCCCAGGTGCAGGCTTTCGCTTGCGGCGCCCTCGGCATAGATCACCTGATGGCGATCGAACATCATGTGGATGTAGGTGACGGCGGTGCAGGGCGCGCATTCGACCTGCCTGCCATCGATCAGGTGCTTGGCTGCGACCAGGACCTCGCGGTCGCCGCAGGCCAGTTCGGCACGGTAGCCTTCGACCAACATCCGGTGTTGCGGGGACACGAGGAACGGCCGCCTGGCCCCGAACAGGCCACCGGCATTGACCCGGATCGGGGCGTTCTTGCCCTTTCCCGAGCCCATGCGCGCGCCCATCCAGCGGATCGGCTGCGGCCCGTCATCGCGGGTGATCACCAGGTCGCCGGGGTGCAAGGTTTCGATCGGACGTTCGCCCTGCGGGGTCAGGATGCGGGTGCCGGGTGTGAAGCAGATCACATCCTCGATCTCGCTGAAGGTCAGGATGGACCCGTCGATCAACTGCACCGACCCGGATAGGCCGCCGGCATTGTCATCGGTGTTGGTATAGGTGACCTGGCCCGCGTTCAGACCGTTCAGATCCAGCACGTCGCCGTCGAATTCGCCGCCTTCGCCGCCGATGATGGTCAGGTCGGCGGCACCGCCTTCGCCCAGATCGGTGAGCAAGAAGAAATCATCGCCAGTCCCGCCCAGAACGGTATCACCTTCGGCGACCTCGATCGTGTCGTCGCCGGCCCCGCCATCGATGCTGTCAGCCCCGGCGCCGCCGATCAGGATGTCGTTGCCATCGTCACCGGACAGCGTATCGGCATCGTCGCCGCCTTCGATGCTGTCATTGCCGGCGCCCCCGGTCAGGAGGTCATTGCCGCTGCCGCCGGTGATCACGTCGGACTGGTTGCCGCCCGAGATCGTATCGTTGCCCGCGCCGCCGTCCAGGGTGTCCGCACCATTGTCGCCGGTGATGCTGTCATCACCGCCCTGGCCGTGGATCACATCATTGCCACCCCCGCCCGAGATCGTGTCGTTGCCCTGGTCGGCAGGAATTGCATCGAAAGCGATATCGCTGACCCAGATGGCCTGGGTGCCATTCAGATTGTTGCTGTAGTCGAAGGTGATCGACGAAACCGGCCCTGCGATTTCGACCAGGAGGGACCCGTCGAGATCGTCGGGATTGCCGCTGAACGTGCCGGCCGCAATCGTCTGGTTGGGGCCGCTCGTCGGCGCTTGGTTGCCAAGCGTCAGAGTGATGCTGACCGGATCCCCTGCGGCATCCAGAGCGTTGATCGTCAAGGTGTCGCGATGGTTGTTGTTGCCGAAATCGAAATCGTTGATCCGGAACGAGACGTTTTCGACCGCACCCGAATAATCCGGGTCATCGGCGCTGAACGAAATCTGCGTTTCCGACGTGTCCCCCCCGCCGTTTCCAGCGAGGTAGAGTGCCGAGTTCCCGCCAAAGGGCTCGCCCGCGCCGACATAAAGATCATCGGTGCTTTCGATCTGGAATGTCGGGTTGTTGTTGCCGGTATCGGTGAAACTGACAGTGGCGTTGATCCCGGCACTGGTCAGGGTGATGCCACCCGAGATGTCCTGTTCGTCGGCCTGCGCGGTTTCCCAAGAGAACACCCCCGACACGGTCTGCGCGTCGGTTGCCGTGTCGCCGAAGATGACATCGGCCCCGCCGCCGCCGTCGATGACATCATTGCCGCCATCGCCAAAGATCGTATCGGCCCCGCCGCCGCCCTCGATCGTGTCATTTCCGTCAAAGCCGTGAATGCTGTCGGCGGCGTTGCTTGTGTCGTCGCCACCGAGATCCGAAAAGCTTCCGTCGATGAGGTCGTCGCCGTCGCTGCCCGAAACCTGCCCATCGGAGGGTTCCCATTCGGTCACGTTGATGACGGCCGCGGAATCGAGCGTGTCCACCGGGCCGAAGGCGGGCACGAAATAGACGTTGCCGTCATCGGCCAGGATGAATTCACCAGGCTCCTGTTCGTTGGTGAACCCGCCGCCGCCCCAGTCGCCGTTCCATGACCAGTCCCCGGCGCCAAGCGACTGGTCGGTGGTGAACGTCACCAGGCCGTCGACGATCACATCGCCGGCGTTCAAGACCCCATCGGGGCCAAGGTTCACCAGATACCCATCGGGCATGCCTGCTCCTGTCGTCCGCTTGGGCGGATCATTGGCGGTGGCACCCGCGAAAAGCCCCGTCAGCTAGGGAAGGGCATGCGCGCGCGCGGTTCTCATCATGCAAGCAATACCGATGAAACCGGGCGCAAATGCGCTGCGCAATGGGTTATTTGCAGACAGGCTCGACACCGTGTCGCCCAATTGACGCCACAGTTCCGAACGGATGCAAGCCGGTCAGGGGGTCAAAACGACCTTGCCGGTCGACCGCCTGGACCGCATCAGATCCATGGCGGCGTGCGCGTCCTCAAGAGGGTAGGTGGCGCTGATATGGGGCCTGATCCGGCCGGCGTCATAGAGGACCATCAACTCACCGAGGCTGTTTGTCAGAACCTCGGGAGCAAAACGCATATAGCCGCCCCAATACAGACCCAATACACTGATATTCTTGACCAAAAGAAGGTTTGCGGGAATTTGCGGCACCTCGCCGCTGGCAAATCCGATGGTCAGGATGCGGCCCTCGGGGCGGGTCGCGCGCAGCGCGGCGTCAAAGCCGGGCCCGCCGACCGCGTCATAGACCACGTCGACCCCGCCGAGCGCGCGCAATTCGGCCTTCAGATCGACCGTTTCGCTATCGATCAGATGGGTTGCCCCTGCGGCCTTGGCCACGGCCAGCTTTTCGGCCCCGCGTGCGACGGCCACGACCTCGGCGCCCATCACGGCACCCAGTTCCACGGCCGTCAGGCCGACACCGCCCGCAGCGCCCAGAACCAGCAGCCGTTCGCCGGGTTGCAGTGCCGCACGGTGGCGCAGCGCAAGGTGCGATGTTCCATAAGCCACGAGGAATCCCGCCGCTTGGTCGAACGGCATTGCGTCCGGGATCGCCACGGCGCGCGCGGCGTCGAGAACCGCGTATTCCGCCAGCCCGCCCTGACCGGCAAAAGCCGCCACACGGGTGCCGATCGGGGGTGTGGTGACGCCGGGTCCGAGGGCATCGACAACGCCAGCAATCTCCATCCCGAGCGTGAATGGCGCCTCGGGGGTGTCCTGGTATTTGCCCGTCACCATCAGCAGATCGGCAAAGTTCAACCCGCAGGCCGCGATTTTCACCCGGATCTGGCCGGCACCGGGGTCAGGTGTGGCGATGTCCTCAAGGCGTGGTTCCGCCCCGATCCGTGTCACGCGATAGGCCCGCATTGATGTGTCTCCCCCGGTTGAGCGTTGGCCGACCCTAGCGCGGCCGAAAATCAAGGGCCAGACCATGTGCTTGCGTGTTGCGCATGGCGACGACGCCCGCAATAGCCTGTGGGCGAGTACCTGCCCTGCCACTCGCCAAGGGATTGATCCCGCGGGGGGCCGGGCTACCTCACACTCACCGTTGCGCGGCATCGGTGTCTGGCTGTTCCGACCGTTCCGGTCAGACGGGCGGGGGACCTTGGCAAAAAGGGAGGTAGGCGTGGTAAAGCACCCGGTGGATGTTCACGTCGGCAAACGTATCCGGCACAGGCGCTGGACCGTCGGCATGACGCAGCAGCAGCTGGCCGCACAGGTCGGCATCAAGTTCCAGCAGATCCAGAAATACGAGACCGGCATGAACCGGGTCAGCGCCTCGCGGCTTTGGGATATCGCCGATGCGATGTCGGTGCCCGTCGGCTATTTCTTTGACGGCATGAATGGCGATGCCGAAGCGGCCGTCGGTGCAGGCCAGCCTGTCGATCTGCTGGCCGACAAGGAAGCGCTGGATCTCGTGCGATCCTACTACGCGATGCCCGAAAACCAACGCAAACGCCTGTTCGAACTGGCGCGCGTGATGTCCGAAGCCGCGGCCTGACGCGCGCCTTGGCTTGACCCGGGGCGGCTGCCCGTGCGACCTCGGATCTTGCGACCCAGACCCGCAAGGACCGCAAGCCACATATGACGCAGCACGAGCCGCCTGAGCTTTCCGATACGACCGATCTTGTCGCCACTGCCCATGCCATGGCCGATGCCGCACGGGCCGCGACGCTGATCCATTTCCGATCCGCTGGCCTGGCCACCGACAACAAGGCCGAGGCTGGATTTGACCCCGTGACGCTTGCCGACCGGGAAGCCGAAGCCGCCATGCGCAAGGTTCTGGCCACCCGACGCCCCGATGATGCCATCCTGGGCGAGGAAGAGGCCGCCAAGCCCGGCACCACCGGCCTGACATGGATCATCGATCCGATCGACGGCACCCGCGGGTTCATTTCCGGAACACCCACCTGGGGTGTCCTGATCGCGCTGGCCGACGGGTCGGGACCGTTCTACGGGATGATCGACCAGCCCTATATCGGTGAACGTTTCGAAGGCGGATTGGGTCGGGCCACCCTGACCGGTCCGCATGGCGTCTCGGCGCTTGCAACCCGCAACACCGGTCGATTGGCCGATGCGACGCTGTTCACCACCTTTCCCGAAGTCGGCACCGCCCGGGAGCGTGCCGGGTTCGAGGCCGTGCGCGACCGTGTGAAACTGACCCGCTACGGGATGGACTGTTACGCCTACGCGCTGGTCGCGGCAGGACAGGTCGATCTGGTGATCGAGGCGGGGCTGCAAAGCTACGACATCGCGGCGCCCATCGCGGTGATCGAGGCCGCGGGGGGCATGGTCACCGATTGGAAAGGCGGCCCCGTGCATCGGGGCGGGCGGGCGCTGGCCGCGGCGAATGCCACCCTTCATGCGGAGGCGCTGGCCCTGTTGCGGGACGTGCCGGATGACTGAGATCCTGTTGCGAAACGCGACTGTCATGATCCCCATGGACGACGCGGAAACCGAGCTGTCTGACGCCGATATCCTGATGCGCGACGGTGAAATCATCGAAGTGGGACAGGGCCTTGTCTCGGCGGGCGACATCCTTGACTGCGCAGGGTGCGTGGTCACTCCGGGGTTGGTGAACACGCACCATCACCTGTATCAGACGCTTACGCGTGCGGTTCCGGGGGCGCAGGATGCGGCCCTTTTCGGCTGGTTGCAGACGCTCTACCCGATCTGGGCGCGGTTCACGCCCGAGCATATGCGGGTGTCGGCCCTGGCGGGGTTGGCGGAACTGGCGCTGTCGGGCTGCACGATGTCGTCGGATCACCTGTACCTCTATCCCAATGGCAGCCGGCTGGACGATACCATCGAAGCGGCCGCTACGATCGGGCTGCGCTTTCAGCCGACACGCGGCGCGATGTCGATCGGGCAAAGCGCCGGCGGGTTGCCGCCCGACAGCCTTGTGGAACGCGAGGCCGATATCCTCGAGGATTGCCTGCGGGTGATCGATGCCTTCCACGATCCGGCGCCCAATTCGATGTGCCGGGTAGGGGTGGCGCCCTGTTCGCCGTTTTCCGTCAGCCGGGAACTGATGCGGGATGCGGCGCTGCTGGCGCGGGACAAGGGGGTGATGCTGCACACCCATCTGGCCGAAAACGACGAGGATGTCGCGTATTCGCTGGAGATGTTCGGCTGTCGGCCCGGCCAATATGCCGAAGACCTGGGCTGGACCGGCGAGGATGTGTGGCACGCTCATTGCGTCAAGCTGGACGCGTCCGAGATCGCGTTGTTTGCGCGCAGCGGGACGGGCGTGGCCCATTGCCCCTGTTCGAACTGCCGCCTCGCATCCGGCATCGCGCCGGTGCGGGCCATGCGGGATGCGGGAGTTCGTGTCGGACTGGGGGTGGATGGGTCTGCATCGAATGACGCGGGCAACCTGATGGCCGAGGCGCGCCAGGCCATGCTGTTGCAGCGGGTGGCGTCCGGGGCGGGGGCGATGTCCCCGCGGGAGGCACTGCGTCTTGCCACGCGCGGCGGGGCCGAGGTGCTGGGACGGGGCGGTGAGTGCGGGCGACTGCAACCCGGTTACCGCGCGGATATTGCAGTTTGGGACGTGTCGGGGGTCGAAAGTGCGGGATCATGGGATCCGGCTACGCTGTTGATGGCAGGTCCAACCCGTGTGCGCGACCTGTTCGTCGAGGGCCGCCAGGTGGTTGGTGAAGGCCAGGTGATGACGGTGGACTTGCCGGATGTTCTGGCTCATCAAAGACGCCTGGCGCGCGGACTTGCCCAATCAGCCTGATTTCAAAAATACAACTTTAAGGGCCAAAAAAATCCGGAAATTGGCGGTTTAATTTCAAAAAGGTTTCCAATACCGGTTTTATCCCCCAATTTGCCCACAAGCCGAATTTCGCCGATCCCTGCCAGGCGAAAACGACGGGTTGCCAGTTGCGCCCACGGGGCACATGCTGAGCAAAACACAAAGCAGCAGCAGGCACACCATGATCTCACGTCTTCTTACCTTGTGTCTTGTCGCGGCGCTTGCCGCTTGCGCCCCGGCGCCGGGAACCGAACGGCTGTCTGCCGGTCGCACGGTCGATATCGCGTCGGCCGCCACTCAAATCTCGGTGCAGCGCGCGGGCACCGGCATCTTGCGGCCCGTCATCCACAGCCCCGCCTTGCAAGGCGCTGCACAATCCCATGCTGATGACCTGGCCCGATCCGGGGCCATCAGCCATGTGGGCAGCGATGGCAGCACCTTGCAGGGCCGGCTGCAACGGGCCGGGTATACGGCCTGCGTGTCGGTGGAAAACATCGCCCGCGGCACGTCGGATATCCGAACCACGATCGCGGAATGGATGGCGTCGGATGGTCACCGCGCCAACCTGCTGAACGCGGCGGTCACCCAATTCGGCTTTGCCCGCAGCACCGACAACGTCTGGGTCCTGGTGATGGCGCGGCCCTGCTGAGCCGCGCCAGGGTCTGTCAGGTCCGGTAGTCCGGCGGCGGCAGGATCGCCAGCAGGGTCTGTTGCGTCACCCAGATCGCCCCGATCGTCCGCAGAAGACGCAGGTCGTTCAGCGCGGGAAGCCCGCTGATCGCATTCACCGTGCGCAGTCGTCCGACCTGCCATGACACCAGCCGATGGGTCACGAGCATCTGGTTTCGCATGACGGCGGCCGAAACCGCGGCTGTCATCAGACAGACAAGGAACGTGTCGAAAAGGTGGATCGTCCCGATCTGCTGCGCATTGGCCAGCCGTTCGGAAATGGTAGGCCGAAAGATGCCGCCGAGGATCGATTGCGTCCCGGCGCGATCTTCGTCGAACTGCGTCGCGCCCTGGCTGACATCGCGGTAATAAAGGGCACCGGTCGCCAGCACGACAATGATGCCCGCCAGAAAGACGCGCCCCAGTCCGCCACCTTGAAAGAAAAGGCGTTGAAGCTGATCGCGGGTTTCGCGCTGCTGCTCTTCGTCCAGATCGGCGAGAGCGGATCCGGGCCGCAGGACAAAGGGTGTGGCAAGAAGAGATGTGCCCGCCAGCGCCGCGAATTTTCGGCGGCTCAGGTCTGGGCCGGTGCGCGGCAAGGGCTGCCCGTCCGGGCCGAGTAAAGTCTTTGAAGTCATGAACTATCCCCCCCAAATATCCCGGCAGGATAGCAGAAAACGCGGCGCCTGTCGCGCAGGCGCCGCGAAAGGGGCTTAGTTCTTGGCTTTGTCGACCATCTTGCCGGCGGAAATCCACGGCATCATGCCGCGCAATTTCTCGCCCACTTCTTCGATCTGGTGCGCGTCGTTGATGCGGCGCGTGCCTTTGAAGAAGGGCTGGCCCACGGCGTTTTCCTGCATGAAGTCACGCACGAACTTGCCGGTCTGGATGTCGGTCAGGATGGCCTTCATCCGGGCCTTGGTCTCGTCGTAGGGCAGAACGCGGGGGCCGCTGACATACTCGCCATACTCGGCCGTGTTCGAGATCGAGTAGTTCATGTTCGCGATGCCGCCCTCGTAGA
>CAYWTM010000105.1:0-12009 GCA_964460185.1 uncultured Roseicyclus sp. | reverse complement strand
GGGCGCTGGGTTTCCTCGATCACCTTGGCCATGGTGAAGGTCTTGCCCGTGCCGGTCGCACCCAGCAGAACCTGGTCGTGTTCCAGCGCGGCAATCCCGGCGGACAATTCCCTGATCGCGGTCGGCTGATCGCCGGCCGGTTGGAACTCGGAATGCATGATGAATCGCTTGCCGCCCTCCATCTTCAGGCGGGCGCGGATCTCATCCACCGACCGGCCCGTTTCGGGCATCTGTTCGGGCGAATTGTTATGCATGGGGGAACTCCGTCGCTGCCCCCAAGAATGGGCTTATCCGGGCCGGGTTCAAGGCCCTTGTCCCCAGCCTAGGGCAGGGGCTGTCACGGGTTCCGACCCGTGATGCCCAAAGGGTTAATGAAGTCTTTGAGAATAATCGATAATTCTAGAAAAACCTTAGATAGGATTTTGTTGCTGTCCGGTGACCGCCTGACCTAACCTGCATGGGCAAGCAACAGATGTGGTTGCCGGTCGGGGTCGATGCACCCACCCACCCTCGCTCCATTCGGGCCTGGCCGGCAACCCTCTCTGGCTTCGACCCTTCGGCGTTGCGTGCAATTTCAAATGGTGTTGCGACAGGTTGGATGGTGGACAAGGCGCGTGTGGTTTTCCATAAGCAGATGACGCAACCAATCGTGGACCTTATCTCATGCGCGCCCGCATCTACAAACCCGCGAAAACGGCCATGTCCTCGGGCACGGCGAACACCCGGCAGTGGGTGCTTGAATTCGCACCGGACAGTCCGCGCGAAGTGGACCCGCTGATGGGTTGGACATCGTCTTCGGATATGGACAGCCAGGTTCACCTTCGGTTCGAAACGCTGGAGGCGGCGCGCGACTACGCCAAGGAACACGGTATAGATGCCGTCGTGCTGAAACCGAAATCGCGCAAGCCCAACATCCGCAAGGGTGGATACGGTGAAAACTTCGCCACCGATCGCCGGGGCGCGTGGACCCACTGAGCGGGTGAAGATAGCCGGCATCACCTATGAAAAAGTCGATCCCCGCCATCCGAAACTGGCAGATCTGATCGCGCGGCACGCGGCCCACAGCGACGAACACTATCGTGCAGAAAGCAATCACAACCAAGACGGGGCGGCGCTGGCAGCTGACGGAACGGTTCTGTTTGTCGGCTGGCTCGAAGGCGAGGCGGTCGCGATGGGCGGGTACAAACCCATCGGGCAGGGCCATGGCGAACTGAAATCCATGCACGTCGCAAGAAACGCGCGGGGCCAGGGGGCAGGCGCGGCGATCCTGGACCTGATCCTTGACGATGCCCGCGCGCAGGGCCTGACGCGCATGTCGCTTGAGACCGGTAGCCTGGAAGGATCGGCTGCCGCGCGCAGGCTGTATGAGCGGGCGGGCTTTTCCTGTTGTCAGCCCTTTGGCCGGTACGGGCCAGACCCGATGAGCGTCTTCATGACCAAGGTGTTTTGAACGTGGACCGCCGCCACTTGACGGGCTATGCACAGCGCCGTGCGGGCCCATAGCTCAACTGGATAGAGCAGCCGACTTCTAATCGGCAGGTTGAGGGTTCGAGTCCTTCTGGGCCCGCCATGGTTTCATCCGAATCGCACTCCGGGTCCCGTGATGCACTTGCGGCATCCCGGTCGTGCCGGCTGTCTACCGCGTCCGGGGCCGGAATATCCGCGACATATGCCCGGATTTGGCTGGAAAAACGGGGGTATGGTGTATTCAGTGCCAGGATTTTAAGTGTATAGTCGCGCTATAGTACTGCTGCGCAGGAGGGACACATTATGATACGCTCCGAATTGATCCAGAAGGTTGCCGACGAAAACCCGCATCTTTATCAGCGAGACGTCGAACGCATTGTTAATTCGATTTTTGAAGAAATCATTGAAGCCATGGCCAACGGAAACAGGGTCGAGTTGCGCGGATTCGGCGCGTTCTCGGTCAAACAGCGCGACGCACGCGTTGGCCGGAACCCGCGCACCGGCGAAAGCGTTTCGGTCGAAGAAAAGCATGTGCCTTTCTTCAAGACGGGCAAACTGCTACGCGATAGGCTGAACGAAGACGCATGACCTGACCTTGGGGGCGCGCCCGCATGACACTCATTAGGTATCTGAAATACCTGTTTCTTATCGTTGTTGCCTTGGCCCTTGTGCTGATGGCCATGGCGAACCGGGAGACTGTGCTGGTGGAACTGATTCCATCCGAGCTCAGCATCTGGTTGGGCATACAGTATTCGGTCGAGTTGCCGCTTTTCGTGGTGATCCTGGGCGGCGTTGTCGTGGGTCTCCTGGTGGGTTTCGTGTGGGAGTGGCTTCGCGAACATCGCCACCGGGTCGAGGCCAGGACGCAAAAGCGCACCGCCAAGCAGCTTGAACGCGAAGTGCAGAGCCTCAAAGGGGCCCGGCGTGATACGCAAGACGACATCCTTGCCCTGGTTGATGAGGCAAGCGCAACGCGCTGAGGTGGCATGGATGTTTCAATAAAATTCTGCGGTCTGGCCCGGCCGCAGGACGTCACCGACGCCGCCGCCGCGGGCGCGCGTTACGTCGGCTTCGTGTTCTTCCCGAAATCGCCGCGTCATGTCACGGTAGAGGTCGCGCGCGATCTTGCACTTGTTACGCCTCCGGGGATCGCAAAGGTGGCGCTGACCGTAGACGCGGACGATGCCTTGCTGGATGCGTTGACCGATGCGGTGCCCATAGACATGCTGCAGCTGCATGGATCGGAAAGCCCGGATCGCGTGGCACTGGTGCGCGAACGTTACGGCCTGCCGGTGATGAAAGCGATCGGCGTCGCCGATGCCCATGATCTGGACGCCATCGATCTTTATGCGCCCGTGGCCGATCAATTGCTGATCGACGCCAAGCCGCCCAAGGGCGCTGATCTTCCGGGGGGCAATGGCCTGGCTTTCGACTGGCGACTGTTGGCTGGGCGCAAATACTGGACCAAGCCCTGGATGCTGGCCGGTGGCCTGACGCCGGCGAATGTGGCCGAGGCCGCGCGCCTGACCGGGGCAAAGCAGGTCGATGTGTCGTCCGGCGTCGAGGCCGCGCCGGGTGTCAAGGATGCTGCGCGCATGCGGGCCTTTGCCGAAGCACTGGCGCGCGGATGACGGAAGCGGCGCGCAACCAGCTCCTGCTTCATGTGGGCCATGCCAAGACCGGCGCGACTGCGCTGCAGGCGGCCCTGGCAAGATCGATTCCCGATCTTGCGTCCCACGGTATCCATTACCCGGCCCCTCCTGACGCCGAGACCGGTCGTGCGGGCCAGGCCCCCGGTGCGAATTTGCACGCCCCCGACATCGCGGAACGCTACCGGGCCGAACGACGCCGGGCGGAACCGGACCACAAGATCCTGTTTTCAGCCGAGGCCGGGTTTTACGTATTTCCCGAAGACCCTTCGGCCTTGTCTCATCTCCTTGCCGATGGCGTGGCGATCGAGGTCATCTTGTTCATCCGCAATCCCGCGACCCTGGCCCGGGCCGTTTATGCGCAAATGGTTCAGCGCCTTGGCGTGACCGAGGATTTCGACACGTTTCTTGTGGAATTCGGCTTTCTCCACGAGGTGGAGCGGTTTCTCGATCTCGCGACCGAGCTTGGCCTGCCGATCTGGGTCTGGAATTATTCCGATGATCCCAATGCCGTCCTGCCGGTGATGGAAGACATCCTTTCGGTGCCGCCCGGAACGCTCGAGCCGGCGCATGTTCCCCCCGTGAGCCGGTCTCTTACCCGGATGGAAATCAAGGTGGTGCAGGCGTTGATCGCAAGCCATGGCGCCGGTGCGGCTGCGGCGGCGGCCGATGCCTTGTGCGCGCGGTTGCCCGATATCCCGCCCGATCCCCCCATGGCATCAGCAGCGGCCTACAGCGCGTTTTCACGTCGGATCGCGCCTCAGATCGCACGCATCAACGCCCGGCTGGATCCGTCCGTTCAGTACCGGCTCGAAGCATACGAAGAGGCGTTCGGCACCACCGTTTCGCCCCTGCCGGAACCTGTCAGCGCTGAACAGCGTGCTGTGATCGATGCGGCATTGGCGGATTGGCAGAGGAACGCTGCGGTGAAACTGGGGCGGGCCGGGACCCAGGGCGGCAAGACCCCGGGCGGCAACGGTCTGTTCCGTTGGTTGCGGGACCGCTTGCCGCGTTAGGTTTTGCGTTTTCGATTGGAAACCACCCCTGAACCGCCCTATTGATACCCGATGACCGGAGGGAGGCAGATCACATGCCCGATGACATTCTGAACAGTTTCACGACAGGCCCCGATGAAAAGGGCCGCTTTGGCGATTTTGGTGGGCGTTTCGTGTCCGAAACCCTGATGCCTCTGATCCTGGAACTGGAACGCCAGTACGAGCATGCCAAGACGGACCAGAGCTTCTGGGACGAGATGCACGACCTTTGGACGAACTATGTTGGCCGTCCTTCCCCGTTGTATTTTGCCGAACGTCTGACGGACCGTCTGGGCGGGGCCAAGATCTATCTCAAGCGCGATGAGTTGAACCATACCGGCGCGCACAAGATCAACAATGTGCTCGGCCAGATCATCCTGGCGCGACGCATGGGGAAATCACGGATCATCGCGGAAACCGGTGCCGGCCAGCACGGTGTTGCGACTGCGACGGTCTGTGCGAAATTCGGGCTGAAATGCGTGGTCTACATGGGTGCGCATGATGTCGAACGTCAGGCACCGAACGTGTTCCGGATGAAACTTCTGGGTGCCGAGGTGATCCCCGTCACATCGGGTCGCGGCACGTTGAAAGATGCGATGAACGATGCGCTGCGTGACTGGGTTACCAATGTGCGCGATACGTTCTACTGCATCGGCACGGTGGCAGGCCCGCACCCGTACCCGGCAATGGTGCGCGATTTTCAGGCCATCATCGGTCAGGAAGCCCGCGAACAGATGCTGGCCGCCGAAGGCCGGCTTCCCGATACGATCATCGCGGCCATTGGCGGCGGTTCGAACGCAATGGGCCTGTTCTACCCGTTCCTGAACGACAAGGAAGTCGGCATCATCGGGGTCGAGGCCGGCGGCAAGGGCGTCAATGCCAAGATGGAACACTGCGCATCCCTGACGGGCGGCCGCCCCGGCGTGCTGCATGGCAACCGGACCTATCTGCTGCAGGACGAGGACGGACAGATCCTCGAAGGGCACTCGATCTCGGCCGGTCTCGACTATCCGGGCATCGGGCCGGAACATGCGTGGCTGCATGACATCGGGCGTGCGAAGTATGTCTCGATCACCGATACCGAAGCGCTGGAGGCGTTCCAGCTGTGTTGCGAAACCGAAGGCATCATTCCCGCTCTGGAACCATCCCACGCACTGGCGCATGTGACCAAGATCGCCGGCGACCTGCCAAAAGATCACATCATCTGCATGAATATGTGCGGCCGTGGCGACAAGGATATCTTTACCGTCGCGCGCGCCCTCGGCTGGGAAATGGACGGTTATTGAGGTCCTCGGGATCTTCTAGTCCTTAGGTTTAGACGGTTCGGCGATGGGTTTACGGGGGGCGAACTAAACCCCTATCCAATATCCTGGGGGCCAATCCACGGTTCTTTGTGTGGTCGACCGGGGCGCCTGTTGCGGCCCGGCGGATGCAAGGAGATATCGGATGAACCGGAAATTGATGATGACAACCGCCGTGGGTTTGCTGATTGCAGGCCCGGTCCTGGCGCAAAGCTTGGTCGATGAGTTGATCGCCGCATACGAGGACGACGGTTACACCTATGTCGAGGTCTATGAGGGCCCGACGCAGATCAAGGTCGAGGCCACGAACGCCGAGGCTGGCCAGACAATCGAAGTGATCTATGACATCGCCAGCCGCGAAATCCTCGAATCAGAAGTCGAAAACGCGGATTCCGAAGAACGGTCGCGCACCGGATTCGAGATCAATACCAGCTCCGACGATTTCTACTTCGGTGACGACGATGATGACGATGATGACGATGATGATGACGACGATGACGACGACGACGATGACGATGATGATCGCGACGACGATGATGACGATGATGACGACGATGATGGCGACGACGATGATGATGATGGCGACGACGACAGCGACGACGACAGCGACGACGACGACGATTGATCTGCGCCCGTTGTTGAATACACTTTAAGACACAACAGCCTCCCGCCGATGCAAAGCCTTCGGCGGGGGCCAATGGTCAGGGAACCGGAGCACATGCGCTCAAGACGAACTGTTCTGATCGGCTTCATGGCGGCCTGCCTGGCCGGATCGCCTGCCATGGCGCAGGACGACCGCGTGACGAGGTCCATTCGCCAGCAGCTGGAGCGTCAGGGGTTCAATATTCTCGAAATCAATCGAACCCTTCTGGGAAGGGTGCGTGTTCTGGCCGAGCGTGGTGGCAGTCGGCGTGAACTGGTGATCGACCCGCGCAACGGCGCGATCTTGCGCGATTACATATCCGGCGACGATGATGATGACGACCTTCCGGATATCGGCGACCCTGATGACGATGATGATGATGGCCGCGACGACGACGACGACGACGATGACGACGACGACGATGGCGATGACGATGGCGGTGATGATGGCGATGGCGATGATGGGGATGATAGTGACGATGATGACTAGCACCGTCGTCGTCCCGCATCGCACAGGGGGATCATCCATTTGCTGAAGCACCCCGCCATTTTCGGGGTCATCCTGCTTTTTCAGTCGGTCTGCGGCTTTTTCTTCGTATCCGATATCTTGCTGTCGGTGTTGGGCGTGCCGCTTGCCCCGATCCCATGGGCCTACCGGGAGATCATGGAAATCGGCGCGGCCATCGGTCTCTTGCTGGGGGTGGTTCTGGGCGCGCTGTTGCTGCGCGCCTCCATCCGGCGAACCCGTGCAGCCGAACAGGCGCTGCGCGCAGCCTCGGGGGCGTTCATGGACCTGGTGCAGGAGCGGTTCGACGAATGGGGCCTGACCCCCGCCGAAAAGGATGTCGCCCTGTTCGCGCTCAAGGGGATGTCGATTTCGGAAATCGCGGATTTGCGCGACACCTCGCAAGGCACGGTCAAGGCGCAGACCAATGCCATCTATCGCAAGGCGGGCGTGACAGGCCGGCCACAACTCTTGAGCGTTTTCGTCGATGATCTGATGGCCGAGGCGATTGTGCCGGCCGCTTAATCCTCGTGGGCTGTGTCCGCGTGATGATGCAGCACGTCCAGCGGAACAATCTCGAGTGCGCGCACGTGGGTGGCGTTCAGATTGACGCGTGGGGCCGCGCCTTCCTCGTGGGCCTGGAGAAAACGGCCGGCGCACAGGCACCATTGATCGCCGGGTTTCAGGCCCCGAAACCGGAATTCCGGTCGCGGGGTAGACAGGTCGTTTCCGACATACTTGGAAAAGGCCAGAAATTCCGCGGTCATGATGGCGCACACGGTATGGGAGCCACTGTCCTCGTCGCAGGTGTCACAACTGCCGTTGCGGAAAAATCCCGTCATCGGATCGCTTGAGCAACTTTCAAGCGCCTGCCCCAGGACGTTTACCGAAGGCGCAACGGAAAATGCCATGCCTCAGCTCCCTTTGATGACGGCCGGATTCTCCGGCCCGTGCGCAGAAATATCAGGTGCCGACATGGACGCAAAGCTCAAACCCGCCAGTCCACCCAACGCCCGTGATAATCCGCACGCGCCAAGGTGACGGGTCCGTCCTGCCCTGCCGGCGCGGGCCAGATCCGCGCCGTCAGGGCGGCCCCGCCCGGATCGCCATCGCCCTCCAGCGCGATATGCGCCAGGGGTGCGTCCGCGGTGGCGCGCAGCCCGGCCCCTTGCAGCGCGGCGCGCGCGCGGGCTTGCGTTTCATCAGGGAAATACTGCCATGCGATGGTGTTGTAGACGATATGCAGATGTCCGGGGCGACGGATCGCAAGCCGGTCTTCCAGCCAAACGGCCGCGTCACCCGGATCAGGCCCTGTGCGGGCCAATGCAATCGCCCCCTCGGTCAGGGCCATCCGTTCGGGCTGATCCGGCCAAAGAAACGCGCGCAGGCGCAAGGCGCCGCGAGGGTCGGTCGGATCGAGCGGGTTTATATCGACCCCCGCGCGATCCGTCACGGTGATGTCACGCGGCACGGGCCGGGACCCGGTCCAGTCCGGGTGCAGCACCACCGGGCTGTCTTTCGGGCCGAACCTCCTTGCGCCGATCTCGATCGCGAACTGGTCGAGCGACAGGTTCAGGCCGCCGCTTGCGCCAAGTTCGGACAGGATCACGGGGCGCTCATACTGGCCAAGCGCCCACCAGATCGCGGGGATCAGCGCACCCGCCCGGCGCACCTCGTTGGTTTGCGGGGCCTGATCGAGCCACGCCATGATGCGCGCCTCATGCCGGAGGAACGCCGCCTCGACGGCCTCCCATAGCTGATCGTCGTTGACGGTATTCGGCGGGTAGGCCGCGACCAGCCCCGCATCGGTGCCATCGACCACCAGGCCGTGCAGCGCACCGGCAGTGCGCAACGGCACCGATTGCGCACCGGGGCCGACATCGCCGGGCCATTCCAGAATACGCCGGGCCACGGCAGAGGTCGGCTGCAGCCGCGCCGCAAAAAGCGGCATCAGCCGTCCCATGAAGGGAGATCCGAGCATGGCGCAGGCCGTGCCCTGATCGCGAAACGCGGTGCGCAGCGGCTGGGTCACCGGAACTTGTCCATCAGCTTTTGCATGGCGGTGCGGGTATCGGCCTCCAACACAGGTTTCGCTTCCTTTTGCGGGGCAGGGGCGGCTTTCTCGGATTTCGACGACCGGGGCGGCGCGGTCCGCAACGCGACCGCGTTCATGAAACGACCCGTATCGCCCCGGGCCAGATCGGGCGCCCCATCGGCAATGCCGCGCAAGAGATCGTCCAGCCAGTCCTGATCCGCCTTGGCGAAGTCCGACAGCACGTAGCCCGCGACCCGATCCTTGTGGCCAGGGTGCCCGATACCAAGACGCACCCGGTGATAGGCGTCGCCGATATGCTGGTGCATCGACCTGAGCCCGTTGTGCCCGGCATGGCCACCGCCGCTTTTCACGCGAAGTTTGCCCGGGGCAAGATCCAGTTCATCGTGAAAGACGGTCACATCGTCGGATGTCAGCTTGTAGAACCGCATCGCCTCGCCGACGGATTGTCCCGACAGGTTCATGAAGGTTTCCGGCTTGAGCAGCATGACCTTCTCGCCGCCCAGATTGCCTTCGCTCAGCGAGCCCTGGAACTTTGACCGCCACGGTCCGAACCCGTGTTCTTCTGCGATCCGGTCCAGCGCCATCCACCCGATATTGTGGCGATTCATAGCGTATTTGCTGCCCGGATTGCCCAGGCCGACCCAAAGATGCATGACATCTTGCCCTTTGCTGCACTGATCTACCTGATGCCAGCCATGCCCGGATTTGCCAAGCTGGAACACGCGCAGGCCCCGTGGCAGACTGCGCTGATCACCCCGGAGGACCCGATGACCGACATCCCCGACCAGATGCGCGCGCTGATGCTGACTGCCAGGGACAGGCTCGAGGTGCAGACGGTCGCCACCCCGCGCCCCGGCCCGGGCCAGGTGCTGGTGCGTCTGGCCGCGTCGCCCATCAACCCGTCGGATCTGATGACCGTCAAAGGCGAATACGGGATCGGCAAGGCGTATCCCCTGGTTCCGGGCCTGGAAGGCTCGGGCATCGTTGTGGCCTCCGGGCCGGGCCTGATGGGTCGTGTCCTGAGGGGAAAGCGTGTTGCATGTGCCGGCGGGCAGGGTGGCATGTGGGCCGACTATGCGGTGGTGCCGGCCACAAGCTGTGTGCCGCTTCCGGCGGAGGTGTCGCTGGGGTCGGGCGCCATGTCGGCGGTCAATCCGCTGACGGCGATTGCACTGGTGTCACTGGCGCGCAAGGGTGGCCACCGGGTAGCGGTCAGTACCGCCGCCGGCGGGCAACTGGGCCGGATGATCCGCAAGCGGGCCCGCGAAAAGGGCCTCGAGATCATCAACGTCGTGCGACGCGCCGAACAAGTCGATGCCATCAGGGCCGAGGGCGCGGCGTATGTCCTGAATGAAACCGATCCGGATTTCGATGCCGATCTGGCCGGGCTCTGCAAGACCCTGCGCTGTCGCTTTGCCTTTGATGCCGTGGGTGGTTCGATGACCTACCGTCTGGCCGAGGCGCTGAAGGCGCAATCCGAAATTCTGGTCTACGGCGCGCTGGCGCAAAAGGCCGTGTCGCTGCACCCCGGGACACTGATTTTCAGGGAAGTCACGGTCAGGGGATTCTGGTTGTCCAAATGGCTGCCCAGAAAAAGCCTGCCGGAAGTGGTGTGGCATGCGCGTGCCGCGACCCGAGCGCTGAGGGGCGGTTTCGCGGTCAGCGAGGTGGCTCGCATCGTGCCGATGGAAGAGGCGCTTGGCGGCCTCAAGGCCTATGAGGCGGACATGTCGGCGGGCAAGACCCTGATCCGCATGGGCACGCAGGATCTGGGCGTTGAGCCAACCGCGTGACGCACTCGTTTTGCGGTGGCCACGAACGGGACCACGCGCCATGATACTGAAACGATTGACCAAGCCCGGGGCAGCGGACGTGCAGCAGTTTCAACTGAACGGTGTCAAACTGACCCTGCCCGATGGGCTTGCCACACAGGAGATTGTCGCGAAACTGCGCGATGGCAGTTACGAGGCGGACGAGGCGCGCGCCGCCGACCGCTGCGTCAGGCAGGATTTCCGGGTGCTCGAACTGGGGGCCGGCGTGGGCTATGTCACGGCGCTTTGTGCGCAAAGGACCGCGCCCGAAAACATCCTGTCGGTCGAGGCGAACCCGGATCTTTTGCCGGTCATCCAGGGCAATCTCGCGGCCAATGGTCTGTCCGGGGTGAGCGTGCTGCATGGCGCTGTGACCGGCGCGGCAGATGACGGCGCAACCGCGCAATTCAGGATATCGGACGGCTTCACCGGATCCAGCCTGGATGGCAAAGGCGGGCGGCAGGTCGAGGTTCCGCTTATCCCGGTGTACGATCTGATCCGTGCTCACAAGCCCCACGTGATCTTGATGGATGTCGAAGGGGCCGAGGCTGACATGTTCAGCCGGCCCTGGAAATGCCCGCTGCGCTACTGCGTGATGGAACTGCACCCCCGGAAATATGGGCCCAACGTCATCAAGCGCGTCGTGGATTTCATGTCCGCGATGAATATGACCTACGACCCGGTGACCTCGCGAGGCAAGGTCCTGGGGTTTCGCAAGGTCTGGGTCGCGGGGGAACAGGATAATGACACGCACTGACGGACCCTGCCAATCCGCATCCATCTTTATCCCAAAAATATGGCAGCACCGCCCTAGGCCAAAGGTCGGCCGTGTCTGGCGGGCGCGTGCCGGTTCAGCACGGGTGATCCGGACGGCATGAAAAAACCGCCGTCCGTTTCCGGGCGGCGGTTCTGAAATGACAGCGGGCCGAAAGCTCAGGCTTCCTCGGCGTCGCCTTCCTCTTCTGCGTCGGCTGCTTCGCCGGCAGTGGCGCTGACCAGGCCGGACGGTGCGGTCAGGTTGGCGATGACGAAGTCGCGATCGATCGTCGCCTTGGCGCCTGCGGGCAACTCGACCGAGCTGATCGTGATGGTATCGCCGATATTGGCGCCTTCAAGATCGATGGTGATGTGATCGGGGATGTCGCCCGCGGTCACGACCAGTTCCACCTCGGGGCGAACCATCGTCAGGACGCCGCCTTTCTTGAGGCCGGGCGCCTTGTCTTCGTTGATAACCTCAACGGGGATGAACAGGGCGATCTTCGAGGTCCGGCGCAGGCGCATGAAATCGACATGCGTCGGCAGATCCTTGACCACGTCGCGCTGCACGTTGCGGCAGATCACCCGGACGTCGTCTTGTCCTTCGACCTTCATGTTGAACAGCGTGGACAGGAAACGGCCTTGCTTCAGGCGCTTCAGCAGAACGTTATAGGGGATCTGGATCGGAAGCGGATCAGAACCGCCACCATAAACGATACCGGGCACTTTGCCTTCACGGCGTGCTGAACGAGCGGCCCCCTTGCCTGTCCCCGTTCGTGCCTCGGCGA
>CAYWTM010000104.1:0-12166 GCA_964460185.1 uncultured Roseicyclus sp. | reverse complement strand
AGGGCGACCGGCGCTGGGTGATCTACAACGGCGAGACCGAGGCGAGCCGCGTCAATGCCGACTGGCACGGGTGGCTGCATCACACCTGGGACGAAACGCCCACCGAACGCGCCGTGGTTCACAAGGCGTGGGAAAAGCCGCATCTGCCGAACCTGACCGGCAGCGCGCAGGCCTACGTGCCCGCCGGCTCCATCCGGCGCGCCGATCCGGCCGAGCGCCGTGACTACGAGGCCTGGACACCCGAATAGGCCAGGGTGGAGAAAACCCGCCGGCCCACGCATCCCGGCCCTTGGATCGCGCGCCGGTTCGGGCGATAAGCAGTCGATCCTTCCGGAAAGGCGGCGCAGATGGCTGATACCGACAATTCCATTACAGAAATACTGGTCGGGGCCGCGGTGCTGGTCGTGGCAGCCGGCTTTTTCGTCTATGCTGCCGGCGCCAGCGGCGTCAGCCGCGACAGCGGCAGCTATGAGCTGACCGCGTCTTTCCGTAGCGCCGAGGGCATTTCCGTCGGCACAGAGGTGCGCATGGCCGGCGTGCGCGTGGGCACCGTCACCGACATGGTGCTGAACCCGCAGACCTTCCGCGCCGAGACCACCTTCACCATGCGGGACGACGTGGAATTGCCCGATGACAGCGCCATCTCGATCGCGTCGGAGGGGCTGTTGGGCGGCTCCTTCGTCGAGGTCATTCCCGGCGGTTCGCCCTTCGCGCTGGAACCCGGTGATGCGATCATCGACACGCAAAGCTCGGTCAGCCTGATCACGCTCCTGATGCGTTTCGTCACCGGTGATGGCAGCGAATGATCGCCCTGCGCCTGATTCCGGCCCTTGCCGCCCTTGTGCTTGCGCCATTGGCCGCCGGCGCGCAGCAATTCGACAATTTCGGTGATGGATCGCTGGATGGCTTTCAGCTGGATCTCGAAGGCGCCGAAGGGCTCGAGGTGCCGTCCCTGGGGGACGAGGGCGGCCTGGTGCTGGAAGGCCCCGACATCTCGCTGGACCTGAATGGCGGGCAATCGGACGCGGGGTTCATCACCCTGCCGGGCACCGGCACGCCCGTCACATCGGTCAGCCAGCCGGCCACCACGCAATCAAATCGGGTCACGCTGCGCGCGCTCGACCGGACCCTGGGCCGGCCGACGGATGTGGATCTGGCGATCGGCGAAACGGTGGTCTTCGGGCGCATTGCCATCAACGCAGTGGAATGCCGCTATCCGACCGGCGACCCCAGTTCGGACGCGTTCGCCCATGTCGAGATTCTCGATACCTCGGGTGTTTCGCTGTTCGATGGCTGGATGATTGCCTCCAGCCCGGCCCTCAACGCGTTGGAGCACCCCCGCTACGACGTCTGGGTGCTGCGCTGCGCGACGGAATGACCGACCGGACCGGCGGGGCCGGGTCCGCCCCTGGTGCGGCGCCTGTTTCGATCAGGCCGGATCGCCCGGTGCATGGGCGTCTTCGTCGATCGCAAAGAAATCGGCAGGGGATGTCACCGCGATCTGCAATTGCCGGCGGTATTCGGCGCGGGGCAATTCCACGGCGCCGAGGCTTTCCAGATGCGGTGTTGTGAACTGTGTGTCGAACAATTGAAATCCGCCCGCGCGCAGGCGGGCCACAAGATGCACAAGCGCGATCTTTGATCCGTCGGTGCGGCGCGAAAACATCGACTCGCCGAAAAAGGCCGCGCCAAGTGCCACGCCAAACACGCCACCGGCCAGCTTGCCGTCCATCCAGACCTCGACCGAATGGGCATGGCCCTGCGCATGCAGCGCCATGTAGGTCGAAAAGATCTCGGAGTTGATCCAGGTCTCGTCGCGGTCGGCACAGGCGGCCACGGTGCCCACGAAATCGCGGCTGACATGCACTTCGTATCCGCCTCGGTCCAGCCTGCGGCGCAGACTGCGCGAGATGTGGAAGCCGTTCAGCGGGAAAACGCCCCGCCGCTTGGGATCGACCCAGAAAATGCCCGGGTCCACGGCGCCGTCAGACATCGGGAAAATACCGGCCGCATAGGCCCGGATCATCAGATCGGGCGTCAATGCCGGGCGGGCCGGTGTGAACATGTCATGGGCCATGTCCGAGCATATAGCCGTTTCGCCCGGAAAGTCCTGCGGAAAATGCAACAGGCGCGCCGGGGGCAACCCGACGCCCAGGCGCACTATCCGGCCGCCCGGGGGCAATTCGGGAATGTCCCCCCATGACAGGGGCGGCGGCTTGTGCCGCGCGTCAGCCGAGGTTTTCGGCAAGCCAGCCTTCCAGCCAGTGGATCGTGTAATCGCCGCTTTGCACCGCCGGCGCATCCAGAAGCGCATGGAAAAGCGGTATGGTGGTGTCCACCCCGTCCACGATCAATTCGCCAAGCGCACGGTGCAGGCGCGCCAGCGCTTCGGGCCGATCGCGTCCATGCACGATCAGCTTGCCGATCAGGCTGTCGTAATAGGGGGGGATGCGGTAGCCGTCATACAGCGCGCTGTCCATCCGCACGCCAAGGCCACCGGGCGCGTGATACTGCGTGATCCGCCCTGGCGAGGGCGCGAAATTCGGCAGTTTTTCCGCGTTGATCCGGACCTCGATCGCGTGGCCGTTCACCTTGAGGTCGCCTTGCTGGAACGACAGGGGCAGGCCTGCGGCGACGCGCAATTGTTCGCGCACCAGGTCGACGCCGAAAATGGCCTCGGTCACGGGGTGTTCCACCTGCAGGCGGGTGTTCATCTCGATGAAGAAGAACTCGCCGTCCTCGTACAGGAATTCGATGGTGCCGGCCCCCTCGTAGCCCAGATCGGCCACGGCCTTGGCGCAGGTCTCGCCGATGCGCGCGCGGGTTTCGGCGTCGATGGCGGGGCCGGGGGCTTCTTCGAACACCTTCTGGTGGCGGCGCTGCAGCGAACAGTCGCGTTCGCCCAGATGGACGGCGTTGCCCTTGCCATCGCCAAAGACCTGCACCTCGATATGGCGCGGACGGCCCAGGTATTTCTCGATATAGACCTCGTCATTGCCAAAGGCGGCCTTGGCCTCGGTCCGTGCCGTGCGAAAGGCGGTTTCCATCTCATCTGCGGACCGGGCGAGTTTCATGCCGCGTCCGCCGCCACCGGCGGTGGCCTTGACGATGACCGGATAACCCGAAGTCTCGCCAACCTTCAGCGCGGTTTCCAGATCGGGCACACCGCCATCCGAACCGGGCACGCAGGGCACGCCCAGTTTTATCATCGTGTCCTTCGCGGTGATCTTGTCGCCCATGGTGCGGATATGTTCCGCCGATGGCCCGATGAACTTGATCCCGTGGTCTTCGACGATCTGCACGAATTGCGCGTTCTCGCTCAGGAACCCATAGCCCGGATGGATCGCTTCGGCGCCGGTGATCTCGCAGGCCGAGATGATGGCGGGCATCGACAGGTAGGATAGCGGAGACGGTGGGGGGCCGATGCAGATCGCCTCGTCGGCCATGCGCACATGCATGGCGTCGGCATCCGCGGTCGAATGTACCGCCACTGTCTGCACCCCCATTTCGCGGGCCGCGCGAATGACGCGCAGCGCGATCTCGCCCCGGTTGGCGATGAGGATCTTGTTGAACATCAGATTGCCCCGCTTACTCGATGATCATCAGCGGAGCGCCGTATTCCACGGGCGCGCCATCCTCGACGAGGATCCGTTTGACGGTGCCCGCGCGCGGCGCGGGGATCTGGTTCATTGTCTTCATCGCTTCCACGATCAACAGGGTCTGCCCCTCTTTCACCTTGTCGCCCACCGATACAAAGGATGGCGTGCCGGGTTCGGCCTGAAGGTAGACGGTGCCAACCATGGGCGAGGTCACGGCGCCGGGCGCCTGTGCGGGATCTTCGGAGGCAGCGGCAGGTGCGGCGGCGGGGGCTGCGGCTGCCACGGCGACCGGGGCGGGGGCTGCGACGGCGGCAGGCGCGGCGTGCACCACGGCGGCCTGGCGCGCGACGCGTGCATTCAGCCAGTCCTGTTCGCCGTATTGGCGTTTCACATGCACCTCGGTCAGGTCATTGTCCCGCAGCATCTCGGCCAGCGCCTTGATGAAGGCCACGTCCTGCGCGCGCGTCTCTTCGTTGCGATCGTCGGTCATCTGTTGTCCTCGCACCTATCACGGGCCGGGTTGTGCCCTGGCCTTCTGCCTGCCCGCGACCGCGGGCGTCGTCCTCATCGGGCTATAGCGCAGGGTTTGCGTGGGGAAAAGCCGCCCGTGCACCGCGATATGGGGGGAAATGACACGGATTGCAGCCCGAACCTGCTCATTTTTTCGGCAAACGGGTGGGTGTTGCAGGCGATTCCCACGCTGATCGGGCCAGTTCAGAAATTTACCGTTTGATAAAAAATTTAACCCGTGCCAGCGTATTCCAGACATTTTGCCTTTCGATCTGAGGATGAGACCCGGATGACGAACAGCCCCTTTACCCCCGGTATTGCCCCCGCGCGCCTTGATGCTGGCACGCTGAGCGAGAACTTTGGCGACCTGCACGCGCCGCTTGACGCCCACGAGGCGCTGGTGGCCGCAGACCGCTGCTATTTCTGCCACGATGCGCCCTGCATCACGGCCTGTCCGACGTCGATCGACATTCCGCTGTTCATCCGGCAGATCGCCACCGGCACGCCCGAGGCGGCGGCCAGGACCATTTTCGACCAGAACATACTTGGCGGCATGTGCGCGCGGGTTTGTCCGACCGAAACCCTGTGCGAAGAGGCCTGCGTGCGTGAAAAGGCCGAGGGCAAGCCGGTGCTGATCGGCCAGTTGCAGCGCTATGCAACCGACACGCTGATGGCCGCGGGGACCCATCCCTACAGCCGCGCGGCCTCGACCGGCAGAAAAGTGGCCGTTGTCGGGGCGGGGCCTGCGGGCCTGGCCTGCGCGCACCGGCTGGCAATGCATGGTCATGACGTCGATATCCTGGATGCGCGCGAAAAGGGGGGCGGCCTGAACGAATACGGCATTGCCGCCTACAAATCCGTCGATGGCTTTGCCGAGGCCGAGGTGAACTGGCTGCTGCAGATCGGCGGCATCCGGCTTTTGACTGGCCGTGCGCTTGGCCGGGATGTGACGCTGGATGAATTGCGCAGCGACTACGACGCGGTGTTCTTGGGCATGGGCCTGTCGGGGGTGAACGCCCTGCGCGCCGATGGCGAAGACCGCAGCGGCGTGTCCGATGCGGTCGGCTTCATCGCGGATCTGCGGCAGGCGGGCGATCTGTCGGCGCTGCCGGTGGGGCGCAACGTTGCGGTTATCGGCGGTGGCATGACCGCCGTGGACGCCGCGGTGCAATCCAAACTGCTGGGCGCGGAAAATGTCACCATCGTGTATCGCCGGGGGCGCGACGCGATGCCTGCAAGCCGCTATGAACAGGATCTGGCGGCGTCCAAGGGCGTGCGCATCATCTTCAACGCGATGCCGGTCGCGGTCCTCGGGAACGGGGCCGCCACGGCACTGCGCTGCGAATACACCCGCGCCGAAGGCCGCAGCCTCGTGGGAACCGGTGAGACCTTCGATATCCCCGCCGATCAGGTGCTCAAGGCCATTGGCCAGGCGCTGGACGGTGCGCCCGACGGGCTTGTGCTGGACGGCGGCAAGATCGCTGTGACCGGCGCGGGCCAGACCTCGGCCGAGGGCGTCTGGGCGGGGGGCGATTGCGCCACCGGCGGCGATGACCTGACCGTCACGGCCGTGGCCGAAGGGCGCGACGCTGCCGAAGATATTCACGCCATGCTTACAAACGCCGGCTGAGGGAGAAAGACCAATGGCTGACCTGACTTCCAATTTTCTGGGCATCAAATCCCCCAACCCGTTCTGGCTGGCCTCGGCGCCGCCGACCGACAAGGCCTACAACGTGGTGCGCGCCTTCAAGGCCGGTTGGGGCGGCGTGGTGTGGAAAACGCTTGGCGAAGCGGGCCCGCCCGTCGTCAACGTGAATGGCCCCCGTTATGGTGCGATCTACGGGGCGGACCGGCGGCTGCTGGGCCTCAACAACATCGAATTGATCACCGACCGCCCGCTCGAGGTGAACCTGCGCGAAATCAAGGAGGTCAAACGCGACTGGCCCGACCGGGCGATGATCGTGTCGCTGATGGTCCCGTGCGAGGAAAACGCCTGGAAATCGATCCTGCCCCTTGTGGAGGACACCGGTGCCGACGGCATCGAGCTGAACTTCGGCTGTCCCCACGGGATGAGCGAACGCGGCATGGGATCGGCCGTGGGCCAGGTCCCCGAATATATCGAAATGGTCACGCGCTGGTGCAAGCAATACACCCGCATGCCGGTCATCGTGAAGCTGACGCCCAACATCACCGATATCCGCTATCCGGCCCGCGCGGCCGCACGTGGCGGGGCCGATGCGGTAAGCCTCATCAATACCATTTCGTCGATCACCTCGGTCGATCTGGGCAGTTTCAGCCCCGAGCCGTCCATCGACGGCAAGGGCAGCCATGGCGGCTATTGCGGCCCGGCGGTGAAACCGATCGCGCTGAACATGGTCGCTGAAATCTCCCGCGACGCGGAAACTGCCGGTCTGCCCATCAGCGGCATCGGCGGCGTCACCACATGGCGCGACGCGGCCGAATTCATGGCGCTTGGCGCGGGCACGGTGCAGGTCTGCACGGCGGCCATGACCTACGGGTTCAAGATCGTGGAAGAAATGAAATCGGGCCTGTCGCAATACCTGGACGACAGCGGCCAGTCCCTCAATGACCTGATCGGGCGCGCGGTGCCCAACGTCACCGACTGGCAGTACCTGAACCTCAACTACGTGACCAAGGCGCGGATCGACCAGGATGCCTGCATCAATTGCGGGCGATGCTATGCCGCGTGCGAAGACACCTCGCACCAGGCGATTTCCATGTCCGAAGATCGCGTGTTCGAGGTGATCGACGAGGAATGCGTGGCGTGCAACCTGTGCGTGAATGTCTGCCCTGTCGAAGGTTGCATCACGATGGAGGAACTGGCCGCGGGCGTCGTCGATCAGCGCACCGGCAAGACCGTGTCCGATGACTATGCGAACTGGACGACGCACCCCAACAACCCGGGCGCGGCACAGGCGGCGGAGTAAGAAAGGGACGGCGCGATGATTCTGGGCCTCGACCATGTGAACCTGCGCACCGAGCAGCTCGATGTCATGATCGCGTGGTACGAGGAAACCTTGCAGCTCAAACGCGGCCCGCGCCCGTCCTTCGGCTTTCCAGGGGCCTGGCTATACGCAGGCGATGCGCCGCTGGTTCACTTGAGCGAAGTGGACACCGCCCGGCCCGGTGGCACGGATCTGACACTGGAACATGCGGCCTTCCGGGCAAAGGGAATGGCCGAATTCGTGGCCCGGCTGGAGGCCGGGGGGCAGCGGTACCGCCTCTCGCCAGTGCCCGATTTCCCAACCGTCCAGGTCAATATATGGGATCCTGACGGCAATCACCTGCATGTGGATTTCGGCCGCGACGAGGCCGAGGCCGCCGGACTGGTCTGACGCGCGCCGTCAGGGCACCAGCATGCGGCGATAGAAAAGATCAAGCTGCCCCGCGGCCTCGGCAATGGCGTCGCGGTCCTTGCCCAGGATCGCGGTCACCTGCACATCGAAATCGGCGTAATGCTGGGTCAGCGCCCAGATCGAGAAGATCAGGTGATGGGGATCGACAGGCGCGATCCGGCCGGCCTTTGACCAGCCCCGGATGACCTCGGCCTTTTGGTCCACCAGCGTTTTCAGATCGGTTGCCAGGGCCTCTTGCATGCGCGGGGCGCCTTGCACGATCTCATTGGCGAAAAGCTTGGATTCCCTCGGGAAATCACGGCTCATTTGCAGCTTCCGCTGGACGTAGGCCAGGATTTCCCCGACCGGGTCGCCATTGGCGTCCAGCTCTCGCAGGGGGTCCAGCCATGTCTGCATCAACTGGTTGAGCAAGGTGACATGGATCGCCTCTTTGGAGGGGAAGTAATACAGCAGGTTCGGCTTTGACAGCCCCGCCTCGCGCGCGATTTCATCCAGCGTCGCGCCGCGAAACCCCTCGCGCGAAAACACCTCCAGCGCGGCATCCAGAATTGCGCCATGGTTCTTTTGCTGGATGCGCGTGCGCGGCTTTTGCATGTTCATGTGCACAGAATGCCCCCGCTGCCCCCCAACCCGCAAGGGGTGCGTTTTGGCCGCGCCCAAAGTCGCGCCGATGTTGCCGTTTTAAGCATCATTTGCCTTGTCTTTACGCGCCCTCTGGCGTTCAATTTGTTGACTGGCACAGCGCCTCTGCTAGCGTGCTCTTGACCGTTTGGTCAAAAAGTAAAAGCCACGGCCCGTCAGCGCGACCGGGTCTTTTGAGGGATGCCGACATGGCGTTAGACCGTTCAAACCCGGTACCGAATGATCTGTCTGCCTTCTGGATGCCGTTCACGGCCAACAGGCAGTTCAAGAAAAACCCGCGCATGTTCGTCAGCGCGGACCGGATGCACTACAAGACCACGGACGGGCGCGAGGTGCTGGATGGTACCGCGGGCCTGTGGTGCTGCAACGCCGGCCACAACCGCCCCAAGATCGTCGAGGCGATCCAGAAACAGGCGGCCGAACTGGATTATGCCCCCGCTTTCCAGATGGGCCACCCCAAGGCGTTCGAGCTTGCCAATCGCCTGCGCGACATGGCGCCCGAACCCTTCGAGCATGTGTTCTTCACCAATTCCGGTTCGGAAAGCGTCGAGACCGCCCTCAAGATCGCAATCGCTTACCAGCGCGCCATTGGTCAGGGCAGCCGCACCCGCCTGATCGGGCGCGAGAGGGGCTATCACGGGGTCAATTTCGGCGGCATTTCCGTTGGCGGAATCGTGAACAATCGCAAGGTTTTCGGGTCATTGTTGACGGGTGTCGATCATCTGCCGCATACGCATCTGCCCGACCAGAATGCCTATACCAGGGGCCAGCCGGAACATGGCGCGTATCTGGCCGAGGATCTGGAACGGATCGTTGCGCTTCACGGGGCCGAAACCATCGCCGCGTGCATCGTGGAACCGATGGCGGGATCAACCGGCGTCTTGATGCCGCCCAAGGGATACCTGGAACGCCTGCGCCAGATCTGCACCAAACACGGTATCTTGCTGATTTTCGATGAGGTGATAACGGGCTTCGGACGGCTTGGGTCGTCCTTCGCGGCCGAGCATTTCAACGTGATGCCCGACATGATCGTGTGCGCCAAGGGCCTGACCAACGGCGTGATCCCGATGGGCGCGGTTCTGGCCACCAAAGAGGTTCATGACGCGTTCATGCAAGGCCCCGAACACCTGATCGAGCTGTTTCACGGCTATACCTATTCGGGCAACCCGATCGCGTCTGCAGCCGGTATCGCGACGCTGGAAACCTACCGCGAAGAGGCGCTGTTCGAACGCGCCGCCGAGATCGCGCCCTATTGGGAGGAAGGCCTGCATTCGCTCAAGGGGCTGCCCCATGTCATCGACATCCGCAACATGGGCCTGATCGGCGCGGTCGAACTGGAACCGATCGCGGGCGAACCCACCAAGCGGGCCTTCAGCGCGTTTCTCGATGCCTATGAACATAACGTGCTGATCCGCACCACCGGTGACATCATTGCGATGTCGCCGCCGCTGATCATCGAAAAGGCCGATATCGACGTGTTGTTCGGTACACTGGCCGACGTTCTGAAACGGATCGATTGACCGGGGATGGGCGTGGCTGAGACGATACGGGACGGGGACGAGATGATCCGGCTGATGCACCCAGAGAGGGTGCCGGGCGTGTTCGTGTTCAAGACCGTGTCCGAAGCACAGCTTGCGGCCCTTCTGCCCACGGTGCGCGCGGTGTTCCGCGAGGCAGAGGGCATTTCCGTCGTGGTGCCGGCGGAACCGGGCACTGGCGGGGGCATGGCGCAGATCACGTTGCAGGTCTATTCTGCGCTCGATGGTGTGGGCCTGACGGCGGCGGTTGCAAGTGCTTTGGCCAAGGCCTCGGTTCCATGTAACGTGATCGCGGCGACGCAGCACGACCACATCTTTGTGCCCGAGGCGCAGGCCGACAAAGCGGTCAGCGTGCTCAAGGCACTCTCGGACGACGCACGAAAAGAAGGGTAGGGACGGCATGCCGGCACCCGGTGAAAACATGAAGATCAACGGCGAGCGCCTGTGGGACTCGTTGATGGAAATGGCCAAGATCGGGCCGGGAATTGCGGGTGGCAACAACCGCCAGACCCTGACGGATGAGGATGCCGAAGGTCGCGCCCTTTTCCAATCGTGGTGCGACGCGGCGGGCATGACGATGGGCGTGGACAGCATGGGCAACATGTTCGCCCGGCGAGAAGGCACCGACCCCGACGCGCTGCCGGTCTACGTGGGCAGCCATCTTGATACGCAGCCCACGGGCGGCAAATATGACGGGGTGCTGGGTGTCCTGGGCGGGCTGGAGATCATCCGCTCGCTCAACGACCTGGGCATCAAGACAAAGCATCCGATCGTGGTCACCAACTGGACCAACGAAGAGGGCACGCGCTACGCGCCCCCCATGCTGGCCTCGGGCGTTTTCGCGGGAAAGCATGCGCAGGACTGGGCCTATGACCGCGTCGACGCCCATGGCAAACGGTTCGGGGATGAGCTGGAACGGATTGGCTGGAAGGGCAGCGAACCGGTGGGTGCGCGCAAGATGCACGCCTTTTTCGAACTCCATATCGAACAGGGCCCCATCCTCGAGGCCGAAGGCAAGGACGTGGGCGTTGTGACCCATGGCCAGGGACTGCGCTGGATCGAATGCACGATCACCGGCAAGGAAAGCCATACCGGCTCGACACCCATGCACATGCGCAAGAATGCGGGTCGGGGCCTCGCGCTGGTGACCGAGCTGGTGCACGAGATCGCGATGAACAACCAGCCCAATGCCGTCGGCGCGATCGGACACATCGACGTCTATCCGAATTCACGCAACATCATCCCGGGCAAGGTCGTGTTCACCGTCGATATGCGCACCCATATTCTGGACAAGCTGAACGCGATGGTCGACGAGTTCATGGCTCGCGCGCCCAAGCTGTGCGAGGAGATCGGGGTCGATTTTGCAGCCCAGATCGTGGGCCAGTTCGATCCGCCCGCCTTTGACGAGAACTGCGTGACCGCTATCCGGCAAGCCGCTGACAGGCTCGGGTATTCCCATATGGACATCGTATCGGGTGCGGGTCATGACGCGTGCTGGATCAACGAGGTGGCGCCCACGGCCATGGTCATGTGCCCCTGTGTCGACGGGTTGAGCCACAACGAGGCCGAAGAGATCAGCCAGCAATGGGCGACTGCCGGGGCCAATGTATTGTTCCACGCCGTCGTGGAAACAGCGGAGATTGTTGAATGAAAGCGATGCGTTACGCGGCTGTCATGGCCATGTTGGGGCTTGCCGCCTGCGTGCCGGCCACGCCCGAGGGCGAGGCCATCGAATTGCCCGAGGGCGTGCTGGCGCTTGTCGCGCCGGGGCAGGATGTCAACTCGGCCCGGATCGAGGCAGATGGCTGCTACTGGTATCTGCACCGTGGTCCGGTCGAAAGCACCTACCTGCCGCTTTTGACCCGCGAGAACCGCATGATCTGCACACGGCCACAGGCCTGATCCGAAACAAGAAAACCTCCGGGGAGCGATGAAATGAGCAAGGTGATCAAAGGCGGCACGGTCGTCACGGCGGACCGGCAGTTCAAGGCCGATGTCCTGATCGAGGGGGAAAAGATCGCCCAGATCGGCGAGAACCTCACGGGCGACGAGGTGATCGACGCCGAAGGCGCCTATGTCATCCCCGGCGGCATCGATCCGCACACCCACCTGGAAATGCCATTCATGGGCACCACGGCGGCTGAAACGTTCGAATCCGGCACGTTCGCCGCGGCTGCGGGCGGGACCACGATGTTGGTCGATTTCTGTCTGCCGGGCGCTGACGGGTCGCTGTTGAATGCGATCGATGACTGGGATCGGAAATCCAGAGACCAGATCTGCGTCGACATTTCGTACCACATGGCGATCACCGGCTGGAATGAAAGCATTTTCAACGAGATGGAAGTCGTTGTTAAGGAGCGCGGTATCAACAGCTTCAAGCATTTCATGGCGTACAAGGGCGCGCTCATGGTCGAGGACGATGAGATGTACGCGTCCTTCAAACGCTGCGCCGAACTGGGGGCGCTGCCGCTGGTGCACGCCGAAAACGGCGACATCGTGC
>CAYWTM010000103.1:0-12447 GCA_964460185.1 uncultured Roseicyclus sp. | reverse complement strand
ACACGCTGGCCTGCATCTACGGCATGGACGAGATCAAGGGCGACGTGAAGATCTATCCGCTGCCGCACATGCCCGTGGTCAAGGACCTGATCCCGGACCTGACGCATTTCTACGCGCAGCACGCCTCGATCATGCCGTGGCTGGAAACCAAGACCCAGCGTCCCGAACATGAATGGCGCCAGTCGATCGAGGATCGCAAGAAACTGGATGGTCTATATGAATGCGTGATGTGCGCGTCGTGTTCGACCTCGTGCCCGTCCTACTGGTGGAACGGTGATCGCTACCTAGGGCCAGCGGCCTTGCTGCATGCCTATCGCTGGATCATCGACAGCCGCGATGAGGCAACGGGCGAACGGCTGGATGATCTGGAAGATCCGTTCAAGCTGTACCGCTGTCACACGATCATGAACTGCACCAAGACCTGCCCCAAGGGTCTGAACCCCGCGGCGGCGATCGCGTCGATCAAGAAGATGATGGTCGAGCGGCAGTTGTGATTTGCAGCTTTCGGGCCTTGTGACCTGACGCCCCCCGCGTGCCCTTGTCCCGGCGGGGGGCGCTGCCCCCCGCACCCCCCGGAGTTGTATTTCCCAAGATGAAGAGGGAACGGGACCGGGGCGATCAGCTGCGCAGCATGCCGACGATGTCGTAAGTCTTTTCGAGGATCGGCACGGTGATTTCGCGCGCCCGTTCCGCGCCACGGGCCAGGATGCGGTCGATTTCTGCGGTGTCGTCCATCAGGCGCGACATCTCGGAGGAGATCGGCGCAAGCTTGGCCACCGCCAGATCTGCAAGCGCCACCTTGAAATGTCCAAACAGCGCGCCTGCGTGTTCGTCCAGAACCGCCTGTTGCGTTGTGTCGGCCAGGGCCGCGTAGATGTTCACGAGGTTGCGTGCATCGGGCCGGTCGGTCAGCCCGTCCACGGTGTCGGGCAGGGGATCGGGGTCGGTCTTTGCCTTGCGGATCTTTTTGGCGATGGCGTCGGCATCATCGGTCATGTTGATGCGCGTCTTTTCCGATGGATCGGATTTCGACATCTTCTTGGTGCCGTCCTGCAGGTTCATCACGCGGGTCGCCACGCCCTCGATCACCGGTTCGGTGATGGGAAAGAAATCGACGCCGTAGTCGTGGTTGAACTTGGCTGCGATATCGCGCGTCAGTTCCAGGTGCTGTTTTTGATCTTCGCCCACGGGAACATGGGTCGCGTGATAGATCAGGATGTCGGCGGCCATCAGCGCGGGGTAGGCAAAAAGGCCGAGCGAGGCGGCTTCGGCATTCTTGCCGGATTTGTCCTTCCACTGGGTCATGCGGCCCATCCAGCCCATCCGTGCGACGCAGTTGAAGATCCAGGCGAGTTGCGCGTGTTCGGGCACCTGGCTCTGGTTGATGAGGATGGATTTTTCCGGGTCGATGCCGGCGGCGATGAAGCCCGCGCAGAGTTCGCGTGTGTTGTTGCGGAGCGAGTCTGGGTCGAGCAGCTTTGCCGTGATCGCGTGCAGGTCGACCATGCAATAGACGGTCTCGAACCCGCCGGCATCCTGCATGTCGACCCACCGCTTCATCGCGCCGAGGTAGTTGCCGAGCGTCAGGCCGCCCGAGGGCTGCATGCCCGAAAAGACGCGTGGGGTGAACTGTGTCTCTGACATGGTTGTCCATTCCGGCTGTCTGACGCACAGGGCCCCTCTGGCCAAGTGTCGCGGCATCGCTTACCCACGGGGGGCAGAGCCGTCAACCAGAGGTCGGGCCACTCATGGAAAACCACAACGTTTCCCCGTTCAACGCATTGCCCCGTGTCGTCGTGGCATTGGCCGCTGTCGTGTTCGGCATCGAGATCCTGTTCCAGGCGGCGTCCCTGGGTCTGATCGGCGGGCAGGACGGCGTGGGGTGGCGTATCGCGGCGATCCGGGATTACGGCGTGTTCGACAATGTCGCGACCGAGATGTGGCGGCTTGGCACCTTTCCGCCCGAGCACATGGTGCGGTTCTTGTCCTACATGCTGATCCATGGCGGGTTCGCACATGTGGCTTTTGTCACGGTTTTCATCCTGGCGATCGGGAAGATGGTGGCCGAGGTGTTTTCACCCCTGGCCTTCCTTGCGGTCTATGTCGTGTCGGGGATCGTCGGAGCGCTGGCCTTTGTCGTGATCTTGAACAACCCCTATCCCCTGGTCGGCAGCTTTCCGGCGGTCTACGGGTTGATCGGGGCCTTCACGTTCATCTTGTGGACCAGCGCCACGGTCCGCGGTGACAACCGGTACCGCGCCTTCGGGCTGATTGCGGTCTTGCTTGGCATTCAGTTGCTGTTCGGGGTGATCCAGGGCGAATTCGGCAACGTGGTGGCCGAGATGTCCGGGTTCGCCGCGGGTTTTGCGATGTCTTTCGTTGTCAGCCCCGGCGGGTGGCGGCGGGTGCTGGCCCGGATGCGGGATCGCTGAAGCGCCTTATCCCCGGCGCATGGCCTTGCGGAATTCGGCAATCCTGAAGGCGCCCAGCATCTGCCCCAGGATGCCATAGACCGCGATCCCCGAGATCACCAGGATCGCCAGCGCCGGATACCGCCAGCCCGCCGTGCCCAACAGCGGGGTGAGCAGCAGCGCCGCGAGCCACAGGAATGCCCCCATCAGCACCGACGCGAGGATGATCCGACCGATCCTCTGACGATAGCGGTCGTCAAATTGTGCGACTTCACCCATGCTGCGCTTGCCGCGCAGCAAAAGCCAGACCATGACCCACCCGGCCAGAGATGTCCCGATGGCGGCCCCCAGAAACCCTATGGCATAGGCCAGCCCGACTGCGGCCACCGCGTTTATGGCCATGGCAATCAACGCATAGCGGAAGGGTGTCTTGGTATCCTCGCGTGCGAAATACAGCGGTTGCAGCACCTTTTGCAGCACAAATGCCGGCAATCCCGCACCATAGACCGCAAGGGCCAGGGCCGTCTGGACGCTGTCATCGGCCCCGAAAGCTCCGCGTTCGAACAAGACAGACACCAGTGGCACGGGGATGGTGCATAGCGCGACCGCGGCCGGAACCGTCAGCGCCAGTGACACTTCGCCCGCTCGACTGAGCGCGTAGCGCCCGCCTTCCCCATCTTCGGCGCGAAGGCGGCGCGACAGATCGGGCAGAAGAACCACACCGATGGCGATGCCCACGACGCCCAGAGGCAGTTGGTAGAGCCTGTCCGCAAGGCTGAGCCACACGATCGCACCATCAAAGAAACTGGCCACCTGCCGGCCCACCAGCAGATTGACCTGCACCACGCCGCCCGCCAGCATCGCAGGCAGCATGATCACGGCCAGTTGCCGCATCTCGGGTGTCAGGCGTGGCTTGCGCGGAACCAGTCGATATCCCGCCCGCGCGGCGGCGAACCACACCAGCGCCACTTGTGCCACGCCCGCGATCAAGACCCCCCATGTCAGCAATGCGCCGTAGTGCAGGCCTTGCAGGTCTTCGGGGCTGATGTCGCCTTCGGGTTGGGGGACGAGACCCGGGAATGCGCCGTGATCGGCCAACACCAGCAGTGCGATGAGGATCAGGTTCAACAAGATCGGCGCGGCCGCGGTCACCGCGAAACGCCCGGTTGCGTTCAGCAGGCCCGACAACAGGGCCGCCAGCGAAATGAACAAGATGTAGCCAAAGGCGATGCGCCCGAAATCCACCGCCAGTTCGAACCGCACGTCCCCGGCGAAGCCGGATGCCATCGCCAGAACCAGCCAGGGCATGGCGATTTGCGCCAGAAGCGTGAACACGATCAGGACCGAGGCCAGCCCCGAAAACGCGTCACGGGCAAAGTCCAGCGGATCGTCATCTGCCTCGAGTTTCTTGGAAAACATCGGCACGAAAGCCGTGTTGAACGCGCCTTCGGCAAAGAAACGGCGGAACATGTTGGGAAGGGCAAAGGCGACGAAGAACGCCTCCGATACCGGGCCGACCCCCATGAAGGCGGCGATCAGGATGTCGCGCACGAAGCCCAAGACGCGGCTGCCCAGGGTCCAGAACCCGACCGTGACGAACCCTGAAAGCAGCCGGATCGGCCGGGCGGCACCGGTCATGTCAGGCCCCCGCCCGTTCCGCGACCCGCGCAATCGCGTCGCGCAATTTGCGTTCCAGGCCTTCTTGCCGGGACTTGGTGTGCAGCTTCAGGCCGAACATGTCCTTTACATAGAAGGTGTCGACCACTTGCGCGCCATAGGTCGCGATCACCGCTGACGAGATATAGATGTTCGAGGCCGCAAGCGTCTTGGTCAGATCGTACAGCAGCCCGGGCCGGTCGCGGGTGTCGACCTCGATGATCGTGTAGATCTCGGACCCCTCGTTGTCGAAGGTGATGGTGGTCGGAACATCGAAGGGGCGTTCGCGTTTCTTGATCTTGTTGCGACCCTCCAATGCGCGTGACGCAATGACCTCGCCCTTGAGGGTCTTTTCGATCATCGATTTCAGACGGGGCAGGCGCGCGGTCTCGAACGGGTTGCCATCCGCGTCCTGCACCCAGAAGACGGCCGTGGCATAGCCATCCTTGGACGTGTACGTGCGCGCGTCCACCACGTTCGCGCCCACGAGGCTCAGCGCGCCCGCAAGGCGGCAGAAGATGCCTGGGTGATCATTCAGCGCAAAACAGACCCGCGTGGCGTCGCGGTCTTCGTCTTGCTGGGTGTCTATGTGGATCTCGTCGCCGCCAAGCCCGCGCAGAAGCGTTGCAAAGGTGATCTGGCTCGTGAGGTCGAGGCCCTGCCAATAGGGACCGTAATGGCGGTCGATCTCGGCCTTGAGATCGGGTTTCGGCCAACCATCCAGCGCCTCGCGCAGGGCGCGCTTGGCCTCGCTTTCCAGCTTGTCCCGGTTGAGGTCTTCCAGCCCGGTTTCCAACGCGGTCGAGGTCGACCGGTACAGTCCGCGCAGCAGCGTGGCCTTCCAATTGTTCCACACGTTGGGGCCGACGCCGCGAATGTCGCAGACGGTCAGAACCGTCAAGACATCGAGCCGCTCGCGGGTTTTGACCGCCTTGGCGAAATCACGCACCGTACGCGGGTCGGAAATATCGCGTTTCTGCGCCATGTCCGACATCAGCAGATGATAGCGCACCAGCCATTCGACGGTTTCGCATTCCGCCGGTTTCAGACCCAACCGCGGTGCGACCGTGCGAGCGATCCGTGCGCCGACGATCGAGTGATCCTCCTTGCGGCCCTTTCCGATGTCATGCAGCAGGCACGCCACATACAGAACCTTGCGGTTCAGACCGTTTTCCAAGATGCGCGAGGCGACCGGCAATTCCTCGATCAGTTCGCGGCGTTCGATCTGCGCCAGCGCCGAGATGACCTGGATCGTGTGCTCGTCGACCGTGTAGCTGTGATACATGTTGAACTGCATCATCGCCACGATCGGCGCGAATTCCGGCAAGAAGGCAGCCAGAACGCCAAGCTCGTTCATTCGCCTCAGGGCGCGTTCGGGATTGCCCTGTTTCAGCATCAGGTCCAGAAAGATCCGCACGGCCTCGGGGTCGCGGCGCATGTCGTCGTCGATCAGGTTCAGATGTGCCGAGACCGCCCGCATCGCCTCCGGATGGATCAAGAACCCGGTGCGCAACGCCTCTTCGAACAGGCGCAGGATGTTGAGCTTGTCGGAAAAGAACGCGCTCTCGTTTTCAAAGGTGATGCGGTTTTGTTTGACCGCGTATCCTTCCTTCAGCTTCTTGCGGAACGTGCGCCCGCGAAGCAGGCCAAAGATCGCGGGTTCCTGTTTGACATGCCTTGCCTCAAGTTCGGTGAGGAAGATCCGGGTCAGTTCGCCCACCTTGGTGGCGTGGCGGAAATAATCCTGCATGAAGTGTTCGACCGCGCGTCGACCGGAGTGATCCGCGTAGCCAAGCCGCTTTGCGATCTCGACCTGATTGTCGAAGGTCAACTGGTCCTGCGCCCGCCCTGCGATCAGGTGCAAATGACACCGGACGGCCCACAAGAACCGTTCTGCCGCGTCGAAGGCTGCAAATTCTTCGGGCAGGAAAACGCCCAGGTCGACCAGTTCGGACACGCGTTCGACCTGCTTGTCGTACTTGGCGATCCAGTACAGCGTCTGAAGATCGCGCAGGCCGCCCTTGCCTTCCTTGACATTGGGTTCCAGCATGTAGCGCTGGCCACCCTGTTTCTTGTGGCGGTTGCTTCGTTCTTCCAGCTTGGCCTCGATGAACTCGCCCGTGGTTCCGCGGAAAAGCTGGGTCCGCAGCGCGTCGTGCAGATCCTCGGCAATCGCGGCGTCGCCGGTCAGAAACCGCATCTCAAGCAGGCTGGTGCGGATGGTGTAATCCTGCTTTCCCAGACGCACGCATTCTTTCACGGTGCGGCTGGAATGACCGACCTTCAGGTGCAGATCCCACAGCATGTACAGCGAGGATTCGATGACGCGCTCGATGGCGGCGGTCATTTTCCACGGTGTCACGAACAGCAGATCGACATCGGAATAGGGCGCCATCTCACCGCGACCGTATCCGCCAATGGCCATCACGGCGACACGTTCGGTATCGCTGGGCATCGGGTTCGGGTGCAGGCGCGCGCGGGCGACATGCAGCACCCCGCGCACCAGGCCGTCGGTCAGGTAGGTATATGCGCGGGTGATGCGACGCGCGGTCAGCGGCTGTTCGGCGACGGCCGCTTCGATCACCGCGCGCCCTGCCGTCTGCACCTCAAGCAGGTGCGCAACCGTCGCCGCCCGGATCTGTCCCGGATCATCCAGCCCTTCGGTCACCGCATCCAGGCGCGTGATCAGCGCCTCTTCGTCCAGCAGGTCGTGGGCCGGGACGATAAGTTCGCCCGGTTCCGAAGCAATCGGGGGGAGTGTCGGGTTCCGGTCAGAAACCGAAACCGCCGAGGCGTCTTGGGGCGGGGTCAATGACGGCTACCTGGTTGTCAATTACTTGCGCGATGGCCATGGCCCGTTCGTTGGTGCCATCCCCGCGCAGTCGGAATACCCCGTTTGCACCCTCGAAACCAGTGCCAGCCGAAAGATCCGCGGGGCCAAGCCGCCCGGCAGAGGTGGCGGTTCCCGCAACGGCGGCGATCGCATCATAGCCTAGGGCTGCCAGGAGATGCGGAGGGATGCTGTAGGTGGCCTCGTAGCGGGCGTTGAAGTCGGCGGCGGCACTCGGATCGGGAACCGCGAACCAGCCGCCCTGCAACCCCGACAACTCGAGCGTCTGCGGCGGCGTATCCCACCGGGTCAGACCCATCAGGCGAACGGCCTCGGTGTCCAGCCCGTTTTCGGGCAGCAGCTGCGCGAAAAAGGGCAGGGCGCCGGCGGAATCGGATGTCAGGATCAGGGCGTTGGCCTCGTTGTCGCGGACCGCTGCCACGATCTGCGGCACGACGTTGATCACGCCGGATTGGGAAAATTCGTAGGGAACCGTGCCGACGACGGTGGCCCCTCCGGCCTGCGCCGCGCGCAACACGGCATCGCGCGCCACCTCACCGGCGAGGTTCTGGGCATGGGTCAGGACAATGCGATTGCGCCCCTGCGCCGCCGAATAGCTGACGATGCGCGCCGCCGTGTTCTGGAACGTGTGCCCCAATACAAAGACATTGCCGCCCGCGATCTCGGTATTGTTGGAAAAGCTCAGAACGCTGACATTGGAATTCGCGACGGCGACGCCAACCGCTGCCGCCGCATCCGAACGCAGCGGTCCGACGATGACGTCGGCTCCCGCCGATACTGCGTCGCGCGCGACCGATGCGGCCTGGGCCGATTGGCCGGCAGTGTCGTAAACGGTGATTTCTATGGTGACGCCGGCAAAATCCGCAGCGGCAAGGCGCGCGGCGTTTTCCAGGCTGCGTGCAATCACGGCGTCTCCGCCCTGCTGCGACGTCATCGGCAACAGCATGGCCACCTGCACGGTCTGGCCGCTGACATTGGGCCCACCCCCGATGGGACCGCCCATCTGACAGGCCGCCAAGAGACCCGCGATGGCCAAGAGCCCAAAACGGCGCAACGGGTTGCGGAATAGACGCAAAGCGGAAAACATGAAACACGAACCTCCCTGGGGCGCTGCACGGTGTTGCGGGGGTTAGGCTAAGGCGTCCGTCAAGGCAAGTAAACGATGCCCGTCTCGGGGCAGGGAACAAACGGCGGGAACACACCGATGGAACACGACCAGCCGCATGGTACCAGCCCCGCACGCCAGGTTGCGTTGGGGCCGGGGCTCTATTTCGTGGCGACCCCGATCGGGGCGGCACGGGACATCACGCTGAGGGCACTGGATATCCTTGCAAGCGCCGATGTGATTGCGTCCGAGGATACACGCACGACCCGGCATCTGATGGAACTGCACGGGGTGAAGATCGCGGGCCGTCCGATCTGGCCCTATCACGACCACAACGGGGCCGAGGCGCGCCCGAGGATTCTGGCCGCGTTGGCCGAAGGCAAGAGCGTGGCCTATTGTTCCGAGGCGGGAACGCCCGTGGTGGCGGATCCCGGGTTTCAGTTGGCTCGCGCGGCGATCAATGCCGGTCACCTGGTGACATCAGCCCCGGGGCCATCGGCCGCGATCATGGCGTTGAGCATTTCTGGCTTGCCGTCCGACAGGTTCATGTTCGCGGGATTTCCGCCGGCCCAGAGCGGCGCACGCCAACGCTGGCTGGCAGATATCGGGTCGGTGCCGGCGACGCTCATCTTGTATGAAAGCCCGAGGCGCATTCACCGATTGTTAGGGGAATTGTGCGAGGCATGGGGCGAAGACCGTGAGGCCGCGCTGTGCCGTGAGATGACGAAGCGTTTCGAAGAGGTGCGCCGCGGTAGCCTGGCGGGTTTGCGGGATGGATTGGCCGACGTGACCTTGAAAGGGGAGATCGTGCTGGTTGTTGGCCACCCGGTGGCGGTCGAGGTTGCACAGGTCGATATCGACTCTGCGCTGCGAACAGCACTGGCGCAGATGCGGGTCAAGGATGCCGCCGCGCATGTGGCGGAAACACTGGGGTTGCCCCGGCGCGATGTCTATCAACGCGCCCTGATGTTGAAGGACAACGGTTGAGCGGATTGACATCCTACCTTGCTGGCAAGACCGCAGAGGATCAGGTTGCGCGCGCCTATGTCGATCACGGCCACAGGCTTTTGATCCGTCGGTGGCGGGGGCCGGGTGGCGAAATAGACCTGATCTTTGAAAAGGACGGCGAGGTGATCTTTGTCGAAGTCAAATCCTCTCGCACGTTCGCACAGGCGGCCGATCATCTGACGAAGCGCCAGATCGCCCGCCTTTTGGCCAGCGCCGAGGCGTGTCTTGGCTTTTTCCCTGCGGGGTCTCTGACGCCCATGCGCTTCGATGTGGCCTTGGTGGACCGCAGCGGACGCATCGACGTGATCCCCAATGCGCTGCAGGCCGCCTGACCGCTTGCCCATTGCACCTTTCCGCCCGCCGCGCCAAGTAAGGGTGGATGGCAATTGGCAGGAGACGGGCGATGAAGGTGGCCTTTCAGATGGATCCGATCGGATCGGTGAATATCGATGCGGACAGCACGTTCCGCCTTGCCGAGGAGGCGCAGGCGCGCGGGCATGATCTGATCTTTTACACGCCCGATCACCTGAGCTACCGCGAGGGGCGTATCATGGCGCGCGCCCACAGCCTGAGCGTGCAGCGCGTGCAGGGCGACCACGCCCATCTGGGCCCCGTTTTCGATCTGGACCTGGCCGATGTCGACGTGGTCTGGCTGCGGCAGGACCCGCCGTTCGACATGGGCTATATCACAACCACGCACCTGCTGGACCGGTTGAAGGGGCAGACGCTCGTCGTCAACGATCCGTTCTGGGTGCGCAATTCGCCAGAAAAGCTGCTGGTGCTCGATTTCCCCGATCTGACACCACCAACCACCATCGCGCGCGACCTGTCGGTGCTGCGCGCCTTCAAGGAGGCGCATGGCGATATCATCCTGAAACCTCTGTATGGCAATGGTGGTGCCGGGGTGTTCCGCCTGCCCGAAAGCGACCGCAACCTCAATTCGCTCCATGAACTGTTCACCGGCATGAACCGGGAACCGTTGATCGCGCAGAAATTCCTGCCGGATGTGGCGGCCGGCGACAAGCGCGTGATCCTGGTCGACGGCGAACCCGTGGGGGCGATCAACCGTGTGCCGGCGGTCGGGGAAACCCGGTCGAACCTGCATGTGGGCGGTCGCGCGGAAAAGATCGGCCTGACCGACCGCGAGCGCGAGATCTGCGCCGCGATCGGCCCGCGCCTGCGCGAGATGGGTCAGATCTTTGTCGGCATCGACGTGATCGGTGGCTGGCTGACCGAGATCAACGTGACCTCTCCCACCGGCATTCAGGAACTCGAACGCTTTGACGGTGTGAATGTCGCAGGCCTGATCTGGGATGCGATCGAAGGTCGGCTGGCGTGATCTTCAGGCCGGTTATCTTCAGGCCGGTTGTCCGCCCATAAGGCGATAGCCGATGGCCTCCGCGATATGCGGCTGGCCGACCTGAGCATCGCCTTCCAGATCGGCGATGGTGCGCGCAAGGCGCAGCATCCGGTGGTAACCGCGCGCTGTCAGACGGATCTTTTCGGCCGCTTGCAGCAATAGCGCCTTGCCTGCGGCATCAGGCGTGGCGATTTCATCCAGCAACGCGCCTTCGGCATCGGCGTTGACCCGCGCGGCCACCCCCAGACCGGCGAACCTGTCCGCCTGGATCTGACGCGCGGCGGCGACCCTCTTGCCGATTTCGGCGCTGGTTTCACCGGCGGCCGGCAGGTCCAGATCGGCATAGTCGACCGGCGGCACCTCAAGCCGCAGATCGAAACGGTCCATCAGCGGACCGGAGATCTTGCCCAGGTATTCCTGTCCGCACAGCGGCGCGCGCCCGCAGGCCTGCCCGGCATCGTAAAGCTGCCCGCAGCGGCAGGGATTGGCCGCCGCGATCAACAGGAACCGGCACGGATAGGTGACGTGGGCATTGGCACGCGCCACGACCACATCGCCGGTCTCGATCGGCTGGCGCAGGGTTTCCAGAACGGCGCGGGGGTATTCCGGGAATTCGTCGAGAAACAAGACCCCGTTATGGGCAAGGCTGATTTCGCCGGGTTTGGCCCCGCGCCCGCCGCCCACGATCGCCGCCATCGAGGCCGTGTGATGCGGGGCCCGGTAGGGCCGTGTGCGCGAGATGCCGCCTTCGTCCAGAAGGCCTGCGAGGGAATGGATCATCGATGTCTCCAGCGCCTCGGGTGCGGACAGCGGCGGCAACAGGCCGGGCAGTCGCGCGGCCATCATCGATTTGCCTGATCCGGGACTGCCGACCATGAAGATGTGGTGCCGCCCCGCCGCCGCGATCTCCAGGCCGCGCTTGGCGCGTTCCTGCCCGCGCACCTCGGACAGGCATTTGTTGCTGACCTCGTGGCGTACTTCACCGGGCAAGGCCGGTTCCAGGGGCGCGCGGTCGGTGAGGTGTGCGATCAGTTCCGCAAGGTTGTGCGCCGCGTAGACCGGCGTCGCCCCGACCCAGGCCGCTTCGGCGCCGCAGCCTGCCGGACACAGCAGCACCCGCCCCTCTTCGCCGGCAGCAAGCGCCGTGGGCAGCGCGCCGATGACCGGAACCAATGTGCCATCCAGCGACAGCTCGCCCAACGCCATCGCGCCGTCCACCTTGTCGCGCGGCACGATGTCGAGGGCGGCCAGCAGGGCAAGGGCGATCGGCAGGTCGAAATGCGAGCCTTCCTTGGGCAGATCGGCAGGTGACAGGTTCACGGTGATGCGTTTCGAGGGCAGGGCGATGGCCATGGCTTGCAGGGCCGTGCGCACCCGTTCGCGCGCCTCGGACACGGCCTTGTCCGGCAGGCCGACGATGGCGAAGGCAGGGATGCCTGCGGTAACCGCGCATTGGACTTCGACCCGGCGCGCCTCCAACCCCTCGAAGGCGACGGTTCGGGTGCGCGACAGGCTTTCGGGGCGGGCTGCGTCAAACATAGTTAACGCCTAACCGCCAACCCCTTTACGAATCGTAAATCGCCATGAAGTCCGGCCACGCTTCGGGGTCGGCCACGGTCTTGTCGCGGCAAAACGCGTTGCAAAACCCGAATACGCGCCCGCCGATGTCGGCGAAGTGGGTCACCGGCTTGTCGGAATAGGGGCAGGTGGCGTTCAGCGATGGGCCCGATGGCACGGCCCGTGCGGGGATCGGCTTCGGCGCGGGGAACGGTGCGCGGGGCAGCCCCATCTCGTAGGTGCCTTGTTCGGGACCATGGGCAAATCCCATCGCCCGCCAGCGGCGGAAGGGGCCATGGGTCAGATGTGCCTGCACATAGGCCTTTGCCGCGTCCGAGACCGGCAGGCCATAGCCCGCAATCCGGGCCGCGACCGGCGCATAGAAGGCATCGGCGAGGGTATAGTCCCCAAACAGGAACGGCCCGCCCGACCCGGCCAGAGCCCCGGCCCAGATCGCTTCGATCCGGGTGAGATCGGCCAAGACGGCGGCGTCTGGCCG
>CAYWTM010000102.1:0-12562 GCA_964460185.1 uncultured Roseicyclus sp. | reverse complement strand
AACTCTCGACCTCACCCTTACCAAGGGTGTGCTCTACCACTGAGCTACCACAGCATCGTGGGCGGTCGTTTAAGGGCATCTTCCCCCCCATGCAAGCGCAATCTGGACCCTTCCGGCAGGTCCGGGTAAACCGGGCACATGGCACGGGACGAAAAGCGACATGACAGGCCGAAATCCGCAGCCGCCATCCGCGATGAGCGGTTGAAGGCAGCGCTGAAAGCCAACCTTGCGCGGCGCAAGGCACAGGCGCGCGCCCGGGCCGAAGACGAAAAGACAAGCCCGCCGGACCAATCCGGCGAGGCATGAGCCAAGGCAAAAGGGGCAGAGCAGATGGATCGGATCGTGGTCAAGGGCAGTGGCCCTTTGTCGGGGCAGATCCCGATTGCGGGGGCCAAGAACACCTGCCTCAAACTGATGTGTGCGGCGATCTTGTCGGATGAACCGCTGACCCTTACCAACGTGCCGCGCTTGTCCGATGTGCGGACATTGTCGGTGCTCTTGGAAAGCCTGGGCGTCGAGATCGGGCGGCTGAGCGACGGCCAGACCCTTGCCATGTCGGCGGCTGACCTGACCAGCCACACCGCCCATTACGAGATCGTGCGCAAACTTCGCGCGTCCTTCAATGTGCTTGGTCCCCTGATCGGACGCACCGGCGAGGCGGTGGTCAGCCTGCCGGGCGGTTGCGCCATCGGTGCGCGCGCGGTGGATTTCCATATCGCGGGTCTCGAGGCCATGGGGGCGAAGGTCGAGCTCAAGGAAGGGTACGTGCACGCCCGGGGCGACCTGAAAGGGGCCGAGATCGCATTTCCCTTCCCCTCGGTCGGTGCAACGGAAAACGTGATGTGCGCGGCCGTCCGGGCCAGGGGCACGACCGTCATCCGCAATGCCGCACGCGAACCCGACACCAAGGCGCTGGCCGATTGCCTGATCGCGATGGGCGCCGACATCGAAGGGGCCGGCACGTCCGAGATGGTGATCCGGGGCGTTGATCGGCTGCATGGCACGACGCATCGCGTGATCTCGGACCGGATCGAGCTTGGCACCTACATGATCGCGCCCGCCATTGCCGGTGGCGAGGTGGAGCTCTTGGGCGGTGAGCGGTCGCTGGTGGCTGCGCTTTGCGACAAGATGGAAGAGGCGGGGCTTGAAATCTCCCAGACCGCAGCGGGCCTGAAGGTGCGTCATCCCGGCGGGCGCGTGCGCCCGGTCGATGTGACGACCGCCCCGTTTCCGGGTTTTCCCACCGACCTGCAGGCGCAGATGATGGCGCTGATGTGCTTTGCCGATGGTGTGGCAACGCTGGAAGAAACCATCTTCGAGAATCGGTTCATGCATGCGCCGGAACTGATCCGGATGGGCGCCAGGATCGACGTGCATGGCGGCACGGCCAAGGTGACCGGGGTGAGCCGGTTGAAGGGCGCGCCGGTGATGGCGACCGATCTGCGTGCATCGGTCAGCCTGATTCTGGCCGGGCTGGCCGCAGAAGGTGAAACCGTGGTCAGTCGCGTGTATCATCTGGATCGCGGATATGAGCACCTGGTGCGCAAGCTCAGGGGCGTGGGCGCCGACGTGGAACGGGTGGACGGCGATGGTTGAGGATGCACGGTTCGAGGATGGCAGGCGCGATGCACCCGTCGCGCTCAAGGCGCTGGACGAGGACGATCTGAAGGTGATCTCGTCCCTCGCGCAGGACGCCATATTTCCCATGTCGGAAATGACATGGGACCGCAGGCGCCGGCGTTTCGCGGTGCTGATGAACCGGTTTCGCTGGGAAGGCCGCACACCAGGCGCCACACCTGAGCGGGTACAATCCGTCTTGGTTATTGAGGATGCGTTGGGTGTGGCCAGCCAGGGCATCGACCGGTCCGAGGCGGATCTGGTCTTGTCGGTGCTGGCCATCGACTGGGCAGCCGGAGAAGACGGAACCGGCCGGATCACGCTGGTCCTGGCGGGGGATGGTGTGGTGGCCGTCGACGTCGAGGCGCTGGACGTCACGCTGAAAGATGTGACCAAGCCCTACATCGCGCCTTCCGGAAAGACGCCGGCCCACCCGGAATGATCATCCGGCGCGCCATGCCGGCCGACTGGGCGGCGTTCCGCGATATCCGGCTGACCATGCTTGCCGATCATCCCGAAGCCTTCGGCAGCACCCACGCGGAATGGGCGGCGAAGCCCGAGGCCGAGATCCGCCAATGGTTGTCTGACCTGTATCTGTTGGCCCTGTTCGAGGGCGACGGGATTCTAGGCTGCGCGGCCTATGCCCGGCACCGCAGCGCCAAGGCCGCTCACCGGGCCGCGGTCATTTCCGTCTACGTGCGCCCGGAGGCGCGGGGGCAGGGGCATGCGGACCGCATCCTTGTGCAATTGGCGCAAGACGCGCGCCAGGCGGGCATCGTGCAACTGGAACTGGAGGTTGCCGTTGGCAACAGCGCCGCCATCGCCGCCTATGAACGGGCCGGGTTCACCCGACACGGCGTGGTCCCGCGCGCCATGTGGGATGGCGGGCGGTATATCGATGATCTTTTCATGGTGTGGCCATTGGACCGCGCCTGATGCGCCCCGGTCCGTCCGGGCGTGCGCGGGGTTATTGCTGGATCGATTGCAGGTAGGTGGCCAGCGCCAGGATCCTGCCGCGAACGATCAACTCGGCCCCGTATTCGCTGGTTTCAGGTGCAATCTCGATGCTGAAACGATCCCCCCAGACCGGCATCGGAACCCCGTGCGCACGAATGTCGCTCCGTCCGTCAATCACCTCGATGATGTGCAACATGGGAAATTCGCCGTCGTTTCGTTGCGAAATCCGGGTCAGGTCCGGCACCTCCACCGTCATCAGATCGGCGAGTGAGCCATCGCCCTGACCGGTCATGCCGTGACAGGCGGAACACCTGTGCGTGTATTCCAGTTCGCCTGCGGTATCGGCCATTGCGGCGCACCCTGCGAAGAAAAGGCATCCTGTCAGTGCTGCACCTGCGAGAATTGATTTCATCGCGTTTCCTCCTGCGTGGCCTCCTGGTCTCGGTCCGGCCTCGAGCAAAACCGACCCTTCAGCACCCTACCGACTATCCGGGACATTCATTTGACATAGATCAGTCATGTCGCGCAGTTCGCGGCTTCACCCTGCCGCCCGGAAACGTTAGACGGTGGGAACGTGCAAAAGGGGACGGTCATGCCGGAGTTTCTGGACACCAAGAACTCGGATTTCGAAGCGCGCTTTGGCGCACTTCTGGAGATGAAGCGCGAGGACGCTCCCGAGGTTGACGATATCGTGGCCGCCATCATCGCCGATGTCCGTGCACGCGGCGATGAGGCCGTGATCGAGTTGACCGAACGGTTCGACCGGATGACGCTGACCCCCGAAACCATGGCCTTTTCCCAAGACGAGATCGCAGCCGCCATCGCCACCGTCCCCGCGGTCGAACGCAAGGCGCTGGAACAGGCCGCCGACCGGATCCGCGCCTATCACGCAAGGCAGATACCCAGGGACGCGAAATGGACCGATCCCGATGGCGCGACACTTGGCTGGCGCTGGACGCCGGTTTCGGCGGCGGGGCTGTATGTGCCCGGCGGGCTGGCCAGCTATCCGTCTTCGGTGCTGATGAATGCGATCCCGGCGCAGGTGGCTGGCGTCAAGCGGCTGACGATCTGTGCACCGACCCCCGATGGCAAGGCGAACCCGCTGGTCTTGCTGGCCGCGCACCTGTCGGGTGTGGATGTGGTGTATCGCATCGGCGGTGCACAGGCCATCGCGGCCATGGCCTATGGCACGGATACCATCCGCCCGGTCGACAAGATCACCGGGCCCGGCAATGCCTTTGTCGCCGCGGCCAAACGCCGTGTCTTCGGCAAGGTCGGCATTGACATGATCGCGGGCCCGTCCGAGATCCTGGTGATCGCCGACAAGGATAACGATCCCGACTGGATCGCCGTCGACCTGCTTAGCCAGGCCGAACATGACGAGGTCGCGCAATCGATCCTGATCACCGATGATGCAGCCTTTGGGCAGGCGGTGGCCCAAGCGGTCGAAACGCGACTGAAAACGCTGGAACGACGCAAGATCGCCGGCGCCAGTTGGCGCGATTACGGCGCCGTCATCACGGTGCGCGACATGGACGAAGCCGCGGCCCTGTCGGATCGTCTGGCACCCGAACACCTTGAGCTGTGCGTGGCCGATCCCGAAGCGCTGTCCGACAAGATCACCCATGCCGGTGCGATCTTTCTGGGGGCATGGACGCCCGAGGCCATCGGCGATTACGTGGGTGGGCCCAACCATGTCTTGCCAACTGCGCGGTCCGCGCGGTTCTCAAGCGGCTTGAGCGTGCTGGATTTCATGAAGCGGACTACCATGGCGCAGATGACACCAGCAGCGCTTGCCGCTATTGGTCCGGCTGCGGAGATTCTTGCCAGATCGGAAAGCCTCGAGGCGCATGGCCTGTCGGTGCGGGCGCGGCTTGACCGTTTGAACCAAACCGGAGGGGAGGAGACGTGACAATGCATATCAGCCAGATCGATATCGACACCGGCGGCATGCCTGCCCCGACGCCCGAGATCGAACAGGAACGCAAGGTCGCCATTTTCGACCTGCTGGAGCAGAACTCCTTTTTGCTCCCGGGCCGGGAGGATCGCACGGTCCCCGATGGCCCCTATCACCTGACGCTGGCGATCCGTGAAAAACGATTGGTGTTCGACGTTGATACCGAAAGCGCCGAGGATGCCGCCGAATTCCACCTGTCGCTCAGCCCGTTCCGGCAAGTGGTCAAGGATTACTGGCAGATCTGCGAAAGCTATTTCAACGCGGTCAAGACGCTGCCGCCGTCGCAGATCGAGGCGATCGACATGGCCCGGCGCGGCATTCACAACGAAGGGGCGCGGGTTCTGCAAGAGCGCCTCGAAGGCAAGGCCGAGGTCGATACAGACACCGCGCGGCGCCTTTTCACCCTGATTTGCGTGCTGCATTTCGGCAGCTGACCAGGTGGCGGCGGACTTCCCATCCTCGGTGCTGTTTTGTTGCGACCATAACGCGACACGGTCTCCCATGGCCGAAGGGCTGATGAAGAAATTCTATGGTCACCGTGCCTATGTGCAATCGGCGGGCGTGAAAAACGATCTTGAAATCGACGGCTTTGCCGTTGCGGTCTGCTCGGAGCTGAATGTGCCGCTGGAACGTCATCGCACGCGCAGTTTCGACGAGATGCAGCAATGGGGCGATGACCTGTCGGGCTTTGACCTTGTGGTCGCGCTGTCCCCGGCAAGCCAGCGCCGGGCGCTGGACCTGACCCGGCATTACCATCTGGATGTCGAATACTGGCCCATCCTCGACCCTACCGGGCTGGGCGAGACGCGCGACGCAAAGCTGGATGCCTACCGTCAGGCGCGCGACCAGATCATCGGCCGGATCAAGGACCGGTTCGGCCCGCCTTCGGAGATCCAGGATGACTGATACGCACGCGTTGATCACCCGCTACTACGATGCGTTCAATGCACGCGACATCGATGGGATGCTTGCATGCCTTTCGCCGGATGTCGCCCACCATGTGAACGAGGGCCAGGTGCGCGTCGGTGTCGACGCCTTTCGCGCATTTTGCGAACACATGGCGCGCTGTTATGCCGAAACGCTGAGCGACGTGGTGGTGATGGCAAGCCCCGATGGCAGCCGCGCCGGGGCGGAATTCACCGTGAATGGCCGTTACCTGGAAACTGATTCCGGCCTGCCCGACGCCCATGGCCAGACCTATGTCTTGCCCGCGGGCGGTTTCTTTTCCGTGGCGGACGGCCGCATCACGCGGGTCGTGACCTACTACAACCTCGCCGATTGGATCGCCCAGGTTTCCGCATGAGCCTGAGCTACCGGACTTTCGTCGGCGAAGACATCGCCGAGGTCGTCGATGACCTTGCCCGTTTGCGGATCACGGTTTTTCGCGACTGGCCATATCTGTATGACGGCGATCCCGAATATGAGCGCGGCTACCTGCAATCCTACGCGCGCGGCGACACCATCCTGGCGGGGGCCTTTGACGGCGACCGGATGGTTGGCGCATCGACCGGAATGCCATTATCCGATCACGCCGACGACTTCGGAGAGGCGTTCACGGGGCAGGAAATAGACTTTAACGATGCCTTCTACTGTGCTGAATCCGTTTTGCTAAAGGATTTCAGGGGGCATGGGGTAGGCCACCGTTTCTTTGATCTTCGGGAGGCGCATGCCAGGGGCCTGAATTTCACTTTCTCAACATTCTGCTCGGTCGTGCGGCCCGCGGATCATCCGCTCCGACCGAAAGGTTATCGCGCTCTTGATCCGTTCTGGCGCGCGCGTGGTTATGCGCCTTTGCCCGGCGTTCTAGCCGCGTTTTCCTGGCGCGATATCGGCGAAACACGCGACAGCCGCAAACCTCTGCAATTCTGGGCGAAACGTCTTTGAGGGGGGCGCGGCACGGCGATTGTCGCCGCGACTTGGCCGTCACGAACGCGGGCGTGCCGGGTTTCGCCCGATTTGCCTTGAAACTTTGGGGCTGAGGGCGCATTTAGCGCCCACTTGCAGCGCCGGGTGCGCTGCGCTCACAAATGGAGAGACCATGGCCAAGGAAGAAATGCTCGAATTTCCTGGTGTCGTGAAGGAACTCCTGCCGAATGCGACATTCCGGGTCGAGCTTGAGAACGGCCATGAGATCATCGCACATACGGCAGGCAAGATGCGCAAGAACCGCATCCGTGTTCTGGCTGGCGACAAGGTGCAAGTTGAAATGACGCCCTACGATTTGACGAAGGGCCGCATCAACTACCGCTTCAAATAGGCATGGCGGCAACCCGCATGCCGCGTCCCGGTGGCCTTCGGGCAGGATGTGGAAGGACGCCATGAAACTGATCCTGGGTTCCGGCAGCCCCCGGCGTCGGGAGCTTTTGGCCGTTCTGGGCATAACGCCCGATGCCATCACGCCCCCCGATATCGATGAAGACCCCCGCCCCGGCGAATTGCCGCGTCCCTACTGCGCGCGCATCGCCCATGAAAAGGCAGCCGCCGTTGCGGCGGGGCCTGACGATATCGTGCTGTGCGCGGATACGACCGTCGCGCTGGGCCGCCGGATCATGGGCAAGCCCACTGACGAGGCCGAGGCGCGGGCTTTTCTGATGGCTTTGTCCGGACGGCGTCACCGGGTCTATACGGCCCTGGCCGTGCGGCGCGGGGACAGGATCTGGGATCGTATTGTCGAAAGCCGCGTGCGGATGAAACGGCTGTCGGGGCCGGAAACGGCGGCGTATCTCGCCAGCGGTGACTGGCAGGGCAAGGCGGGCGGCTATTCCATCCAGGGGCCTGCGGGCGCCTTCATCCCGTGGATTTCCGGCAGCTACAGTGCCATCGTCGGCCTGCCGATGGCGGAAACCGCGCAATTGCTATCGACGGCGGGCTATCCCGTCTGGGGGGATGCATGAAGGGTCGCGTCGTTGTTCTGGATCATGTGGACGGCCGGGCAGCCGCGGCACTTATGGTCGATGGACGTCTCGAAGACCTGATCATCGACCCGCCCGAGGACCTGCCTCCTGCACCTGGCGCCATCTACCGCGCCAAGGCCGAACGTCCCATGAAGGGGCAGGGTGGTGTCACCCTCGATCTGGGGCGCGGGCAGACCGGGTTCTTGCGCAAAACCAGGGATGTGCACCCGGGCGACATGGTGCTGGTCCAGGTCTCGGGCACGACCGAGGCCGGAAAGGCCAGCCCCGTCACCCCCAACCTGCTGTTCAAGAGCCGCTATGCCATCGTCACTCCCTTTGCGCCCGGTCTGAATGTCAGCCGCGCGATCAAGGACGATGCCGAACGCGATCGGTTGCTGGAAATTGCCCATGATGCGATGGAGGGGCTCGACTATGGCCTGATCCTTCGTTCGGCCTGCGAAGAGGTTTCGGATGCCGACATCGCTGCCGACATTACAGCGATGTGCGAGCTGGCCAGGCAGGTTCTGGCGGATCTGGACGGGGCACCGGAATTGCTGGTCGATGCGCCCGATGCGCATCTGCAGGCCTGGGTGGAATGGTCGGTGCCGGACCCCGACGAGGTGATCGACGTAGCCGGATCATTTGAAACCCTCGGGGTCCTGGATGCCGTCGAGGCGTTGCTGGGGCCCAGGGTGGCGCTGTCCGGTCAGGCCAGCGCCTATATCGAGACAACGCGCGCGCTGATCGCGGTGGACGTGAATACCGGCGCTGACAGCAACCTTGCCGCAGGCCTGCGGGCCAACCTGGGCCTTGTGCGCGACCTGCCGCGGCAATTGCGGCTGAGGGGGCTGGGCGGCCAAGTGGTACTGGATCTGGCGCCGATGCCCAAGAAGGACCGCCGCCAGATCGAAGACGCCACGCGCCGCGCCTTTCGGCAGGACGGGGCTGAGGTGGTGATTGCCGGATGGACACCGCTTGGCCATCTGGAGCTGCAACGCAAACGCGACCGCTGGCCGCTGACGCAGATCTGGCCGACTTAGCGCAAGCGCCGCAACAAGGCGGGCGATGGCACCCCGGTTGCGGTCAGACCGTTGGCGGTCTGGTAGGCGCTTATGGCGGCCTCGCTCCGGCTTCCGATGACGCCATCTGGCGTGCCCGCATCGAACCCAGCCCTGTTCAACAGCACCTGCAGTTCCCTGCGTTCATCTTGTGTCAGGCCCGTCTCGTCCGGCCCGAAGGCCTGCCGCAATGGCCCGGCCCCCGCGATCCGGTCCGACAGGTAGCCGACGCCGATTCCATAATTTGTCGACGCGTTATAGCGAAGGATCACGTTGAAATTGTGGAATAAAAGGAACCCCGGCCCTGCGGCGCCTTGAGGGGCATGGATCGCCGCCGGCCCATGGTCGGGCAACGCGCCGCCGGTGGCCGTGCGAACGCCGAGGGACGTCCAGTCAGCCACGCTGCGCCGCTGGTCGCGGCCCGTGGTGCCCGCGTCAAACCCTGCCGGCAGTTGTACCTCGATCCCCCAGGGATCGCCCTGCCGCCAGCCGAACCTGTTGAGGTAGTTCGCGGTCGAGGCCAGCCCGTCGGTGGGATCACTCGACCAGATGTCACGCCGCCCGTCGCCGCGAAAATCGACGGCGTATTCCTCGTAGGTGGTGGGAATGAGCTGACTGTGGCCCATTGCCCCCGCCCACGAGCCCAGCATACGGTCCGGCGTCGTGTCTCCATTCTGGACGATCCGCAGCGCTGCCATAAGCTGTGCCTCGAAGAACCGGCCGCGCCGCCCCTCGTAGGCCAGCGTCGACACGGCCGAAATCACCGGAATATCGCCAAGCCGCGTGCCAAAGGCGCTTTCCACCCCCCAGATTGCCGCGATCACCGGGGCCTGAACACCGTAGCGCGCCTCGATCTCGGCCAGGATCGCGCGCGCGCCCTGATAGCGTGTGCGCCCCAGGGCGACGTCATCATCAGACGCGACAATTGCAAGGTAATCCTCGGTCGAACGGCTGAATTCGGTCTGGTTGCGGTCGCGCTCGACCACGCCCGGCAAAAAGCCCGTGCCACGCAGCCCCCGGTCGAGCGTTGCTTGCGCGATGCCACGGCTCAGCGCACGCGGGCGGAAGGCCGCCATCCATGCGTCGTAGGCGGCGTTTGGGGTGGGACGAAAGGCAGGATCGCGGCTTGGCCCGCCATCGCCCGGCGTGCCGATGGCGGGCACACAGGCCGACATCGCCCCCGCGCTGGCCATCACGATCGCCGTCCTGCGTGTGATCGGATCCATGGTTCGCGTACCTTCGCCTTTTGGGTACCCCGTAGGTAGCGCGGTGGGGCAGGGTGCCGCAAGCATGGACCGCACCGCTTGCAGCCGTTTTCAGGGAACTCCATACTGGGCGGGTCACCGTTTCCCGCCCGGAGCTTCCGCCCCATGTCCTGCCCGATCTGTGCCAAAGACGTCAGCCCGGACTACCGCCCGTTCTGCTCGCGCCGCTGCGCGGATGTGGATCTCGCACGCTGGCTGAACGGGTCGTATGCGGTGCCGTCCGATGATCCGGAAGACCTCGACGCCGCCGCCGCGGCACTGGCCGAAGAGAACCGCAAGACGCATTGATCGCACGGCCTGTCGAAAGGCACGCAAAAATCGCATCCGCCCTATGGACACCCCGCACAAGAGGCCCTAGAACGCCGCTCACCCGAGGCGGCCGCGCCCGCCAAACCCGTGCCCGGGTAGCTCAGGGGTAGAGCAGTGGATTGAAAATCCTCGTGTCGGTGGTTCGATTCCGCCCCCGGGCACCATTAAATACAGCAATATCAGAGAGTTATAACAACGACTCCTGTTGCGCGTTCTTGCTCGTGCCTTGCTGGGTATCACTGGGGTAGCGATTAGCGCCAAAGGTCCACCTGCCCAACTCGGTCGGTTGGATGACAAGGCTACTATGTCTATCCGATGAAACGAACCACCCCTCAACAGCCGCATTCTGTGTTTATTGCGCATCCAGACGCGCGCATTGGGGTTCGGTGGGAAGCCAGAAGGTTTGGTTTGAGGCCAGCCACCGGGTGCTGGCAAACCCATAGCGTCACAACAATTTTGTTGGGCCCCTTGATCACAACATATTTGTTGGGTATACGGAGAGCATGAACACAGGCATCATCCTCAATGAAAAAGAACTGCGCGAAGCTCGCTCGCGCGTAGCCGCGCTTGATGAGGCGTTAGCGACAGATGCATCCCTTAAGCGAGTCGTCGAGGGTTTGCCGCCTGAGGTTGTGAAACAGCTTTCCGCGACTTTGAAAGCCGAACGTGATGACCTGAATGATGCTATCGTAGCGTATGATGTCGCCAAGGGAACAGGCAAGCCAGCGCCCCTTGAGCGTCGTGCGAAAAGCGACCCAGGTCTAATGCTGATCGTTGCGCGAATTGCCAAGGGCTATACACAGCGAGACCTCGCTTGGCGCTTGGGCGTGAGAGAGCAGCAGGTTCAGAGATATGAGGCTGACCGCTACAGCTCCATAAGCGTAAAGAACTACGCTCGCGTTGCTGCTCTTTTGGGTGTGCGCCTGAGCGCGACCATCGAGCCCAACCCTCAGTTTCGGGGGTTGGACAAGGTGATTGATGATGTCTCCAAAGAGAGTATCAAGAAGATCTTGAAACATGGCCGCACGAACGGCTGGTTTGCAGATGACATGGACGAGGCGCAGCTCCGACAATACATCGCAGAAAACAGAATTGATTTTGGTAGCCCCACTTTGTTGCGGACAGGGTTGAACGTTCAGGATCATAGCGAAGATGTTTTGCTCCACGCGTGGCGCGCTCGAGTGGTAACGCGCGCAAAGGAAATCATTCGTGAAGGCATTCCACGCTATGACCCTGTGAAAACGGGCTGGCTGAACCAGCTTCCCAAGCTCAGTGTTTTTTCAGATGGCCCGCGTCGCGCCCAACAGCAACTCTATGAGGCGGGTATCGTCATCATCGCGGAGAGGCAAATCCCGGGCCTTACCATCGACGGTGCCGCGTTCATTGAAGAGGGAGTGCCGGTTATCGGCCTTACGCTCAGAAAAGATGATATTGGCAACTTTTGGTTTAGCCTGCTTCATGAAGTGGGTCATGTGGTGCTGCACCGATTGACGGGTCTCGCTAGTGGTTTTTTTGATCAGTTTGATGCGTCGTCTGTTGACGAACAGGAGGAGGAAGCGGATGCTTTTGCTTCTAACATGCTAATACCAGAAGAACGTTGGCGTAAATCCACTGCTCGGATCGCCAAAACAGTACAGCCGGCAGAGAAGCTGGCGAAAGAACTGGGGATTAATCCGGCCATCATTTTCGGCAGGATTCAAAAAGAGAGAAACGACTACGCGTTGTTCTCAAAGAAGATCGGGAGGAACACTGTGAGGAAGGTACTTTTTGAGCAACCCGAGGAGCGCAACGATGCTGCCATATCGTCCGGCACTAAGGTTTAAGCAAGGTGAATACAACGCAGCGGGGCGTATCCGCCCGACCATGCAAAAGCATGTGCGTCCTTACTTTATCCTGCCGCCACTGATCGAAAAAGACCCGGAACTCGGGCGTGTTCTGACCCACGACGAGATCGCATATGTAACGGGTGAACGTATTGGCAAACACTGGCCGCGCTATCCCGCTTACATGGACGCCCAATATGTGATGAGGGAACCAAGCGACGAGGGTATCAGCCGTCTGTTCCAAGTTGCACGGGCGAGAAACCCAAATCTCATCGCAGTTATTCCGGCGTCTGATCTGGTTAATGGCCTATGGAGCGGTTTGCTGCTCAAAGCTTTTCCCCGCGCTGCGATCCACCTGCGCGCCGAAGACTTGGAAGGCGACGTTCTGCGTGATGGCTTGCAGGCCCTCGGGCTTACGGCTTCCGAGTGCGAAATCTTTGTCGACTTCGCAGGGCTTGAACTGGACCCAGAGATCGCCACCGAAGTTGTGGGCGGTACGTTCAATGAACTGTCCGAGATCGCGAATTGGGGGTGCATTGTCTTCCAAGGGTCGAACTTCCCGACAACCAACCCGGCTGAGGCTGGGAAAACGCAGTTGGTTCCTCGCCACGAATGGACTGTCTTCAATGCTGCGGTTCGGGATTGCGACATTCCTTCGGAACGGCTTTGGTTCAGCGACTGT
>CAYWTM010000101.1:0-12674 GCA_964460185.1 uncultured Roseicyclus sp. | reverse complement strand
GGCTTCGGCTTCGGCTTCGGCTTCGGCTTCGGCTTCCCCGTCGGCGTCCGACGTGGCGATGTCCCGGGCGTCTTCCTGGGCGGCAACAACGTCGCGCAAAACAGAGTCTTCGGAGGCGTCTTCGCCGTCTTTCATCGCTTCGGACGTTTCGGAGACATCGGGCGCGGCGAACACGGCGGGCTCCGCATCATCGGCCTCTTCCGCCGCGGCGCGCCGGATCCGGGCAAGCCGCTCTGCGACGCTGGCACCGTCCATCGGCGCAGGGGCGGCGAGGGCGGTATCCGTGTCGATGGCGGGCACGTCGACGATCTCGGCCTCTTCGGTGTCGGCGAAAAAGCTCTCGACGGTGTCGGTTGCGGGCTGGTCCGCTGCGGAGGCCGCGTCCGCTGCCAGCGCAGCAGCGACGGCATCAACGGAATCCTCGCCATCGGCAGTATCGTCCAAAGCGGCATCGGCGCTTTGTGCTTCGGGCATCTCTTTGTCAGCGACCGTATCGACTTCGCTGGTCTCTTCGGTGTCGCCGGCCATCGCAGCTTCGACAGCGGCAAGCGTGTCCTGGCCAAGCAGGCTGTCGTTGCTCAGGTCGGTCGCATCAGTCGCGTCATCTTCTGCGGTTTCCGGAGTGGAGGCCTTAACTGCCTCGACGGCGGGCGTGCTATCGACGGTGTCATCTGCCGCGATCGACGGCTCTGCGACGGCGTCGTCATCCTCCGAGACGGCGCGGTCGGTTTCAGGCGCTGCCTTTGCGGTTTCTTGTTTGGTCGCCGAAGCGATCGCAACGGGCGCGCCGGATGTGCTCTCGTCTTCGACGTCGGCGACACCGGTGTCGGTGTCTGCGTCGGCCACATCCTCGTCTTGTTCCTGGCGCAGCAAAAGACCGTGTTCCATGATCTTTGCTTCGACCCGGCGTTCAATCGCCGCTTCGGTGATCCGATGCAGGGTGTCGGTGTCGGGGGTGGGTGGTTCGGCACCGAAGTATCGGTCTTCGGCCGCGAGATCGCGAAAATACTCGGCGATAGCCTTCATAGCTTCGAAAGGTTTGTCGAACCCTTCCAAGGTGCAGGAGAACGTGCCGTAAGACACTGTCAGGATTTTATTAGCATCACTCATGTCAACATCACTCTGCTCGCCGAAACTGACCCGATTTTTCTAAATCTTGGTTACCGTCTGACAAAGTGATTCCCCAAAATCGCGTCCTGATTAGGGCGTTTCAAAGGAGATTATCGCCAAAATGGGCAACAATGTGCCGACGACCGTACCGATTTTTCGTTCCGAGGCGGGCGTTACCCTGCTTGGCGGGGGGCCATTTGACGAAAAAGATCTCGATCTTTCATTAACCAATGCGCCCCGTCTGGTCGCCGCGGACGGGGGGGCAATCGCATCGCTGGCCCTTGGGCTGTCACCGGATGCGGTTTATGGAGATATGGACAGTCTCCCCCCCTCGGCGCAAGGGCAGATACCGTCCGACCTGATCCATCTGATTGCCGAGCAAGACAGCACCGACTTCGAAAAGACGCTGCGCCATGTGGACGCTCCGTTCACGATCGCCGTCGGCTTCACCGGGGCGCGGGTCGATCATGAATTGGCCGTTTACCATGTTCTTGCGGCGCGGCCCGATGCGCGGTGCGTCGTGTTGGGGGCCAGTGACCTGGTGTGTCATGTGCCTGGCCGTATCACGCTGGATCTGCCGCCGGGCACGCGGGTGTCCCTTTTTCCCATGCAGTCGGTGACCGGGCAGTCCGACGGGCTGAAATGGCCCATCAATGGTCTGGAGTTTCATCCCTCGCGCAAGATCGGCACGTCGAACATCGCCACAACAGGGCCCGTCAACCTGTCCTTCGACGGGCCGGGGATGCTGGTGATCTTGCCCAAGATCCACCTGGGCCGCGTGGTTGCGGCTTTCTCGGGCGGGTCGATTTAGGCTCGCGCGGAAGGCCCGGCTTGGCTATGAAGTTAACGACACCCTCCAAGCCTGGACCCTGATTGCCATGACCGCCGAACTTTCCCCGATCGACAAAGCGAAATACGTGGCCGCCCGGCGCGCTGTGGAGTTCGTGGAGGACGGCATGCGCGTGGGCCTCGGCACCGGGTCGACGGCGGCCTGGATGGTGCGCTGCCTTGGCGAATTGGTGCGCGAAGACGGGATGAAGATCACCGGCGTTGCCACCTCCGAGCGCACGGCGGACCTGGCCCGCCAGGTCGGCGTGCCGATCAAGACCCTCGACGAGGTGCGCTGGCTCGACCTTACGATCGACGGGGCGGATGAATACGACGCCAACCTGAACCTGATCAAGGGTGGCGGTGGTGCCTTGCTGCAGGAAAAGATCGTGGCCACGGCCTCGGATCAGATGGTGGTGATCGCCGATCCGTCCAAGCAGGTCGATACGCTGGGTGCGTTCCCATTGCCGGTAGAGGTCATTCCTTTCGGCTGGCAGACCACCAAGGCGCTGATCGAGGAAATGTTGTCGAACGTGGATGTCATGGGCCGTTCGGCCTCGCTCAGGCTGAACGGGTCGGAACCTTTCCGCACCGATGAGGGCAACTTCATCCTCGATCTGCACCTGCGCCGCATCGGAAATGCGCCGCAATTGTCCCTTGTTCTAAACCAGATCCCCGGTGTCGTCGAAAACGGCCTGTTCCTCGATATCTGTGACGTTCTGGTGATCGGCAACGGCGATGGCACGGTCGAAGTGCGCGACATCAACAACGGCACCGTCGAACATGAGCGGATCGATGTCATGGACACCGAGAACCTGTTCGTCGACGTCGCAGAATAGGCAACCGTCATCAGGCCCGGCCGTCACGAACGGTCGGTCAGCCCTTTCGGCATCCCAATGATTGCATGGTCCGCAGGCTTGGGCGGACCGTCGGGCTGGCATCGCGGGCCATGCTGTGAAATACCTCGGCCGGCATGAATTCTGGGGAAGGCCGGTATGGCGGATTTCGACTACGACCTGTTTGTGATTGGCGGCGGATCCGGTGGTGTGCGCGCCGCCCGCGTGGCCGCTGCCGAGGGCGCAAAGGTGGCGTTGGCCGAAGACAGCCGTCTGGGCGGAACCTGCGTGATCCGCGGCTGTGTTCCCAAAAAGCTCATGGTGTTCGCCTCGGCCTATCGCGAAGGCTTTGCCGATGCGCGCGCCTATGGGTGGGATGTGGAAGACGGCACCTTTGACTGGTCGCGCTTTTCGGGGCACCTGAACCGGGAACTGGACCGTCTTGAAGGGGTGTATCGCGGACTGCTGGAGGGATCCAAGGTCGAGATATTCGATCTGCGCGCGAAACTGGCCGATCCCCACACCGTCACCTTGAGCGACGGGACCACCAAGACCGCAAAGCATATCCTGGTGGCCACAGGCGGACGCCCGGTGCGACCTGACATGCCCAATGCCCATCTGGGCATGGTGTCGGACGACATCTTTCACATGGAACGGTTGCCCCGGAATATCCTGATCGTGGGCGGCGGCTACATTGCCTGTGAGTTTGCCTGCATTCTCAACGGGCTCGGGGTGGCGGTAACGCAGTTCTACCGCGGTGCGCAAATCCTGCGTGGATTTGACGAAGAGGCCCGCGGCCTGATCGCCGAGATGATGCGGGAAAAAGGCGTCGACCTGTCGCTGGGGACCAACATCCTTGAAATGGCGCCTGCCTCGGATGCGCATATCGCGTCGTGGACCGAGACGTCGGGGGCTGCTTCGATGGGGGTGCCCACGGGTGAACATGTGGCCCCGAGCGATCAGACAAACGGCCCGATCTGGGTCAAGGCCAGCAATGGAGAAGAGGCCGTGTTCGACGCGGTTCTTTTCGCCACCGGGCGCACGCCGAACACGAGCGACCTGGGCCTGGAGCAAGTGGGTGTCCAGATCGGGCGCCGCGCCGAGATCGTGGTGGACGCCTATTCACAGACTGCAGTGCCGTCGATCTATGCGATTGGCGATGTGACCAACCGGGTGAACCTGACACCGGTCGCCATCCGTGAAGGGATGGCCTTTGTCGAGACCGTCTTCAAAGGCAATCCGACGCCCATAGATCACGACCTGATCCCGTCGGCGGTGTTCACGCAGCCCGAATTCGGCACCGTGGGCCTGAGCGAGGAAGACGCGCGTGACCAAGAACCCATCGAGGTCTACTGCACCTCGTTCCGACCGATGCAGACGGCGTTTGCCGGGCGGCCCGACCGGGTGCTGATGAAATTGGTCGTGTCCAAGGCCACGCGCAAGATTTTGGGTTGTCACATCGTCGCGCCTCAGGCCGGCGAATTGATCCAGTTGGTGGGTATCGCGGTCAAGATGGGTGCAACGAAAGAAGACTTTGATCGCACCGTTGCGGTGCACCCGACCATGTCCGAAGAGCTGGTGACAATGAAAACACCTGTCCGCACCGCTTGATTTTGGCGCAAAAACGCACAGCTTGCCGTGCAATCCGGGGTGAGATGCCCCATATGACAAGAAATACGATCTGAACTTGTGAGGGGAATGACGATCAATGGCTGGTAATAGTGGCGGACCTTGGGGCGGCGGTGGCGGCTCTGGCGGCGGTGACAACCGCGGCAACAATGGCTCGGGCGGTCCCGAAGGCCCGCGCGGCCCGCGCAGGCCCGGCGGAGGCGACCAGCAGATCCCCGAGATCGACGAGATCGTCCGTAAGGGTCAGGAACAGCTGCGCGTCCTCATGGGCGGTCGTGGCGGCCGCGGCACAGGTGGCGGTGGCGCAGGTGGCGGGGACAACCCCATCAGCGCCCGCACGATCTGGATCGTCGGCATCATTGCCGCAATCGGCTTTTGGGCCTTCAACTCGTTCTACACGGTCCGGCCCGAAGAACAGTCGGTCGAGCTGTTTCTCGGCGAATTCAGTTCCGTCGGGGGACCGGGTCTGAACTTTGCGCCATGGCCGCTGGTCACGGCAGAGGTTCTGGCGGTCACCCGTGAAAACACGGAATCCATCGGCACCAACCGGCCCGGCGCATCGTCTGACGGCCTGATGCTGACCACCGATGAAAACATCGTCGACATCGACTTCGAAGTGGTCTGGAACATCTCGGATCCGGCCTTGTTCCTGTTCAACCTGCGCGATCCGGAATCGACCATCCGCGCCGTGTCCGAGGCCTCCATGCGCGAGGTTATCTCGCAAAGCCAACTCGCGCCCATTCTGAACCGTGATCGTGGCATCATCGCTGACACGGTGCTGCAACGCATCCAGGAAACACTCGACAGCTACGACAGCGGCGTGAACATCGTGCGTCTGAACCTCGACCGCGCGGATCCGCCCGCCGAGGTGATCGACGCCTTCCGCGACGTTCAGGCGGCGGAACAGGAACGTGACCGCCTGGAACGCACGGCTGACGCCTATGCAAACCGGGTTCTGGCAGGCGCGCGCGGTGAAGCGGCGCAGCTTCTCGAAGAAGCCGAAGGTTACCGTGCCCAGGTCGTCAACGAAGCCGAGGGTGAGGCGAGCCGCTTTCTCGCCGTCCTGACCGAATATCGCGAAGCACCCGAGGTCACGCGCCGCCGTCTTTACCTCGAGACTTTGGAACGTGTGTTGGGTGATGTGGATCTTGTGATCCTTGACCAGCAAGGCGAGGGCGGCGGCTCTGGTGTCGTGCCTTACCTGCCACTGAATGAACTGCGCCGGGGAACCGGAACCGCAACCACGACGGGGAGCTCGAACTGATGCGCCGTATAACTTTCCTGATCCCAGTCGCCGTTCTGGGTATTGCCGTTCTGCTCAGCTCGATTTTCGTGGTTGATGAACGCCAGCGTGCGTTGGTGCTTCAATTCGGTCAGATCCGGCAGGTGATCGAAGAACCGGGTCTGAACTTCAAGATCCCGTTCATCCAGGACGTCGTCTATTACGACGACCGCATCCTTTCGATCGACACAGCCCCGATCGAGGTGACGCCGTCCGATGATCGCCGCCTGGTGGTCGACGCCTTTGCCCGCTACCGCATCAATGACGTGGTGCAATTCCGCCAGGCTGTCGGCGTGGGTGGTTTGCGGACCGGCGAGGATCGCCTTGAAAGCATCATCAATCCCACGATCCGTGCGGTTCTGGGTGCGGATGGTGTGACCTCGAACACGATCCTGTCCGAAGATCGTGCGGCGCTTATCACGCAGATCACGGCGCAGGCGCGTGAACGTGCTGCCGCGCTGGGCCTGGAAGTGCTCGACGTGCGCCTGAAGCAAACCAACTTGCCGGCGCAGAACCTCGAGGCCACCTTTGCAAGGATGCGTGCCGAGCGGGAACGCGAAGCCACCGACGAGATCGCCCGTGGTAACGAGGCAGCACAACGTGTACGTGCACAGGCAGACCGGACGGTGGTCGAGCTGGTTTCCGAAGCGCAACGCGAGGCCGAGATCACCCGCGGTGAGGCAGATGCCGAACGCAACCGGATCTTCGCCGAGGCCTTTGGTCAGGACCGCGAATTCTTTGAATTCTACCGCTCGATGACCGCGTATGAACGTGCGCTGATGCAGCAGAATTCGACAATGGTTCTGTCGCCCAACAGCGAGTTCTTCGAATACCTGGGCAATTCCGGCCTCGCCGTGCCGGCGGGCCAATAAGGACAACCGGATATGGGCCTGATCCTCATTCTGGGTCTCGGCATGGTTCTGGTGATCGAGGGGCTGGTGTTCGCACTGGCCCCTTCACGTTTGGACGACCTCTTGCGGCTGATGAACCAGATCCCGCTCGAAACCCGCCGTTTGATCGGCCTGGCGGCGGTCGCGGTCGGCGCGGTCCTGATTTCATGGGCGCTCAGCGCGGGCGCGCTTTAGGCCTGACCCGGCTGGAAAAGGCCGGGCCGTACGCCACGGCCACGGGGCTGGCGGGCTTTGCCCCGCAACGCCCGGTCCGCCCGCGAAATCGGCGCGGCCGGTGTGCTGGGCACGGGATTTCCCCCCTTTGATTTCTTCGTTCGGCGTGCAAACCTTGGCCCTCGAATTCTTCCGTTTGGCCGCGCCTTGTCACGGCGATGTGAACCCATTGCATGCTTTGCCGCAGGGGCAGGGATTGATCCACGGCCACAACGGGCAAATATCATATTGCAGGGGGGCGGCGTCGAACACGCTGCCCGGATGGCTTGACAGGAGGAAAGTTCGTGACGATCCAACAGGCCCAATACAAAAATCCGAACAGCAATGCCCGTGCCAGGGTTGCTGTCAGGTCGGACGCGGTCGCGCCGCTTTATCGTGCCACCATCGCGCTCTTGATCGCAATCATGGTGATGCTGGCCGCCGTGGCCGCCACCGCGCCCGCGCGCGCGCAATCGGCCCCGCCCGCAACTTTTGCCGATCTGGTTGACCAGGTGGGCGATGCGGTGGTGAATATCACCACCTCCGCCATTGTCGCGGGACGTGAAGGCCCCGGGCCCGTGGTGCCCGAGGGATCCCCGCTCGAGGACTTCTTCAACGACTTCATGGAGCGCCAGAACCCCGAACGCGGCCCTCGGCGCAGCCAGGCGCTCGGCTCGGGCTTCGTGATCTCCGAGGACGGCTACATCGTCACCAACAACCACGTTATCGAAGGCGCTGACGAAATCATCATCGAATTCCGGGCCGGCTTCGAGCTTGAGGCCGAACTGATCGGCACCGACCCGAACACCGACATCGCCCTTCTCAAGGTCGACGCGGAACAGCCGCTGCCCTTCGTGCCTTTTGGCGACAGCGAAAGCATGCGGGTGGGCGATTGGGTCATGGCCATGGGCAATCCGCTTGGCCAGGGCTTTTCGGTTTCGGTCGGCATCGTATCAGCGAGCGGAAGGGCCCTGTCGGGCACCTATGACGACTACATCCAGACCGACGCCGCCATCAACCGCGGAAACTCGGGCGGGCCGTTGTTCAACCTCGACGGTGAGGTCATCGGCGTGAACACCGCCATCTTGTCGCCGACGGGTGGATCGATCGGCATCGGTTTCGCCATGTCGTCGAATGTGGTCACCAACGTGGTCGCCCAGTTGCGCGAATTCGGCGAAACTCGCCGCGGATGGCTGGGTGTGCGCATCCAGGACGTGAGTGCCGACATCGCTGAGGGCCTTGAACTGTCCGAGGCTCGCGGCGCTCTCGTCACCGATGTTCCCGAAGGCCCGGCGCTTGAGGGCGGCATGGAGGTTGGCGACGTCATCCTCAGCTTCGCGGGCGAAGACGTGGATGATACGCGCGAACTGGTCCGTATCGTCGGGGAATCCAACGTGGGTGAAACGGTGCGTGTCGTGGTGTTCCGCGATGGCGAAACCCAGACCTTGCGCATCACGCTGGGTCGTCGTGAAACCGCTGAAGGGGCCACCCCCACCACGCCTGACGGCACGCCGATCCCGACACCCTCGGCTTCGGTTCTGGGTATGGATCTTGTCCCGCTGACGGACGACCTTCGTGAACGCCTGGACTCGCAGAACGTTACCGGCGGTCTTGTGATCGAAGCAGTCGATCCGATGTCGGATGCCGCATCCAAAGGCCTTCAGCCCGGCGATGTGATCACCGAGGTCGGCCAGCAACCGGTCAGCGATGTGGAGGGATTTCAGACCCGTGTGGATACCGCGATCGAGAACGGGCAAAAGAGCATCCTTTTGCTGATCCGTCGTGGCGGCAACCCCCGGTTCGTGGCTTTGAGCCTCGAAGAGGAATAGAAGCTTTCGCATGATGCCAATAACGCCCCGGCTGGAAAGCCGGGGCTTTTTTGTGCCAAGGTCCGGCACATTCAGCCGCCGCCACGTGCGGCCAGTTCCGGATCCCAGATGGACAGGCCCAGTTGCCGCGCGGCCGCCAGCGAAAGGACCCCGCTGTCGAGCCCCTGGGGCGCCTGGTAGTCGCGCACGGCGCGTGCCGTGCGCCGGTCCATCACACCCGTCACCGGGCCCGAATAATGGCCGCGCACGGCAAGCGCACGTTGCAGCGAGGCGATGAAGTCAGGGTCGTGATCGGTCTGGCAGGGTGTTTCGAACCACAACTCGCGTCGTTCCCTGACAATACGCTGCTGGGTTTCGGTCATGAACACTGCAGGTTCCAAAACCCGCCCGTCGCTTGCGATCTGGGGCGGTTGCAGCATCACCTGTTCGGTCACTGTCTCGACCAGGGCGGGCGTGGTTTCACGCCCGTAACACGCGTTCGGGTCCGCGTTGGGCGGCCCGGTGCCCCGGCTGATCTGGATCGGGCTTTCCTGCGTCAGGATCGGCATGGCAAAGCCGGACCTGTCGCCTGCGGGCATGCAGGCGCCCAGGGCCAAGAGCCCGGCGATCAATGTGACATGGCGCATGAAAGATCTGCTCGCGCGGTCGGTTTTTTCGTTGGCAATATGATACCCGGTTTTGCCCTTTCGGGAAAGCGGCACGTGGCTCATGGCTGATCGGCGGCGCGGACAGGCTCGTGCAGATGCACCAGATCGTCCAGCATGGCCGAGATATCCTCGACCTGTTCGGCCACCACATGGGTCACGCCCGATTGCCGTTGCAACCGCCCCGTCACCCGCAGCAACCGCCCTGCGATCACCGCACGGCGAAAGGCCATGTAGATCTTTTGCCAGACGATCACGTTGCACACGCCGTATTCATCCTCGAGCGTGATGAAGATCACCCCCTTGGCCGTGCCGGGCCGCTGCCGCACCAATACCAGGCCCGCCACCATCACACGCGCGCCTTCGGGCGGCAGATGCAGCAGGTGATGGGGCAGGCAATCGGGCGGCCTGGGCCATTGAAGGGGGCGAATATCGGGTTCCATGATGGAACAAAGATAGAACATTTGCGGTGCAGCGCAAGCCGGGCAATTCAGACTGGAAAGCGCCGCCCCCCCGTATTACCTAGGCGTCTGACACATTGCCAACACTTGCGCGGGGACCCATGGCCAAGATCACCTATATCGAACACAACGGAACCGAACACGTCGTGGATGTCGCCAACGGCCTGACCGTGATGGAAGGCGCCCGCGACAACAACATTCCCGGCATCGAGGCCGATTGCGGCGGCGCCTGCGCCTGTTCCACCTGCCATGTCTATGTCCATCCCGACTGGTTCGGAAAACTGCCCGAAATCGACCCGATGGAAGAGGACATGCTGGAATTCGCATACGAACCGAACCCCGAGCGGTCGCGGCTGACCTGCCAGCTCAAGGTCAGCGATGCGCTCGACGGTCTTGTGGTCCAGATGCCGGAAAAGCAGATCTGATCATGCGTGGCGCGATACTTGCCCTGGCGATGACGGCTTTGCCGGGCGCAGGTTGGGCGTGTATCGTGCCCGTCCACACGCAAGGCGAGATGCCCGAGACGATCGTTGAACATGGCGGCACGGGCATCTATCGCGCATGGTTCGACGGGCCTACCACGCGCTATGCCCATGGCGTTCTGGGTGACGCCATCGAGGCGACCGAGCTTTGGGCCGAGGCGCCCACCGCCGCCAACAGCTGCTCCGTTCTGAATGTTCGTCTTGACGAGGCGCATGTCTTCGAAGACGTGGCGCCGAGATTGCTTGATCTGGACGGTGATGGCGCGGCAGAACTGATCGTGGTGCGCAGCCACCGCGATCTTGGCGCGCAACTGGCGATCTACGGGGATGCAGGCGACGGGGAGGGGTTGGCCCTGATTGCAGCCACACCCTATATCGGGCGATCCAACCGCTGGCTGGCCCCGATCGGGGCCGGCGATCTGGATGGCGATGGCATGATCGAGATTGCCTATATCGACCGCCCGCATCTGGCCCGCACCTTGCGGGTTTGGCGCTATGTGCCTGGTGGCCTGGCCGGGCAGGGGCATTTGGCCGAGGTCGCTTCGGCCGGTGGTCTGACCAATCACCGCATCGGCGATCCCACGATTCCGGGCGGTATCCGGGATTGCGGGCAGGGCCCCGAGATGGTCACCGCCGACGCCGGCTGGTCCCGCGTCATCGCCACGCGCCTGCTGCCCGACGGGGGGCTTGCGGCCCTTGATATCGGCCCCTGGACCGCCGGCGCCCTGAATGCCGCGCTGGCCTGCCCGGACTGAGACGGCCAATCCGCCTTTGCCGGGGTTGACTTCGCGCCGCCCGCGCGGTGTATCGGCGCGACGCAAGATCACACCCAAAGGGACAGCCCCATGCACGCCTTTCGCAGCCATACCTGCGCCGCCCTGACCGCCGCCAATGTGGGCGAGACCATTCGCCTGTCGGGTTGGGTCCACCGCCGGCGGGATCATGGCGGGGTGATCTTCATCGACCTGCGCGACCATTACGGTATCACGCAGATCTTGTGTGACCCCGACAGCCCGGTCTTTGCCCAGGTGGAAAAGCTGCGGTCCGAATACTGCATCCGCATCGACGGCACGGTAAAGGCGCGCGATCCCGATCTGGTGAACCCAAAGCTTCCGACCGGCGAGATCGAGGTTTTCATCCGCGACATGGAGGTTCTGGGCGCCGTCGACGGCGACCTGCCGCTGCAGGTGTTCGGCGATCAGGAATACCCCGAGGAAACCCGCCTGAAATACCGCTATCTCGACCTGCGGCGCGAGGCGATGCAGCGATCCATGACGCTGCGATCCGACGTTGTGGCCTCGATCCGCAAACGCATGTGGGACACCGGGTTCCGTGAATACCAGACCCCGATCATTACCGCCTCCAGCCCCGAGGGCGCCCGCGATTTCCTGGTGCCGTCGCGTCTGCACCCGGGCAAGTTCTATGCGCTCCCCCAGGCCCCGCAACAGTTCAAGCAGTTGCTGATGGTGTCGGGGTTTGACAAGTATTTCCAGATCGCGCCCTGTTTCCGCGACGAAGATCCGCGCGCCGACCGTTCGCCCACGGATTTCTACCAGCTCGACCTTGAAATGAGCTTTGTCGAACAAGAGGACGTCTTTGCCACGATCGAGCCGGTTCTCAAGGGCCTGTTCGAAGAATTCGGCGACAACCGCACCGTCGATCAGCACTGGCCGCGCATTTCCTATCGCGACGCGGCCCTATGGTATGGCACCGACAAGCCCGATTTGCGCAATCCGATCAAGATGCAGGTCGTGTCGGAGCATTTCGCAGGCAGTGGCTTTGCCATCTTTGCCAAGATCCTCGAGGGCGAGGGCACCCAGATCCGCGCGATCCCCGCGCCCACGGGGGGCAGCCGCAAGTTCTGTGACCGCATGAACGCATGGGCCCAGAAAGAGGGCCTGCCGGGGATGGGGTACATCTTCTGGCGCCATGGCGATCAGGGTCTTGAGGCCGCCGGCCCACTGGCCAAGAACATCGGCCCCGAACGGACCGAGGCCATTCGCCTGCAACTGGGCCTGGGGGCGGGCGATGCCGCCTTTTTCCTGGCCGGAAAACCGTCGGAATTCGAAGCGATTGCAGGGCGCGCCCGCGTGGCCATCGGGCAAGAGCTCGGGCTGGTGGACGAAAGCCGCTTTGCCTTTGCCTGGATCGTGGATTTCCCGATGTACGAGGCCGATGGCGAAACCGGCAGGATCGATTTTTCCCATAACCCGTTTTCAATGCCGCAAGGTGGTATCGAGGCGTTGCAGGGCGATCCGCTGGACGTGCTCGGGTACCAGTACGACCTGGCCTGTAACGGGTATGAGCTGGTGTCGGGTGCGATCCGGAACCACAAGCCCGAGATCATGTTCAAGGCGTTCGAACTGGCGGGGTATGGCGCCGATGAAGTCCGCAAACGGTTTGGCGGCATGGTCAACGCGTTCCAGTACGGCGCACCGCCCCATGGCGGCTGTGCGGCGGGCATCGACCG
>CAYWTM010000100.1:0-12740 GCA_964460185.1 uncultured Roseicyclus sp. | reverse complement strand
TCGGCCATCACCTCGATCGGCAGGCAGCCATCGAAATAGCCGGCCGTCTCGCCCGGTTTGAATTCCGTCTTGTCGGCCGCGATCAGCGCGTCGATGAAGGCCTCGTATTCATCCCGTGTCATCGGGCAGTTGATATAGGCGGTGCGTTCTTCCTCGGTCTCGCCCTTGTCGTAGCGCGATTGCCGCCAGGCCACCGACATGTCGATGCTGTCGGCATAGACGATGGGTGCGATGGCGTCGAAAAAGGCCAGGCTTTCCTGACCGGCCTCGCGCGCGATGGCATCGGCCAGGGCGCCGGATGTCAGCGGGCCCGTCGCGATGATCGTTGCGCCGGATTCGGGCAGGGCGGTGATTTCGCCGTGGACCACGGTGATGTTGTCATGGGCGTAGATGCGCGCACTGACCGCTTCGGCAAAGGCATCGCGGTCAACGGCCAGGGCGCCGCCGGCGGGCAGGCGGTGCCGGTCGCCCATTTCCATGATCAGCGACCCGGCCGCCCGCATTTCCCAATGCAGCAGGCCTACCGCGTTTTGTTCGTCGTCATCGGACCGGAACGAGTTGGAACAGACCATTTCGGCCAGCGATCCGGTGCGGTGGGCAAAGGTTTCCACCTCGGGCCGCATCTCGTGAAGGATGACCCTGGCCCCTGCCTGGGCCGCCTGCCAGGCGGCTTCGGATCCGGCCATGCCGCCGCCGATGATATGGATGTCTCGTGTCATGCGCCCCAGATAACGCCCCGACGCGGCAAAGCAAAGGGGGACAACACCGATGTGTTCCGATGGCGCAGGCCAAAGGGCCTGCGCGGGGATGGTCAGTTGGTCGCCTGGTCGTTGCCGATGGCGAAGATGTTGTCGATATCGTCATCATCGGTCATGGCCATGACGCGCGCCTTTGCGCGGGCGCGCTGTTCGCGACGCGCGATCACCGAGAACATCGGCGGATCGGACACCGGCCGGCCAAGACGCGGCACGCCGACGCCCGCGGCCGCGCGTGCCATGATCGCCTCGACCCGGCGTGGCGTCACCGTCCGACGCACCAGGCGGCGGCGCTGCTGGCTGCCGATCTTGGGCTCCGAATACGTCAGAAGCAGCGCCGCGATCAGCGCCAGGTCGCGCCAGAACGCGCCGAGCTCGTGTTCGACGCCCAAGCTGACCATGGTCAGATAACTGGAATAGAAGGTCATCATGGCCAGCATCAGCGCTGCAACACGGGTGTGCAGGCCGATCATGATCATGAACGAGAAGATGAAGACCAACCCGGCGGCCAATGCGCTGTCCGTTGGGTCGGGCAATACGGCCGAGAACAGAACCGCAAGGTCGGTTCCCGGGATAAGCCCAAGTGCTGCGGCCAGGAAATAGGACGCAATCAAGATGCGAAGCGCGGTCTGGGCGGCCGCGTCGAATGTGACACTATCAGATGTGCCGTTTGCCATTGCTCGTTCCCTCATGGGGTAGACGTTCGCCTGCTCGACGGACGCCGGCCGTTCTGGCCGATGATTCTTGGCGGGGTTTGCCCCGCGCATGATGCGGGTTACCGGCCTGATGGGGAATTTTGCGGACGAGATTGTGCCCATTTTGTGAACAATCACCCCGGCTGTGAGGTTATGTTCGCGAAATGGTGGAGGGGGCGGCCCCTGGGGGCCGCCGCTCAGGATGCCTCGCCGGCATCCTCGTCGTCTGCCTGGTCCGCGATATAGGCAACGGAAACAACGACTTCGCCCTTGCCCGTGTTGAACACCTTCACGCCACCGGCACTGCGCGAGCGGAAGGAAATGCCGTCAACGGGCACGCGGATGGATTGGCCCTTCGAGGTGGCAAGCATGATCTGGTCACCCTTTTCCACCGGGAAGGAGGCAACGACCGGGCCGCCACGCATGGCCTTGTCCATGGCGGCGACACCCATGCCGCCGCGCCCGCGGACCGGATAGTCATGGGACGACGACAGTTTGCCCGAGCCGCTCGCCGTGATGGTCAGGATCAGATCCTCTGCGGCGGACATGGCGGGATAGTCGATCTCGACGGTGCCGCTGCTCGCCTCGTCATCATCCTCATCGGCCTCGATCTCGTCGGTCAGTCCGGCCATGGCGCGGCGCAGTTTGAGATAGGCCGCACGTTCGTCGGCAGTTGCCTCGAAATGGCGGATCACCGACATGGATACGACACGGTCCGTTCCGGTCAGGCGGATGCCGCGCACACCGGTGGAATCGCGGCCCTTGAACACGCGCACATCCGTGGTGGGAAAGCGGATGGCGCGACCGGAATCAGTGACCAGCATCACGTCGTCGTCTTCGCTGCAAATCCGCGCGTTCACCAGGCTGACATCGCCGCCTTCCGGCAGTTTCATCGCGATCTTGCCGTTGCGCATGACATTGGTGAAATCGCTCAGCGCGTTGCGGCGCACATCGCCCGCGGAGGTGGCGAACACGATCTGCAATTCATCCCAGTGATCTTCGTCACGGTCGACGGGCATGACCGCGGCGATCCCCGTTCCGATCTCGATCGGCAGGATGTTCACGATGGCCTTGCCGCGCGACGACCGCGAGCCAAGCGGCAGGCGCCATGTCTTGAGCTTGTAGACCATGCCACTGGTCGTGAAGACCAGAAGCGGCGTATGGGTGTTGGCCACGAACAGCGAGGTGACCACGTCGTCATCCTTGAGCGAGCCGCCCGCAACGCCCTTGCCACCGCGTTTTTGCGCGCGGAAATCCACCAGCGGCGTGCGTTTGATGTAGCCGCCTTGCGTGATCGTGACGACCATATCCTCGCGTTCGATCAGATCCTCGTCGTCCATGTCGCCGGACCAGTCGGTGATCTCGGTGCGGCGGGGGACGGCGAACAGGTCTTTCACCTCGGCCAGTTCTTCCGAGATGATCGCAAGGATGCGGTCGCGGCTTGCCAGGATCTCGAGGTATTCCTTGATCTTGCCGGCCAGGTCCTGAAGCTCGTCGGTGACTTCCTTGACGCCGATCTGCGTCAGGCGCTGCAGGCGCAACTCCAGAATGGCGCGCGCCTGAACCTCGGACAGGTTGTAGGTCCCGTCCTCGTTGGCGGTATGGGTCGGATCGTCGATCAGCTTGATGAAGGGCAGGATCTCTTCGGCGGGCCAGCGCCGCGTCATCAGCTTTTCGCGCGCCTCGCCCGCATCGGCGGATTGGCGGATGGTGCGCACCACCTCGTCCACGTTCGACACCGCGACGGCCAGACCGCACAGCACATGCGCCCGGTCGCGCGCCTTGCGCAGCTCGAAGGCCGTGCGGCGCGCAACGACCTCTTCGCGGAAATCGAGAAACGCGGTCAGGAAGCCGCGCAAGGTCAGCTGTTCGGGGCGGCCGCCATTGAGCGCCAGCATGTTGCAGCCGAAATATGTCTGCATCTGCGTGAAGCGGAACAACTGGTTCAGCACCACCTCGGGCGTCGCATCGCGTTTCAACTCGATCACGACGCGCACGCCGATCCGGTCGGATTCGTCTGCGACGCCGGAAATGCCTTCGAGTTTTTTCTCGCGCACCAGATCGGCGATGCGTTCGATCATCGAGGCCTTGTTCACCTGGTAGGGGATTTCGTCGATGACGATGGCGTAGCGATCCTTGCGGATTTCCTCGACCCGGGTCTTGGCGCGGATGATGACGCTGCCGCGCCCCTCGAGGTAGGCCTTGCGGGCGCCGGACCGGCCCAGGATCATGGCGCCGGTCGGGAAATCGGGCGCGGGAATGTATTCTATCAGGTCCTCGGAGGTCAGGTCCGGGTTCACGATCAGCGCCTGACAGGCATCGATGACCTCGCCCAGGTTGTGGGGCGGAATATTGGTGGCCATGCCGACGGCGATGCCGCCCGCGCCGTTGACCAGCATGTTCGGAAAGCGCGCCGGCAGAACGGTGGGTTCTTGCTGCTTGCCGTCATAATTGTCCTGGAAATCGACCGTGTCCTTGTCGATATCGGCCAGAAGATAGGCGGCGGGCTTGTCCATCCGCACTTCGGTGTAACGCATGGCGGCCGGGTTATCGCCATCCATGGACCCGAAATTGCCCTGACCATCGAGCAGGGGCAGCGACATCGAAAAGGGCTGCGCCATGCGCACAAGCGCGTCATAGATCGCGCTGTCGCCGTGCGGGTGATACTGCCCCATGACGTCGCCCACGGGGCGGGCGGACTTGCGATAGGATTTTTCGTGGGTGTTGCCGGTTTCGTGCATCGCGAACAGGATGCGGCGGTGCACCGGTTTCAGGCCGTCGCGCAGATCGGGGATCGCGCGGGAAATGATGACCGACATCGCATAGTCGAGAAACGAGGTCTTCATCTCGGACGAGATGTCGATCGACGGCCCGTGATATGGCTCGCGCGCGGGCACGATTTCATCTTCGTTTTCAGGGGGTTCTGGCGTATCGCTCACGTCGGGTGCCTGTATGTCGCTGCAAGTCTATATATTGTTGTCCGGCACTATACGCGCCATGGATATGGGGTGCAATGGTGGGGTTGGCCCCGAATTGGCAGCCACGCGTCGTGTTTGATAACAAATTGTTTTTGTTGATTATTAAACAAAACAGGGCAAGCTGTTCGTGTGGAAGAGGCAACATCGAAGAGGTGCCGCACAAATGCAAGAGACCGAGCTGTTACTTAAAGGATACGGGCTGACCACCGCCGAGATGATCTACCGGATGCCCGATTATACCAATGTTCTCAATACTTTCGTCTGGCAAGATTACGATCTTGGCCCCGATTATCCGCGCCTGTTCGAATTCATCGAGTTCTGGCAGGATCGGATCGAGGGCCCGCTGCATTCGGTGCGGTTCGTGCATCGCAAGATGATCTCGCCCGGGGAATGGCGGAACGTGACGGGTGAATTCACCTATCATTGATGCCTTTGCAGGTTGGATCGGTGTCGAGGGGGGCTACGAGGGCGTGGCCCGGTGCAACATGCCGAACAGGTCGCGCGGATCGTCGGGATCGGCCAGCATGTCGAGTTGATCGAACAGGGCCGTGCCGTGCAGCCGGTCGCGGACATAGCGCAGCGCGGAAAAATCCTCGACCGCGAATCCGACGCTGTCGAACAGCGTGATCTGTGCGGCGTCGCGCCGGCCCGGTGCCTCGCCGCACATGACCTGCCACACCTCTGTCACCGGGTGATCGTCACCAAGTTGCTGGATCTCGCCCTCGATCCGGGTCTGGGGCGGGAATTCAACGAAGATGTCGGACCGCATCAGGATGTCGCGGTGAAGTTCCGTCTTGCCGGGGCAGTCGCCGCCGATGGCGTTGATGTGAACGCCCGCGCCGATCATGTTGTCGGTCAGGATCGTGGCGTATTGCTTGTCGGCGGTGCAGGTCGTGATGATCTGCGCGCCCTCGCAGGCCTCCTGGGCGTTGCTGCAGGGGATCAGGGTCAGGCCCGATCCGTGCAGGTTCCCGATGGCCTTTGCGGTGGCCTTCGGGTCGGTGTCATACAGGCGCACGGTGTCAATCCCGCAAAGCGCCTTGAAGGCGAGGCATTGGAATTCCGACTGCGCGCCGTTGCCGATCATGGCCATCACCCGCGCGCCCTTTGGCGCCAGGTGCCGGCCCACCAGCCCCGAGGTGGCCGCCGTCCGTATGGCCGTCAGCATCGTCATTTCGCTCAGCAGCATGGGATAGCCCGTGGCCACATCGGCCAGCAGGCCGAAGGCGGTGACCGTTTGCAGGCCGTCGCGCGTGTTCCTGGGGTGGCCGTTGACGTATTTGAACGCGTAGTGGTCGCCGTCCGATGTCGGCATCAGTTCGATCACGCCTTCGGTGGAATGGCTGGCCACGCGCGGGGTCTTGTCGAACAGGGGCCAGCGTTTGAAATCGGCCTCGATATACGCGGCCATCTCGACGATCATCTGTTCCAGGCCGACATGATGGATCAGCGCCATCATGTTGGCGACGCTGACAAAAGGCACGAAGGCGCGGTCCGAGGGGGCGGGCAGGCTCATGCGGCGAAACTCCGTGTGGGGCGGTCAAAGACGCGGCGGCCCATCAGCGAGGCCGCCAGATCCACCATCAGGGACGCGGTGCGCCCCCGGTCATCGAGAAAGGGGTTCAGTTCGACCAGATCCAGCGAGGTGACCAGGTCACTGTCATGCAGGATCTCCATGACCAGATGCGCCTCGCGGAAGGTGGCGCCGCCGGGCACGGTGGTGCCCACCGCGGGCGCGATGGAGGGGTCGAGGAAATCGACATCCAGCGAGACATGCAGCGCGCCGCCGGTGGCGGCCACCCGTGTCAGAAACGCGCGCAGGGGCGCCGCAATGCCGTGCTCATCGATCGCGCGCATGTCGTGGGTGTCGATGGCGGTGCGCCCGAGGGCGGCCTGTTCTGGGCCATCCACCGACCGCAGGCCGAGAATGCAGACGTTTTCGGCCGGGACAGGCGCAGGCACAGGCGGAAAGCCGTCAAACCCGTTCTGCCCGGTGACATAGGCCAGCGGCGTTCCGTGCAGGTTGCCCGAGATGGTGCTGCGCGGGGTGTGGAAATCGGCATGGGCATCGAGCCAGAGCACGAATTGCGGGCGATCGTGTCGTGCCGCATGGGCCGCGACACCTGCCACGGTGCCAAGCGACAGGGAATGATCGCCGCCCAGAAAGATGGGAAAGCCTTCGCTCATGGCGGCGTCGGCGGCCTGCATCAGGGCTTCGGTCCAGGCGATGGTTTCCGGCAGGGCATGGACAAGGCGGTTCGACGGGGTTGCGGGGCGGATCGGGGCAGGGGTGACGTTGCCGCGATCGCTGACCGGGCGGCCAAGGCTTTGCAAGGCCTCCGACAGGCCCGCCGTGCGAAAGGCATCGGGGCCCATCATGCAGCCGCGCGCGCGCTTGCCACTGTCGACGGGGGCACCGATCAAGAGGGTGGTCATGGGGTGGTCCTTTTCCTGCATTGGCAGAAAAGACCTTCGGAATGCGTCAGATTAAAGCCATCACAGTGATCAAAATGATTGTCGATTTGCCATAATGGAGGAATATGCTGCCGGAATGGATGGTCTTGATCAACAGCTATTGGCGGCGCTGAAACGCGATGGGCGCGCGCCCCTGTCCGATCTGGCGGCGCAGTTCGGCGTGTCGCGGGCCACCATTCGTGCGCGACTGGACCGCATGCAGGCCGATGGCGTGATCCGCGGCTTCACCGTGCAGACCGCGCAAGATGTGGCCGAGGCCCCGGTGCGCGGCCTGATGATGCTGGCGATATCCGGGCCGGGGGCGGAGCGGATCATGCACCGGCTGACGGGTCATCCCGCGGTGCGGAACGTCCATTCAACCAATGGCAAATGGGATCTGATCGTCGAGCTCGGCACCGAAACACTGGAGGCGCTGGACCAGGTCCTGTTCGAAATGCGCCGTCTGCCGGGCGTCGACACGAGCGAGACCAGCCTGTTGCTGAACACGCGTCCGGGTACGCGCAAGCGCTAGGCGGCGCCGGGGCGGCGGGCGCGCAGGCCCATGATCCAGATGCCGGCCAGCACAAGGCATGCGATCCCGTTCCATGACGCCATGGACAGGCCGAACATCGACCACGCGACCTGATCGCACAGGACCAGTTGCGGGCCCGTGCTGGTATCGAGCAGCGCGGAAGCCGACAGGGATGACAGATCCTGTGCCGCGGACTGGCCGCAGGTGTTCGGGCCGTCCCACCAGTCGCGTTCCACCCCGGTGTGATACAACGCGATGCCCGCGTTCCCGATCATGCTGAGCGCGCCAAGGGCCGCGATGATTGCCGAAGGGATCACCGCGCCAACCGCCCCCAGAACGATCGCGGCGGCGTGGGGCCAGCGTTGCCAAAGGCACATGACGCATGGCGCAAGGCCACCGAGATACTGGAACCCGAACGCGCTCAGCAAGATCACGGCGGAGCCGAGACCGGCCAGCGCGATCAAAGTACGGCGGGTCGGCGTGACAAGCATCTGGAGCATGGTGCGGTCCCTCATTGGGTCGGTGGCTGCGTGATATCTAACGACCCGTGCAAGCGGCGCAAGGCCGGTGCGCGATCCGCCGTCACAGGCCGAGCCAGGCCCGGATCAGGCTGATCAGGCTGGCCCCGGCAAAAACCAGCGATGCAATCCACGTCGTGCCGAGCAACCCGCCCAGAACGATCAGAACTCCGTCGCGCTGCAGCAGACCCATCGCGATCAACACGACCGCGACCGCCGGAACCGTGTTGGTCAGCGGCAGGGGCACCAGGATCGACGCGCTGAACAGCACCAGGGCCAGACCCACGACCCGGTTCAGGGGCGCATGCGTCAGCGCCACCAGCCGCGGGCGGCTGAGCGCCTCGATCCGGCGCAGCCACGGGCCCGCGCGGTGGGCGAGGTTTGTCAGCGCGTCCTTCGACACCACCCGCGCGCCGAGTTTGGCGGGCAGCCACGGCACGCTGCGCCCGATCAGCATCTGCGTGGCCACGAACATCAGCGGCAGGGCGACGACCTGTGGAACACCGTAAAGGAACGGGATGCAGCACGGCAGCGCCAGCACCAGCAGAAACAGGCCAAAGGCGCGTTCGTGCAGTTGCGTCAGGATCCAGCCGAGCGTGGCCGTGTCGCCATCGACATCTTCTGCAAGTTTGGAGAGCCGCTGCGAAATCGCCATCGCCTCATCGGGGTGCGCCGTCATTGTGTTGCCTCCGGGTGGCGGGCGTTTCGCTTGGCGATGGCGTATCGGGCCGTGAGGGTCAAGCCGTGAGGGCGTTCTCATCCACCTGCGCGGCAAAAAACGGGTGACAAATGCATGCCGAGCGGTAAGGGTATTTCCCATCACGGGGGTGATCTGCTGCAATATCAGGCATCATGAGAATGCCGTGCGCGCAGGAGGTCTGCTCTGTTCGAAAGGGGATGTCCGGGCGGGGCCCGGACCAGGGAGGATCGCAATGAACAAGACACTTGGCGCGGCAGCCATGGGGTTTGCCGCTTTTGGAATGGCACTGAGCATCGGGGCTACCGCGGCCTCGGCGCAGGCCGAAGTCACGTTGCGCTGTCAGCATTTTCTGCCGCCGATGGGGTCGGTCCCACGCTTCTTCATGGAACCATGGGCGGCGTCGGTCGAGGAGGCTTCGGGCGGACGGATCGACGTTGAACTGTATCCCGCCATGCAACTGGGCGGTGCCCCGCCGGCGCTATACGATCAGATCCGCGATGGCGTGATCGATTGCGGTTGGGCGCTTCCGGCCTATACCCCCGGGCGGTTCCCCGAGGCCGAGGCGATCGAGCTTCCGTTCATGACCCTGATGAATGCCGAGGCGTCCTCCCGTGCGGCGTGGGAGTATTCCCAACAGCACCTGATCGGCAGCCGTTTCGGCGATATTCACGTGCTTGCCGTCCATGTGCATGGCCCCGGCGTCATCCACATGACCGGCGGCGCGGTTGAAAGCGCGGCCGATCTGGATGGCATGCAACTGCGCGGACCGTCACGTCAGGCCAATGCGCTGCTGGAACGGATGGGCGCAACACCCGTGGGCATGCCGGTTCCGGCCTTCCCCGAGGCGTTGAGCCGGGGTGTCGTCGATGGCGGCGTGATCCCGTGGGAAGTTGTGCCATCGCTGCGCGTCGAGGAACTGGCCACCTATCACACCCAGGTCGGTGGCGACCGGTCGCTGTACAACACGTTCTTCATCTGGGGCATGAACAAGGACGTCTACGAAGGTCTGCCCGATGACCTGCGCGCCATCATCGACGCGCATTCCGGCATCGAGACGTCGGCTGCGGCCGGCGCGGCCATGGACCAGGGCGACACCATCGCCGAGGAAGCCATAACGGCACGCGGCAATACCATCGTGACCATGGACGGCGCGCCGCTGGATGAAATCCGCGCCCTTGGCCAGGAGGTCGTTACGGCCTGGATCGAAGAGATGAACGGCCTTGGTCTTGACGGTCAGCAATTGTTCGATGATGCGACCGCTGCAATGGCACGGCACGTCGGTGATGCGATGTAATCGCGACCCGCGAGCGGCCAGGTCCGGGCGGGGGAGGAGCGCCCGGACCACTTGATCGGCGCCGGTCCGGGGGTGACACTTCGGGCCGGCGTTTCCATGTCGGAGAGAGCAATAATGACCGTATTGATCGCAGGCGCGGGCATAGGCGGGCTGGCCCTGGGCCTGTCGCTGCACCAGGCGGGCGTGCCGTTTCGCATCGTGGAATCCGTGCGCGACATCCGACCGATGGGCGTGGGCATCAACCTTCAGCCCCATGCCGTGCGAGAGTTGTTCGAGCTGGGGCTCGAACCGGAACTGGACAAGCTTGGCATCCGGACCGGGGCGCTTGCGTATGTCTCGGCGCAGGGCAAACCGATCTGGGACGAGGCGCGCGGGATTGGCGCAGGCTACAGGTGGCCGCAATATTCGCTGCACCGGGGCGGGTTGCAGATGCTGTTGCTGCGCACCTTGCTGGATCGCGCCGGTGATGTCATCGAAACCGCAACGGCGCTGGATGGCTGGACCCAGGGGGAAAGCCACCTTCGCGTGCATCTGACAGACCGGACCACCGGCCAGCGCAAGCAAAGCCGCGAGGCGTCCGTGCTGATCGGCTGCGACGGGATCAATTCCGTGACCCGCCAACGTCTTTTCCCCGACGAGGGCGTGGCGCGTTGGGGCGGCACGATCATGTGGCGCGGCGTGACCATCGGGCCGGCCTTCCTGGGGGGCAAGACGGTCGTCATGGCCGGGCGCAAGGACCAGAAATTCGTTGTCTACCCGATCGAGGACATGGGCGATGGCAATGTCTTGATCAACTGGATCGCCGATCTCGAGAAACCCGCCGACTATGACTGGAACAAGCAAGACTGGTCGCGCGAGGGGGTGATCGCGGATTTCGCCTCGCATTTCGCAGACTGGCGATTTGACTGGCTGGATATCCCCTGGGTGATCGAAAATGCCGAACGGGTCTGGGAATATCCGATGGTGGATCGTGACCCGCTGCCTCGCTGGAGCCATGGGCGTGTCACGCTTTTGGGTGACGCAGCCCATGCGATGTATCCCATCGGGTCCAACGGGGCGAGCCAGTCGATCCTCGATGCCCGCGTTCTGGCCCGCGAGATCCGCCGCCATGGCCCGACCGCCCGTGCGCTCGAGGCCTATGACGACGACCGCCGGGTGCCGGCCAACAAGGTCGTTCTTGCCAATCGCAACGATGGCCCCGACAAGGTACTGGACGAGGTTGCCGCGCGGGCGCCGAAGGGCTTTGAGCGGATCGAGGACGTGATGAGCCTGGACGAACTGGAACGGGCCGCATCGGCCTACAAGGCCATCGCGGGCATGAACATAGAAGCGCTCAATGCGCGACCCGCGTTGATGGATCTTTAGACGCGGACAACAGGGCAGAGGGCGAAGGGGCGGGATACATATGGCAGCTTTGGCACCCGGTGCGCAGGCAAGGGTCGGCCGCATGGTCGAGGCGATTGCGCGAATCATGGCCTATGGTGGCGGTGTGATGCTGACGCTGATCGCCTTGATGGTGTGCGCATCCATCATCGGGCGGCAGCTGGATGGCTGGCTGTTCCTGTCGCCCATACGCGGTGATTACGAGCTGGTCGAGGCCGGCACCGCCATCGCGGTGTTCGCGTTCCTGCCATGGTGCCAGCTCAAGCGCGGGCATGTCGCGGTCGATGTCGTGGTGCAGGCCCTTCCACCACGGCTCAAGGCGTTTTCGGGCCTGGTCGGCGACGTGCTTCTGGCCACGGTCGCCTATGTCATCGCCTGGCGGTTGTGGCTCGGATTCGGCGAGAAGTTTCCCTATGGCTCCGATGCTGTCCGCGGCGTTTTCGGATTCGGATCGCGGCCCTTCTTTCCCGAAACGACCTATGAGTTGGCGATCCCGGTCTGGATGCCCTACGGGATGGCGCTGATCGGGGCGGTGTTGTTCTTTGTGACGGCGGTTTACACGGTCTGGCGCTCGCTCAACTGGGTGCTGGACGGGCAGGAGGGCATGGCATGACCGGTCTTGAATTGGCGCTGGCGGCCTTTGCCCTGATGCTTCTGGCGATCTTTCTGCGTGTGCCCATCGGTGTGGCGATGGCGGTGACCGGGTTCGTGGGCACGTGGATGGTTCTGGGGCGTCCCTCGGCCACGTTGAGCCAGCTCAAGACGCTGACCTACGACACGTTCAAGAACTATAACCTTTCCATTGTACCGCTGTTCTTGCTGATGGGGCAGTTCGCCACGAAGTCGGGGATGTCGGGGGCCTTGTTTCAGGCGGCCTCGGATTGGCTCGGGCATCGAAAGGGTGGCGTGGCGATGGCCGCCGTCGGCGCGTGTGCGGGGTTTGGCGCGGTGTGTGGCTCATCGCTTGCCACGGCCTCGACCATGGGGCAGGTGGCCCTTCCCGAGATGCGCAAGCGGGGCTATTCCGACGCGCTGTCGACGGGCGTTCTGGCGGCGGGCGGCACGCTTGGCATCTTGATCCCGCCGTCCATCATCCTGGTGATCTACGCGATCCTGGCGCAGCAAAACATCGTCAAGATGTTCGTGGCGGCGCTGATCCCCGGCATTCTGGCCGCCCTGGGATACATGCTGACGGTGGCGATCTATGTGCGGGTGCGCCCCGGGTCGGCCACCACGGCCGAACGTGTGCCGATGGCGACCCGGATGAAGACGCTGGCGGGGATCTGGCCGGTGGTGGTGATCTTCGGTCTCGTGATGGGTGGCATCGCGGCCGATTGGGACTGGACCCAGGACGGGGTGCAGGCCCTGTTCACGCCCACCGAAGGGGCTGCGGTCGGCGCGGTGCTGACGGGGCTTTACGGGGTCTTTACC
>CAYWTM010000099.1:0-12772 GCA_964460185.1 uncultured Roseicyclus sp. | reverse complement strand
AGATTCTCCGGAGTGACTGGAGTTCAGACGTGTGCTCTTCCGATCTCGAACTGGGTGGTGTGCCCGCCAAAGGGACGCTGGTAGATCTTGCCGTCCTCGGTGCGGGAAAACGGCACGCCGTAATGTTCCAGTTCGTAGACCGCCTTCGGCGCCTCGCGCGCGAGGTATTCCATCGCGTCGGTATCGCCCAGCCAGTCCGACCCCTTGACGGTGTCGTACATGTGCCAGTGCCAGTGGTCGGGGCCCATGTTGCTGAGGCTGGCAGCGATGCCGCCCTGCGCTGCGACGGTGTGCGACCGCGTCGGGAAAACCTTGCTGACGCAGGCCGTCTTGAGGCCCTGTTCCGCCATGCCGAGCGTCGCGCGCAGGCCAGAGCCCCCGGCGCCGACAACAACAACGTCATAGGTATGAGTATTCAATTCGTAGCTGGGGGAAACGGTATCTTTCATCGTGTCCTCAAAGTGCAATCTGCGCCAGGGCCACGACACCGCCAGCGGCGATCCCGTATGCCAGGATGGTGGTGGCAATCAGGCCGATCTTGCGGCTTGTCCCACCAAAGTAATCTTCGATCAGCACCTGCATGCCCAAACGCATGTGATGCATTCCCACCACAAGGTACGCCCCCACGATAAGCGCAGGGACGGGGCGCGACAGGCTGCCTACCACCTGGTCATGCGAGGACCCCAAGAGCCCCCCGACAATGATCAAGAAGAACGGTGTGAGCAACAAAAGCGCGACCGAGGTGATCGTCATCGTCCAGTGATGTTCGGTGCCAGTGCGGGCCGAGCCCAGCCCTTCGACCCGTTTGCGGTCTGTCATATAGGCCATTGTCCGTGTCCTCCGTCAGATCGCGATAAGGGTCAGCAGTGTGAGAACGACCGATCCGACGATCATGCCCCAGCCCAGTTTATCGGCCGTCTCGACGTCCAAAGCCCGGCCGGTGTCCCAGATCAGGTGCCGGACACCGCCCAACGCATGATACCATAGCCCGAGCACCGACAAGGTCATCACCAGGTCACCCAGAAAAGAGGTGATCAGCCCGTCGATGGTCGCGAAATAATCGGGGCCGCTGGCTGCGGCCATCAGCCACCATACAACAAGGATCGCTGCTACGATCATCGCGTTGCCCGTGATCCGAACAAAAATCGAAGTGATCGAATTCAATTGCGGGCGGTAAATCGTGAGATGGGGGGAAAGCGGTCGGTTTCCCCGGTTCACATCGGCCATGGCATACACCTTTGGTTGCGCTTTGGACTCGCGGTCAATGCAGTAATGAATAGCAAGTTTTGAATTGCTGTCACCTCCAAGGGAGAGCAATTTTGACCCAATCTTGGGTCTTAACGCCGCAGATGCGGTTTATGTGATCACACTTTTCCAGCATGTGATCACGAAACCGCATTGCCACAGATCCCGTCGCAACGGCCTCCGGTTTTGCCCGAAACACACGCCGTTGCCCTTGACGCCTCGCGCAAAGGCGCCTGTCGCCACGGGTTCAAGTCGATGGTCCCGATGATTTCAAGGGATGCGGCCCAGATCGTGCTGCGCGTGCGTGGGCGGATGTTCACAACGGCAGCAGCGCCCAGTAGTCGAGGTCGAGCAGGATATCAGGCAGGTATTTGCCGTCGCCCCCCCTCAACGCCCCGACGGTTCCGCCATCCTTCATCGCCACAAGCCTCAGGCGCAGGGCCCCCGCTCCGGGTGCGTCGATGTCCGCCCTGTCCAGGACTTCGGTCCATGCCCGCACCGTATCCCCGGCGAAACAGGGGTTGGCATGCGCGCCGGCATTCAGCCCCACGATCATCTGCGCATTGGCGAGGCCGTTGAAACTCAGCGCGCGGGCCAGGCTGATGACATGCCCGCCATAGATCAACCTCCGCCCGTCTTCGCGGTTGGTTCCGTCGAAATGCACCTTGGAGGTATTCTGCCACATACGGGTGGCCATCATGTGTTCGGCCTCCTCGATGGTCACGCCGTCCACATGGTCGATAATCTCGCCGATTTCGTAGTCACCCCAACGGTGCGGTTCACCCGCGAGACCGAAATCATACCCTTTGAAATCAAGGCATTTGGGGATCACCAAGGTATCTGGGGCTACCGCCGGCATCAGGTCGGGCACCACGGTGTCGGGCGCGGGCGCGTCGGCGCTGTGCTTTTTCACCATGACCCAGCGCACGTAATCCAGAACGACCCGGCCATGCTGGTTCACGCCTTCGGTCCGGACGTAGACAACACCGGACCGACCGTTGGAATTTTGTTTGAGCCCGATCACCTGCGATCGCGCGTGCAACGTGTCGCCGGGCCAAACAGGTTCCCGAAACCGACCCTCGGCATATCCCAGGTTGGCCACCGCGTTCAGGGAAATATCGGGCACGGTTTTCCCGAACACCGTATGAAAGGTGATCAGATCATCCATTGGCGCAGCCGCCAGTCCGCAGGCACGTGCGAATTCATCCGAGGACTGCAGCGCATGTCGCGCCGGATACAGCGCATGATAAAGCGCCCTTTCCCCACCGGATACCGTGCGCGGGATTGCATGGTCGATCACCTCGCCGATCCGATAATCCTCGAAAAAGCGGCCTGCATTGGTTTTTGCCGGCATTACTGTTTCCCCAGCTTCATCTCGGGTGAATAGGGTGCGTCGATCTGCTTGGTCACCGCCTGCCCGCAGCGCATCACGCCACGGGCCGCGTCGAAGGCATAGGTGGGGGAGCCATACAGCTCCCACCCGTTCGCGATGGCCTCGGACACCTTGTGGCAAAACGCCGAAGTGTCGTCTTCGGTCAGGAGGCGATAGATCATGCTCATGTCGGGAACGGGGCTACGCCCAGCCAGTAGTGAATGCCCATCACGATGGCCATGATCACGACACCGATCACCAGCGCCTTGATGTCCCCGGCGACAGACACATCAGTCGGGCGCGTCCAGGTGGGTTCGGCCTTGTTGATCAAGATCACGGACACCACGGCCCAGGCCAGCAGCCCGGCAAACAGGATGACCGACGCGAGGTCCCCATTGACCAGCAAATGCGCCACGGCCCAGACCTTTACGCCCGTCAGCTGCTTGTGCCGGATCCTGGCGGAAAAGGTGCCCTTGTCGGCGCTGAGCGCAAACAGCCAGAACGACAGCACCATCAGCAGGTTGTTGACATGGGTCAGAAAGGCGGGCGGCGACCAGATGTTGACGAAGGCCGCGCCGCGATAGCCGATGACCATCAAGATGATGCCCGCCAGCATGATCAGGGCCACAAGGCCCTTGCCCTTGTCGCCCATGGCCAAGCGCTGTGCCGGGGCGAGGCGTTTGAACCAATGCGCCCCGGCGAATAACGCGACACCCGCGATCAGTAGAATATAGCCCATCAGGCAGCCTCCAGTTCCGCAATGGCCCGTGCCCGGGCGAGGGTCGCGCGGGCTGTGTCCACATGCAGGTTTTCAACGATCTTGCCATCCACCACGGCGACCGCCTGGCCGTCTGCGATCGCCTCTTCAAAGGCGGCGATCTGGCGGCGGGCAAGGTCGATGTCCTCGGCGCTCGGCCCGAAGACGGTATTGGCAATGGCGATTTGGGCGGGATGGATGAGGGTCTTGCCGTCAAATCCGAATTCCCGGCCCTCAATGCATTCCGCCTGCAGACCGGCGTCATCCTTGAAGGCATTGTACACGCCGTCCACACAGACGATCCCGGCGGTGCGGGCCGCCAGCAGACACATCTGAAGCGATGTGACCAGGGCCGCGCGGCCGCGACTGCCCAGTTCCTTGGCCAGATCGTTGGTGCCCATGACGAACCCGGCCATGCGGGGCGCGCGGGCGATCCGGGCCGCGTTCAATACACCTTCGGGCGTTTCCATCATCGCCCAGATGCGGGTGCCCGATGCGGCCGGGATCTTGTCAAGTCGCGCGGCAACCGCTTCGACATCAGCAGCCGCGTTCACCTTGGGCAACAAAATCGCCTGCGGGCCGATCGCGGCCAGTTGATCCAGGTCATCGCCCCCCCATTCGGTATCCATCCCGTTGATCCGAACGATCTGCGCACGGGGGCCATAGCCGCCATCGGTCAGACGATCACACAAGAGCGCGCGACCATTGGCCTTTTCATCGGCGGCCACGGCGTCTTCGAGATCGAAGATGATCGCATCCACGGGCAGGCTGCGCGCCTTTTCGAGGGCCCGGTCCTTTGACGCGGGAATGTAAAGCACGGATCGATACGGTCGGGCGCTGGCATCCATCTGCGGTCTCCTTCGCGGCGCGGCTCGCGGCATGTCTTGGCCGCGTTTGGGACCACAGGTTTGCCCCGAAAGCAAGATGTAGCGCCGCATCGCAGCATAAAAATTGCGCAAAAGGCGCCTATCGCGAAAGAAAATGAGAGAAGTCATCACGGCCTTCATCCAAAATTAAGCGGTTTTCCGGCATCTTGATGCGGTGCCACCGGGCCTCGCTCGGGCGCGCACGATGGTTTGAGACGGTCGCATCGGGGCCGGCTCTGCGTGCCGATGCGCCAATCGAAAGGCAGAAAGATGGTACAGGCGCAAAATGCACGTCTGCCCGGACTGAAGGGTCTGGTTCTTGCGGGTCCGGTTCTTGTGGGTCTGGGCTATGCGGCATTCGGCCAGCCGTCGCACAGCATGATCTGCGGACAACGCGACCAGGTCGTCAACACGCTGGCCACCCGATATGGCGAGTCGGTCCGGTCCATCGGATTGGCGCCCAGCAACCGGATCGTCGAGGTTTTCGCGTCGGACGAAACCGGATCATGGACGATCACGGTCACCTCGGCCGATGGAACAACATGCCTGATGGCGTCGGGCCAACACTTTGAAACCTTTGTGCCTACAGCCCCGGGCGAACCGCTGTAATTCGGGGAATCGGGCGCCTTGAGGCTATCCGCCACGTCACCTGCCCTTGCAAACGGGGCTGATCTGGGGATACCCCTCGCGCCATCATCAACGAGGGACCAAGGACCGCTGACATGGCCAGACCCAAGATCGCGCTGATCGGCGCGGGACAGATCGGGGGCACACTCGCCCATCTTGTTGCGCTTAAGGAGTTGGGCGACGTCGTTCTGTTCGACATCGCCGAAGGCACGCCGCAAGGCAAAGCGCTCGACATCGCCGAATCCGGACCGTCCGAGAAATTCGATGCAAAACTGAAGGGCACCAACAGCTACGCCGATATCGCCGGCGCTGACGTGTGCATCGTGACCGCAGGCGTCCCCCGCAAACCGGGGATGAGCCGCGACGACCTTCTGGGCATCAACCTGAAAGTCATGAAATCGGTCGGTGAAGGCATCCGCGACAACGCGCCGGACGCGTTCGTGATCTGCATCACCAATCCGCTGGATGCGATGGTCTGGGCGCTCCGCGAATTTTCCGGCCTGCCCCACCACAAGGTGTGCGGCATGGCCGGCGTTCTGGACAGCGCCCGCTTCCGTCATTTCCTCGCCGAGGAATTCGACGTGTCGATGAAAGACGTCACAGCCTTCGTTCTGGGTGGGCATGGCGACACGATGGTGCCCTCCGTGCGCTATTCGACCGTGGCGGGTATTCCGCTGCCCGACCTCGTCGACATGGGGTGGACGACGCAGGAAAAGCTGGACGCGATCGTGCAGCGCACCCGTGATGGCGGGGCCGAGATCGTGGGCCTGCTGAAAACCGGGTCTGCCTTCTACGCGCCTGCCACGTCGGCCATCGAGATGGCCGAGGCCTATCTTAAGGATCAAAAGCGCGTCCTTCCCTGCGCGGCCTATTGCGACGGCGAATTCGGCCTGAAGGGCATGTATGTGGGCGTGCCCACGGTCATCGGCAAAGGCGGGATCGAACGGATCGTCAACATCACGCTGACCAAGGACGAACAGACCATGTTCGACAATTCCGTCAGCGCCGTGAAAGGTCTGGTCGACGCCTGCAAGGCCATCGATTCAAGCCTGACCTGATCGCCCCCCTGACGCCCCACCGAAACGCGCGCCTTTGGCGCGCGTTTTTCGTTTCGGGCACCGGCTTGACTCTGTCAGGTGACAGCGCGCTTGATCTGCCCGACCGGACAGGAGCCCAACGGATGACCCGAGATTTCGACCGCGAACTGGAAGACCGTCTTGTGCGCTACGCCGCCATCGACAGTCAAAGCGACGATGGCTCGCCCTCGTCCCCGTCGACGGCGATACAGATGGATATGCAGCGCCTGCTGTTGCGCGAACTGCAAGACATTGGCGCGTCAGACGTGGACCTGACCGACTACGGCACCGTGCTGGCCACGATTCCCGGCACGGCGTCCGGCCCGACCATCGGCCTTCTGGCCCATGTGGATACGGCCCCCCAGTTCAACGCGACAGGCGTGAAACCCCGTGTCATCCGGGGCTACAACGGCGGCACGATCACCTTTCCCGACGCGCCCGATCTGCAGCTGACGCCCGAGGCCTTTCCCTATCTCGCGGGAAAACGGGGCCACGACATCGTCACCGCATCCGGCACCACGCTGCTGGGTGCCGATGACAAGGCGGGCGTCTCGATCATCATGACCGCCGCGCGGCATTTGCTGGCCAATCCGGACATTCCCCACGGCCCGATCCGCATCGCTTTCACCCCGGACGAAGAAATCGGACGCGGGGTCGATCCGCGCCTGCCCGAGGACCTGGGCGTCGAATTCGCCTATACCTTCGATGGCGGCGACCTGGGGGAGGTCGTGTGGGAAACCTTCTCGGCCGATTTCGCCACCGTCACCATCACCGGCGTGTCGATCCATCCCGGGGACGCCAAGGACAAGCTGGTCAATGCCATTCACCTTGCCGCGCGCATCATCGAGACGCTGCCGCAGGTCACACTCACCCCGGAAACCACCGCAGGCCGCGACGGGTTCATTCATGCCGTCGACATGAAAGGTGGTGCTGCGGAAATGACCGTTCGGTTCATCTTGCGGGATTTCACGCTGGACGGGCTGGCCGCCAAGGGCGCGCTGCTGCAACAGGTCTGCGCGACGATCGCCGCCACGGAACCGCGCGCCCGGATCCGGTGCGAGATCAAGCAGCAATACCGCAACATGGGGGATTGGCTGAAGGATGACATGCGCTCGGTCGACCTGGCCCGTGCGGCATTGCGGGATCTGGGCATTGAGCCGATCGAGACAGCGATCCGCGGCGGCACCGACGGGTCGCGGCTGACCGAACTGGGCGTGCCCTGTCCGAACCTGTTCACCGGCATGCAAAACGTCCACGGCCCATTGGAATGGATCTCGGTTCAAGACATGGCGCTGGCAACGGATCTGTGTCTGTCGCTGGTCCGCAGGGCTGCCACCCCGACCGGGTGACGACTCGGACCGTGTGGATTTTCCTTTGCCCGGCTAAGAAAACCCGACGCCGTTACTTTTTGTGATCACACATTTTTCCGCTGTGATCACAAATGTCGCTTTTTTCGCCGAAACCACCGGTATGCGACAGAATACCGTTTCAATGGGCGTCCAGGTTGTGCTTATCCAGAGGCAACGCACACCAACGACGGAAGAATTTCATGAACATTCATGAATACCAGGCGAAGGCCCTGCTTCGCCAATACGGCGCACCAGTCAGTGACGGGCGCGTGGTTACCCGGGCCGAAGACGCCAAGACGGCAGCGGGCGAACTGGACGGACCACTTTGGGTCGTCAAGGCCCAGATCCACGCCGGCGGTCGCGGCAAGGGATCGTTCAAGGAGGCCGACGCCGGCGAAAAAGGCGGCGTGCGCCTTGCGAAATCCGTCGAAGAAGCCGCTGACGAGGCCAAGAAGATGCTGGGGCGCACGCTGGTGACCCACCAGACCGGCCCGGTCGGCAAGCAGGTCAACCGCATCTATATCGAAGACGGTTCGGGCATCGAGACCGAGATGTATCTCGCGCTTCTGGTCGATCGCCAGACCAGCCGCATCAGCTTTGTATGCTCGACCGAAGGCGGGATGGACATCGAAGAGGTGGCCGCCGAAACACCCGAAAAGATCCTCAGCTTCTCGGTGGATCCCGCAACGGGCTATCAGGCGTTCCACGGCCGCCGCGTGGCATTCACGCTGGGTCTGACCGGTCAGCAGGTCAAGCAATGCGTGAAACTGATGGGCCAGCTCTACAACGCCTTCGTCGAGAAAGACATGGAGATGCTGGAGATCAACCCCCTGATCGTGACCGACAGCGGTGATCTGAAAGTGCTTGACGCCAAGGTCGGATTTGACGGCAACGCCATCTATCGCCACGCCGATATCGCCGCCCTGCGCGACGAGACCGAGGAAGACCCAAAGGAACTTGCCGCGTCGAAATACGACCTGAACTACATCACGCTGGATGGCGAGATCGGCTGCATGGTCAACGGTGCAGGCCTTGCCATGGCGACGATGGACATCATCAAGCTGTACGGCTCGGAGCCCGCCAACTTCCTCGACGTGGGCGGAAGTGCGACCAAGGAAAAGGTCACCGAAGCGTTCAAGATCATCACCTCGGACCCCAAGGTCAAAGGCATCCTCGTGAACATCTTCGGCGGCATCATGCGGTGCGACATCATCGCCGAAGGCGTGATCGCGGCCGTGAAAGAGGTCGGCCTGAAGGTCCCGCTGGTCGTGCGCCTCGAAGGCACCAATGTCGAAAAGGGCAAGGAGATCATCCGCAATTCCGGCCTCGACGTGATCGCCGCCGACGACCTGAAGGACGGCGCCCAGAAAATCGTGGCGGCGGTGAAGGGATAAGGCCGTGATCGCCCCGGATACCAGACTGGCATAGGCGCAGAAGGGCACGCATTCATGAGAAGACGGCTCCGGAATGCCTTTGAAACGAATGTTTGGCGCGGCTCGTCAAAAGGCGGGCGGTCTGGGCCCGGCTTTTCCCTGGGCATCTGGCGGCAGGGCCAGATCCAACAGGTGCCGAGCGCAGCGAAAGATCGTGGGGATTGGCCATCGTGACGCGCTTGATCCAGATCCATGCCGGCATTCACAAGACCGGGTCGACCGCGATCCAGCGCATGCTGGCCCGCCTCGCACCTGATCTTTCCGCGCATGGCATCGCAACACCCGGCATCGGGAACAAGGGTAGCGGGCACCATATTCTGGCGTCCTTTGCCAATGATCCGGATGGCTGTGAAAAGGCCTGGGCGAAATTGGCCGGTCAATTGGAACGCGAAACGTCCGATAGGGTGCTCTTGAGCTCGGAATTCTTCGTGAATGCGGATCCCAAGGCACTGCACACAGCACTTTCGACGCTCGGACCACACGAAGTGCGCATCCAATTCTATGTGCGCCCCCACATCGCCCTGTTCACCTCTCTCTATCTGCAGCGCGTCAAGGCAGGCATCGCCTTGGCAGATCCGACCGATCTTGCGGAATCATACGCACGCAGCGCCGAGTTTGACTATGTGCCGGTCATCGAGGCCTATATCGACACTTTCGGCGCCGATGCGGTGCGGGTGCGCGAATTCGTGCCATCCGCCTTCGAAGGCGGCAGCCTGATGGCCGATGTCTGGAGCTTCCTGGACCTGCCCGCCCCGCTTTTGCAACAGGCCGAGGTTCTGGGACGGGACGTGGTCAATCCGACGCCTACCGCCGAACAGGCGGTTGTGCTGATCGCGCTGGCAAGACGCGCCCGGGCTGCGATGGGATCCGCGTTCCAGCCAAGGGCGTTGCGACGCTCGCTCGCGTACCTGTTGACGGAACTGCGCGCGCGCCTTCCGGGGCAGGCCACCCGCTATCGTTTGCCGATGGATCTGCAAAGCGCCATCGCCGATCACATGGATGGCCCCCGCGCGGCCTTTGCCCGGCATCTGGATCGTCAGCCAAGCGCCGCGTTCTGCGCCGAACCGGTTACCGCGTCATCGCCCTTGGCACCGATCCCGTTTCAGCCTGTCCGCGATGCGCTGGCCGCCGTGGCCGACATGGCGCATGAACGCGGATGGACGTCCCTGTCGCGTGTCGTGACCCGGTTCGCGGACAGTCTGCGCAGGATCGTCGCCCCGAATGGTGGCGACCTGTTGGATCTGCGCGCGCTGTCCGGAAAGGCCATGGCATGAAACGGATGGCATGGTCAGCGCTTCATATCCTCGGCACGGCATTGTTTCTCGCCGTGATGCTCAGCCGCGTGGCGCAGGCCGGCGCTCCGACCGAGGACGACGTCGCGGATCTGGCCATCGGCGCCTTTGCCGAAGCCTGCCCGTGGCCGCGCCAGACGGCTTCGGACGTGGAGGCGCGCATGCTGCGTTTTGCCTCCGAACGGGGTTTTGCCGATCTGCCCTTCGCGCTGGACTTCTACGACACCACGCTGGAACAGACGGCCGCTGACGTGACGCCGGGAACCACCCGCCGCTGCGAAGTCGCGTTCCCCGGAATCCACACCGAACCCGCGACCGAGGCCCTGCAGATCCTGATGGCCACACCGCCCGTGTTCGGCCAGCCGATCCCGCTGCCCATCACCCATTCCCCCATGCCCGGAACCTATTTCATCGAAGGCCGGCAGCTGAATGCGCGTATTGCGGCGGTGGTTCATGTCGGCACCCGCGAAAACGCGACGGGCCTTGAAACCTTCATCAACGTGGAACGGCTGCTGCCCTCCGCGCCGCAGTCGAATTGAGAGGGGCCGGCATGACGTTCGCAAACACCCTGGCCATCGCTGCACGATCCCGCCCGACAAAAGACCTGCCCGTCCGCGACAAGACCGCATGCAGCGGTCCGGGGCGGGGGGCTTCGTTGAATACTGATACCTGAATAAAGACCAAAGAAGGGACAGCCATGTCTGTACTCGTTGACGAAAACACCAAAGTGATCTGCCAGGGTTTCACCGGATCGCAGGGCACGTTCCATTCGGAACAGGCCATCGCCTACGGAACCAAAATGGTCGGCGGCGTAACGCCGGGCAAAGGCGGGATGACGCACCTGAACCTGCCGGTCTTCGACTCGGTCCACGAAGCCAAGGCCGTGACCGAGGCCAACGCCACCGTCATCTACGTGCCGCCCCCTTTCGCCGCGGATTCGATCCTCGAGGCGATCGATGCCGAGATGGAGCTGATCTGCTGCATCACCGAGGGCATCCCGGTGCTGGACATGATGAAGGTCAAGCGGGCGCTGGAGGGAACGAAATCGATCCTGATCGGGCCGAACTGCCCCGGCATCATCACGCCCGACGCATGCAAGATCGGCATCATGCCCGGCCATATCCACAAACGCGGATCCGTGGGCGTCGTGTCCCGCTCGGGCACGCTGACGTATGAGGCCGTGAAACAGACCACCGATGTGGGTCTGGGCCAGTCCACTTGCGTGGGCATCGGCGGCGACCCGATCAAGGGCACCGAACACATCGACGTGCTGGAATGGTTCCTCGCCGATGACGAGACGACCTCGATCATCATGATCGGTGAAATCGGCGGCTCCGCCGAAGAAGAGGCTGCCCAGTTCCTCGCCGACGAGAAGAAAAAGGGCCGCTGGAAGCCGACCGCCGGTTTCATCGCGGGCCGCACGGCGCCTCCGGGCCGCCGCATGGGCCACGCGGGTGCCATCGTTGCAGGCGGCAAGGGCGGCGCCGAAGACAAGATCGAAGCCATGCTCAGCGCAGGTATCGTGGTCGCCGACAGCCCCGCCGGGCTGGGTGAGGCCGTACTGAAGGCGATTGGGTGACGGCCACGCCGTCAGCAGGGAAGGAGCATGAGTTTCGTGGACGCCATCAAGACGTGCTATCGGAAGTATGTCGCATTCTCCGGTCGGGCCTCTCGTTCGGAATACTGGTGGTTTGTGCTCTTTCTCCTGCTGGGCAGCACTATGTCCGCCATGATCGACCGCGCCATTTACGGGGACGAGCTGATCGAAAGGTACGTCATTGACGAGCTGACCTATGCGACAATTGAGACCACCGGACCGTTCGCGTCGATTTTCTGGCTGCTTGCTGTCCTGCCGTTTCTGGCGGCAGGCTGGCGGCGGATGCATGACACCGGGCGCTCCGGCCTCTTCCTGCTCGCCCCCTTCGTCGTGATCCTGGGCGTGGGCATTTTCGATCTTTTCCTGGCGGTCACGCACGATAACGCAGGGTGGGCCAATGACGGTAGCATCGTCATTCCGATCCTGATCGCTGGCCTTGTCGCATTCTTGTTATCAATCCTCTGGGTTCTCTGGTTGCTCACGCGCGCCAGCCAACTCGGCACCAACAACCACGGCCCCGCCCCGCAGGAGGTTCTTCAATGACCGACCAATCCCCCAACGACCAGTTCCACGCCTCCAGCTTCATGCAGGGCCACAACGCGGCCTACCTGGAACAGCTCTACGCGCAATACGCGAATGACCCGAACGCCGTGGATGAAGCGTGGCGCGATTTTTTTGCCGCGCTGGGCGACACGCCCGCCGACGCCCAGGCAGAGGCGCATGGCCCGTCCTGGGCGCGTACCGACTGGCCACCGCAGCCCGCCGATGACCTGACAGCCGCGCTGACCGGGGAATGGCCGGCGCCGATGCCCGACGAGGCCAGGGCCGCCGGCAAGAAGATCACCGAAAAAGCCGCCGAAAAGGGCGTCGAACTGACCGATGCGCAGGTGCAGCGTGCCGTGCTCGACAGTATCCGCGCGCTTATGCTGATCCGCGCCTACCGGATCCGGGGACACCTGGTGGCCGATCTCGACCCGCTTGGCATGCGCGACCAGACTCCGCATCCCGAACTGGACCCAAGATCCTACGGCTTTACCGAAGCCGACATGGACCGGCCGATCTTCATCGACAACGTGCTCGGCCTTCAGATGGCCTCGATGCGCCAGATCGTCGAGATCGTGAAGCGCACCTACTGCGGCACCTTTGCCATGCAATACA
>CAYWTM010000098.1:3145-12921 GCA_964460185.1 uncultured Roseicyclus sp. | reverse complement strand
AACCTGATCGAGGGGGCCGAGGCCGCCAAGCATGACGCCGCGACCATCGGCATCCGGCCCGAGCACCTGACCGTGTCGAAGACGGACGGGGCGTGGAAGGGGACGGTCGGCGTGGCGGAACACCTTGGATCGGATACCTTTATCCACGTGCATGGGACCGGCCTGGTGGACATGATGACGGTCCGTATCACCGGCGATATCGAGGTGCGGCACGGCGACACGATCCACCTTACGCCGGACATGGAGCAGTTGCACCGGTTCGACGCGCAGGGATTGCGCATCGCATGAGACGTCTCGAAGGGAAATCCGCCCTGATCACGGGGGCCGCTCGCGGGATCGGGCGAGGGTTCGCCGAAGCCTACCTGCGCGAGGGTGCGACGGTGGCCATTGCCGATATCAACCTTGCCGCGGCCCGCCAGACCGCCGCCGAACTGGGCGAGGGGGCCTATGCCATCCATCTTGACGTGACGGATCAGACCAGCATCGACGCGGCCATGGACTCGGTGGTGGCCCATGCGGGCAAGCTGGATATCGTGATCAACAACGCGGCCCTGTTCGACGCGGCCGAGACGGTCGACATCACCCGCGCCAGCTATGACCGGCTGTATGCGGTCAACGTGGCGGGCACGCTGTTCACCATGCAGGCCGCCGCGCGGCAGATGATCAAGCAGGGGCACGGCGGCAAGATCATCAACATGGCCAGCCAGGCCGGCCGGCGGGGGGAAAGCCTGGTTCTGGTCTACTGCTCGACCAAGGCGGCGGTGATCTCGATGACTCAATCGGCGGGCCTCAACCTGATCAAACACGGGATCAACGTGAACGCCATCGCGCCGGGCGTGGTCGATGGCGAGCATTGGGAGCATGTGGATTCCATGTTCGCCAAGCTGGAAGGCAAGCCCCTTGGCCAGAAAAAGGCCGAGGTCGCGGCGGGCGTTCCGGCCGGCCGGTTCGCCACCCCCGACGATTTGGCCGGGATGGCGATCTTTCTGGCGTCACCCGAATCCGATTACATCGTGTCGCAGACGTATAACGTCGACGGCGGCCAGTGGATGAGCTGATGAAACTTTCGAATCAGGCACTTGGCCGGCTTCCTCACGGGGTGCTTGGCCCGACCTATGACCGTGCATCGCTGACGCCGGGGATCGTGCATATCGGGCTTGGCAATTTTCACCGGGGGCATCAGGCGTGGTATCTGCATCGCCTGTTCGAGAAGGGTCTGAACCATGACTGGGCGATCATCGGCGCGGGCGTCCGGCCCAATGATGGCGTCATGCGCGAAAAGCTCAAGGCGCAGGATTGCCTGAGCACGCTGATCGAACTGGACCCCTCGGGCCGGTCGGCCGAGGTGATCGGATCGATGATCGATTTCGTCCCGGTCGAGGTGGGCAATGCCAGCCTGATCGGCAAGATGGCGGATCCGGCCATCCGGATCGTGGCCATGACCGTGACCGAAGGCGGGTATTACATCGCGCCTTCCGATGGCAGTTTCGATGCGGCCCATCCCGATATCCAGCATGACGCAGCCCATCCCGATACGCCGATGACGGCCTTTGGGGCGATGATCGCCGCGCTGAAACGGCGCAGGGATGCAGGGCATGGTCCGTTTACCTGCCAAAGCTGCGACAATCTCCAGGGCAATGGCGCGATCTTGCGGCAGACGGTCGTTGGCCTGGCGCGCCTGTCCGACCCGGATCTGGCACGGTGGATCGACGCGAGCTGCAGCTTTCCCAATTCGATGGTGGATTGCATCGTGCCCGCCACGGGCCCGAACGAGCTGGCCCTGGTGCGCGGCTTCGGCATCGAGGATCAGGTGCCCGTCACCCACGAGAACTTTCGCCAGTGGGTGATCGAGGATGCGTTCTGCGCCGGTCGCCCCGATTGGGATCGTGTGGGCGTCACCTTTACCGATGATGTGCACAGCTACGAGGCCATGAAAATCCGCATCCTGAATGCCGGTCACCAGGTCATCGCCAATCCGGGCGAGCTCTTGTCGGTCGAAACCATCGCGGGCTGCATGGAGCATCCCTTGATCCGGGCGCTGTTTCGCAAGGTCGAAACCCGTGAAATCGCCCCCCATGTCTCTCCGGTGCCCGGTATGGAGCCCGCCGCCTACGTGGACCTGATCGAGGGACGGTTTTCCAACCCCGAGATCGTCGACACGTCCCGCCGCGTGGCCTTTGACGGATCATCGCGCCATAGCGGGTTCGTATTGCCGATCGTGCGCGACGCGCTGGCCACCGGCGCGCCGGTCGAGGGGCTGGCGCTGGTCGAGGCGCTTTGGGCGCGCATGTGCCACGGCACCCGCGAGGACGGATCCACCATCGCGGCCAATGACCCGTTCTGGGACGCCTTGCAACAAGTGGCCCGCGCGGCCAGGGACCGGCCACAAGCCTGGCTGGAACAACGCCATATCTATGGCGCGCTTGCGGATGCCCCGCGGTTTGCGGACGCGTTCGGTCGCTGGCTGACGCTGGTGTGGTCCGACGGCACCGAAGCGGCGTTGCGCGCCTACACGTCGGAGGCCTGATCCGCGCCGATGTCCGGGACGTGGCCCTGCCGCCGGGCCGGGCGCAATCGGGCCTTTGCAAAGGCTTGTCTTCCCTGATTAAGTCTGCCCATGGCCATTTTGACCGTAACGCTGAACCCCGCGCTGGATCTTGAGACCCGGACCCCGCATCTGAAGGCGTCCGAAAAGCTGCGCTGCACCGATCCAACCCGCGATCCGGGCGGCGGGGGCCTGAACGTGGCGCGCGCCATCCGCCAGTTGGGCGGAGAGGCGGTGGCGCTTGCAGCGGCTGGCGGTCTGGCGGGGGTGGCCTTGCAGCAGATGATGGCGGCGCGCGACACACCAACGGAATTGCTGCCGGCGCCGGGCGATCTGCGCCAGAACCTTTCGGTGATCGAAACCGATACCGGCCGGCAGTACCGGTTCATCTTTCCGGGTCCGAGCTGGTCCGAGACCGATTTCACCCAGGCCCGCATCGCGTTGGAGCGGCGCGTGTCGGCGGGCGACTGGGTGGTGTTCAGCGGATCGCTGCCGCCCGGTGTTCAGCCCGAATGGCTGGTCGACCTGATGACCGGGCTTGCGCGGGCGGGGGGGCGGGTCGTGCTGGACACGTCCGGTGCGGCCTTGCGCGCCGCTGTCGCGCATCCGGCCCTTGGCCTCGCGGTGCTGCGTATCGATGGCCCCGAGGCCGAGACGTTGTCCGGCCAGACGTTTCCCACAGCGCGTGACAGCGCCGATTTCGCGGCCGACCTCGTGTCGCGCGGCGTGGCCTCGATTGTGATCTGCGGACGCGGTGCGGAGGGATCGGTCCTGGTGACGGCACAAGAACGATGGCACGCGCCGGTGGCAGATGTGCCGGTGGTGTCGCGGACCGGGGCAGGGGACAGTTTCGTGGCGGGCGCGGTTCTGGCGCTGTCGCGCGAGATGACCCTGGCGGGGGTCTTGCAGCATGGATGCGCATCCGCCAGTGCGGCTTGCACAACGCCGGCGACCGAATTGTGCGACTCGGCCACCGTGGAGCGGCTTCTTGGGCTGACAGTTTCCACGAAGATATAGCGGTTTCTACGAGCCACCCCGAAGCCTGGATCAATTAAATATGGCGTAATCGCAAGAATTCTGTTCCTGCGGTCATCTTCTTCACGATTTGTGCAAGGATTTCGACTTTATACAAGAATTGCGAGTGTACCGCAGGATTTACAGTTGCCATTGTAAACCACGCGTGACACTCTAACGCAGTGGTGGTCCGATTTGGAAATTCACGTCTGGCCCCACGCAAGGCGTGGCACTCGCCCGTCTATTCGTAACGCAAAATAGGAGGAGCGGAGGATGTCCGACGATCCCGATAAGGTTTGGCCAACAGGCTTGACCCTGAAAGAAGCCGAAGAGGTGCATAGCTACCTCATCGACGGCACGCGAGTGTTCGGCGCGATTGCGCTGCTCGCCCATGTGCTTGTTGCCGTTTCCACACCGTGGCTCGGCTGAGAGGGGCTTGAAACATGAATAATGCGAAAATGTGGTTGGTGGTAAAGCCGACCGTGGGTGTCCCACTGTTCCTTAGTGCCGTGGCCGTAGGTTCATTTGCCGTGCATGTGGCTGTTCTGTCGAACACCTCTTGGGTGGCGGATTTCCTGTCCGGCAACGAACTTGGCTCCGGCGCGACTGCGGCATTGTCTCAGGAAACAACGGTGTTGCCGGCTTCGGCTGAAGCTGCTGACCTTCCGATGTACCTTGAAGCCAGCGCTGATGGAACCGAAACCCTCCGTGTGATCCTGCCTGATGGGCGCACCGGAACATTGGTGGTGGATGACCTCACCCAAGCGGCCCTTGTTCAATAAGGGTTGAACCAATGACGAACGACCTTATCATCCGGGTTGGATGCATGACCTGATTGCACCCAACCCGACCCTTAACCTGAAAGTGACGGTCGGGCCGGTTCCGATTGACCCCATTCCATGTTGAACACCCGCGAACTCGCATTGCGCAAGATCCGTCAGGTTGGCCCACGTTTCATGCCGTTTTCGGATGTGGCGTCGGATGATCTGCCGCTATCGCGGCTGTTGCGGCTTTCGCTGTTCCAGGTAACCGTCGGTATGGCGCTGGTGCTGTTGGTTGGCACCCTCAATCGTGTGATGATCGTGGAGCTGGGTGTTTCAGCGACGCTGGTGGGGGCGATGATTGCCCTGCCTTTGGTCTTTGCACCGTTCCGTGCGATGATTGGCTACAAATCCGACATCCATCAATCCGCGCTTGGGTGGCGTCGTGTTCCTTACATCTGGAAAGGCACGATGCTGCAATTCGGCGGATTCGCGATCATGCCCTTCGCGCTTTTGGTTCTGTCCGGCTACCAAGAGGCGGCAGATGCGCCGCTTTGGATCGGCCACACCAGTGCGGCGCTGGCGTTCTTGCTGGTGGGCGCGGGCGTACACACGGTGCAGACCGTCGGCCTTGCACTGGCAACGGATCTGGTTCCGGTCGAAGACCAGCCCAAGGTCGTGGGCCTGATGTATGTGATGCTGCTTTTGGGAATGATCCTTTCCGCCCTCATCTTCGGGGCGCTCTTGTCGAATTATTCGCCCGGCCGGCTGATCCAGGTCGTGCAGGCGGCTGCCGTGATCACGGTAGCGCTGAATGTGATTGCGATGTGGAAACAAGAGGCGCGCGACCGCGTGCGTGCCAACACGGTGCAGACCCACCCCGATTTCATTGACGCGTGGCGGTTGTTCATTCGTGGCCGCGCCGCGATCGGATTGCTGGTCATCATCGCGCTTGGCACCATGGGATTCGGCATGGCCGATGTGCTGCTGGAACCCTATGGCGGCGAGGTTCTGAACCTCTCGGTGGCGATGACCACGCGACTGACGGCCGTGCTGGCCTTTGGCGGGCTGGTCGGCTTCGGGATTGCGTCGCAGGTGCTGTTGAACGGCGCGGATCCGATCGACGTGGCATGGTGGGGCAGCCTGATCGGCGTGCCCGCCTTTGCCCTGATCATTGCCAGCGGCCCCTTGGGCGAGCCGCCGATGTTCGTGATCGGCACCGGGCTTGCGGGCCTGGGCGCGGGCCTGTTCGGCCATGGCACCCTGACCGCCACCATGCGCAGTGCACCGCGTGAGCAGGTGGGGCTCGCCCTTGGCGCCTGGGGCGCGGTGCAGGCCACGGCCGCCGGTATCGCCGTGGCACTCGGCGGTGTGATCCGCGATGTCATCAAGGCCATGCCGGGCGCCGAAGCCTTCCGGCCCGAGGCGCCCTATACGCCCGTGTTCAGCCTTGAGTTGTTTCTTCTTTTCGCGGCCCTATTTTGCATCATGATCGTGAGATCGCGGGCCGCACATCATTACCAGACCGCCCACCCATCCAATCGGCAGGTTCGACCGGACACCCCCGCCGTGATCACCGAGCCCCCGCGCCCAGGCGCGGGGCGAACCGAGAGGGAGGCCCATGAGGACCAACGACTCACGGCGCATTGACGCCGGGCCATGCACCACACCGAACCGTGGACGGGCCATGACCAATTTCGTCAAGGGGGAGGCACCATGACAAAGATCATCTCCAGGCTTTACGGCAGCGCCAGCCAGGCCCGCCGCGTGCGTCGCGAACTCATCGAGATGCAAAGGTTCTCGCCGCGCATCGTCGATCTTTTCGACAAGACCGATGGCCTTGTCGATGCGCTGACCGCGGCCGATGTGGAGGCCGCGACGGCGCAGGAATACGAAGAGCACGTCAAGAAAGGCGGCGCCGTCATCGTCGTCAAGGCGGGTTATCGTCCGCTTGGCGTAGCGCAGATCACCCGTGACGTGGCCAAGGAAATGGGTGCTGTCGACATGGGCGACCTTGTCGAGGAGGTGTATGTCAAGGACGCTCCGGAGCGGTTCGCGAACTCGATCCTGCTCGATCATCCGAAGCTCCTGACGCGCAACCGCGCGCCGGGCAGCACGACCTATCACATGGCGAACTGGCCTATTCCGCTGATCAGCCGCCGCAAACCGGCGATCGAGACGACGATCATGCAGAATACCTACATGGCCGACAAACCGATCGGTCATCTGGTGCCGCATGAAAAGCGCTACGGACGGTTCCCCTTCGGCTTGCTGGTCCCGCGCCAGAGGTTCATGGCGAAGTTCCCCTTTGGCCATATCGTGCCGGGGCACAAGTTCATGGCGAAGTTCCCGTTCGGTCACATCGTGCCGGGTCACAAGCACATGGCGGGCTTCCCCTTTGGCCATATCGTGCCGGGGCACAAGTTCATGGCCAAATTCCCCTTCGGGCACCTGGTGCCGCGGGGCATGCGGATGGCGAACTGGCCCTTCCCGCTTCTGATCAACGGCAAGCCGGGCACGAATTCGCTGGTGCCCGGGCAGAAATACATGGCGCGGTTCCCGTTCGACCATCTTATCCCGGGCCACAAGCTCCAGGCGGGCTTCCCGTTCGGTCACATCGTGCCGGGCCACAAGCACCAGGCGAACTTTCCGATCCCGCTGATCAGCAAGCGCAAACCTGCGGATCCCTATGCGTTCCCGCGGCACGCGCACATGGCGGATTTCATCCTGCCGCTGGTGACCAAGTCAACCGCCCGCCAGCCGGATTCCGACAAGCGTTTTTCCTTTTCGCGGATGCTCGGATTGCCGACCCTCAAGGAACGCTGAGGTACCTCTCGAACGAAGGTGAAAAGGCCGGGTAACGTCCCCGGCCTTTTTCGTTCGCTGCGTCTTGGTCTGTTTATTCCGCCGCCGTGCGTTTGGGCAGGACCCAACCGGGGCGGGGGAAATGGCAGGTGTAGCCATGGGGCAGGCGTTGCAGGTAATCCTGGTGCTCGGGCTCTGCCTCCCAGAAATCGCCGACGGGTTCGACCTCGGTCACCACCTTGCCCGGCCAGATGCCGGAGGCCTCGACATCCGCGATGGTGTCGAGGGCGCAGGCCTTTTGCGCGTCATCCACGTAGTAGATGGCCGAACGGTAGGACATTCCGATGTCGTTGCCCTGCCGGTTCCGGGTGGTCGGGTCATGGATCTGAAAGAAGAACTCAAGGATATCGCGGTAGCTGATGACCGACGGATCAAAGATGATCTCGATCCCCTCGGCATGGGTGCCGTGGTTGCGGTAGGTGGCATTGGGCACGTCGCCGCCAGTGTAGCCGACCCGCGTGTCGATGATGCCGGGCTTGTGACGGATCAGTTCTTGCATACCCCAAAAACATCCCCCCGCCAGAACGGCGCGTTCACGCGTGCTCATGCCACATCCTCCACCTGGTCGAGATACGCGCCATAGCCTTCGGCCTCCATGTCGTCGCGATGCACAAAACGAAGCGACGCGGAATTGATGCAATAGCGCAGGCCCCCACGATCGCGCGGCCCGTCGGGAAACACATGCCCCAGGTGGCTGTCGCCATGGGTCGAGCGGACCTCGGTCCGGATCATGCCATGGGTCAGGTCGCGCAATTCATTGATATGGGCGGGCTCGATCGGTTTGGTGAACGACGGCCAGCCGCAGCCGCTTTCATACTTGTCGGAGGATGCGAACAAAGGCTCGCCCGAGACGATGTCGACATAGATGCCGGGATCCTTGTTGTCGAGATAGGCGCCGGTGCCTGGACGCTCGGTGCCGCTGTCTTGCGTGACGCGGTATTGCTCGGGCGTCAGCCGGGCAATGGCGTCGGGATCCTTGGTGTACGTGGTCATGTGCCCTCCATCGGTCATGTGCGTTGGAATGAATATGGGGCTGTGCACGGCCCGTGTCCAATGCCGTCGGGTCACAAAAAAGCGCCTTGCACGGGGCTGGCAAGGCGCTTGGGTCGATCTTGTGAAACAAGGAATGGGCGTGGTGGCGCGATCAGCCGGCCCAGGTGCGGATCGGGCCACAATCCATATGCACGAAATTCGAACGGGAATACCGGCCCACGCCACCCGCGTTGCATGCGCGCGCGGCCTCGAAGACCTGGTTGACCGACCGTGCGCTGATGCGAAGATCCGCCGCTTCGCCCTGCATGTGCAGCGAGTTGCGGGCCACGCCGCGCGACCGCGACCGCAGCATCGCGTTGGTTTCCGGGCTGCGGTAGCCCGACAGCAATGTATAGGGTTCGTTGGTTTCCAGCAGGTTGTGGGATGCTGTCATGATGTCGATGGTGCGCGCATCGATGGTATGCACCTGATCGCTGCGCCAGTCGCGCATGAAATAATTGATCTCTTCCAGGGCGGGGGCGATGTATTCGCCTTCGACCCAGTAGATCATGTCGATCCGCTCACCTGCACGCCCGTTATACATCCGGATGCGTCGGATATCGCCCGCGCCGCGCAGAAACCCGGTGGCATTTGCCATCACAGGTGCCGCCGTCACGGCCGTCGCAGCGAAAGCGCGCAACAAGGCGCGCCGCGAAAACGTCATTTCCGTCATTGATTATGTTGCCCCATGTCTTGCCCGTTACGATTCAAGCCGCTGGCCCCTTTTCGGAACCTTTTTGATGCGTGCCATCCCCACAGGCGCACAGGGTTCATGACATAAATGAAACTTTTCTGGAAGAGCCCGGAGCGTTCCGAGCCACGCAACGCCTGATTTTCGGCGATTTTCCGCCACTTTGGCCGGTTTCCGGGTGGTATCGGGCGGGAGAGGTGGTGGTTCATTCCGCCACTTTGCAGAAAGGACGTGATCCGAGGCGCATCGGCAACAGGGGTCGGGAAAGCCGCCGTTGCGATCTGGAAACTATCGGTAAACACTTGCGAAAACGTGAATGGACACGAATCTGTTGCCGCCCGAATGTTGCCATATCGGGCGTGTAGACGTTTCGCCCTGACCTGATCGCCCTGACCTTAGGATCACTGCCATGCCTTTTAGACTTGTCCGTATCTCGCTGATGTCAGCGGCACTAGCGATCACGCCGGTGATCCTGACGGCCATCGCGCCGGTTCCGGTGCAGGCGCAGGCGTTCTCGGCGTTGCGGCAAGCCATTGCAGAGGCGTCCGCCAGCAATGAGCAGCTGGCCGCCTTTTACCGTGACAGGTCGTTCGAGCCGGTCTGGACCACGACCGAGGCCGCCGATCGCCGCAGCGCGCTGCTGATGGCCATAGACGGCGCGGATGCCCATGGCCTGCCGGTCGAACGCTACCAGGCCGATGCGCTGCGCGAAGCATTCCAGAGCGCCACCAACCCCTACATGCGCGGGCAGGCCGATGTGCTGGCGACGCGGATGTTCCTGCGCTACGCGCAAGATGTGCATGCGGGATTCCTGGACCCGTCCGAGATCATTCCCGATATCTTCCAGGATCAGCCGCGTCAGGACCCC
>CAYWTM010000098.1:0-3045 GCA_964460185.1 uncultured Roseicyclus sp. | reverse complement strand
ATGTCGTTCCAGTCGGACAATGGCATCACGCCCGATGGCGTGGCCGGGACCGATACGATGGCGGCCGTGAACCGGTCGGTCGAGGATCACTGGAACGAGGTCGTTCTGGCGATGGAACGGCTGCGCTGGCTCAATGACGGCCAGCAGCACGATCGCCTGATCTACGTGAACCTCACCGATTTCCATGTCCGCGTGATCGACGACGGCGAGGTGACCTTTGTCACCCGGTCCGTCATCGGGTCGCGGGAGCATCAGACGCCCGAATTCTCGGACGAGATGGAACACATGGTGATCAACCCGTCATGGTGGGTGCCGCGTTCGATCGCGCGCCGGTCGTATATTCCCAACATTCTGGCCGGTGGGTCCACCTACCTGCGCCTGATGGCCGGCGGCCGGGAGGTGAACCCGGCCAGCATCGACATGAGCCAGTATACCCTGACCAACTTTCCCTTTGACCTGCGCCAGCCCCCGGGCCCGCGCAATGCGCTTGGGACGGTCAAGTTCATGTTCCCGAACCGTCATGCCATCTATCTGCACGACACCCCCGAACAGCACCTGATGGACCGCCCGGTGCGCGCCTATTCGTCGGGCTGCATCCGGTTGGATGATCCGCACGACTTCGCCTATCACCTGCTGGCCCGCCAGATGGACAACCCCGAGGCATATTTTCAGCGCATTCTGGGGACAGGCAACGAAACGCAGGTCGACCTGGACGTGCACATTCCGGTCCATCTGACCTACATGACGGCATGGGTGGAATCCGATGGGCGTCTGCGGTTGCGCAACGACATCTACGGGCGCAATGCCCGGCTGAGTTCCGCCGTCCAGTCGCTCGGGGTGGTCATGCCGGACGTGGCAAGCTAAATCTGCCCCCGCACGGTAACCGGCGGGGCGCGGACATGGCCAGTCACAGCATCAGCGATATTGCAGCGGCGCTTGGGGCGGAAGCCCTGGGCGCCGTTGATCTGGTGATCACGGGCCTGGCCGAGCCCGCGTCTGCGGGTCCCGATGATCTGGCGCTGGCCATGAGCCCGGCCTATGCCGAAGGGCTGGCGGCGGGCCGCGCGCGCGCCGCTGTCCTGGGGCCGGGGATGGATTGGAACGCCTATGGCCTTGAGGCCGCGATCATCGCGCCGCGCCCGCGCTATGCCATGGCGGGGCTGACGGCCGCGATGGATCGCGGGCCATCCATCGCGCCCGGCATCCACCCCTCGGCGATTATCGATCCGACAGCGCAGGTCGGCCCCTCGGCGGCGATCGGGCCGTTCGTCGTGATCGGGGCCGATGTGGTGGTCGGGGCCAATGCGCGCATCGCGTCCCATGTCAGCATCGCCGAGGACGCCCGCATCGGCGATGATGCGCTGATCTATCAGGGCGCACGCATCGGGGCGCGGGTGCGCATCGGGGACCGGGTGATCATTCAGCCCGGCGCCATGATCGGCGGCGACGGGTTCAGTTTCGTCACCCCCGGGAAATCCCAGGTCGAGGCCACGCGCGAAAGCCTTGGAAAGGATGCCGGCGCGGTCAGCCCGCAAAGCTGGACGCGCATCCATTCGCTCGGGTCCGTCGTGGTCGGGCATGATGTCGAGATCGGGGCCAATTCCACCATCGACCGTGGCACCGTGGCCGACACCACGATCGGCAATGGAACCAAGCTCGATAATCTGGTGCATGTGGGCCATAATTGCCGGATCGGGGATGACTGCCTGTTGTGCGGCATGGTGGGCATCGCGGGGTCGGTCACGATCGGCGATCGCGTGGTCATGGGGGGCAGATCCGGTTCGTTCGACAATATCGACATCGGTGACGACGTGGTTGTCGGTGGCGGAACCCTGATCATGTCGAACGTGCCCGCGGGCCGGGCCATGCTTGGCTATCCCGGCGTGCGGATGGACACCCAGCTGGAAATGTACAAGGGTCTGCGCAGGTTGCCGCGTCTGGCCAAGACGGTCGCAGAGTTGCAAAAAGCCGTTTTCAAGTCGGACAAGAGGTCTTAAGTGACCCCCATGGCTACCAAGGGGTGAGCGACGATGGCTGACAACGTCCGGCAAAAGGTGATCGAGATCATCGCAGAGCAGGCCGTTCTGGAACCTGGTGACATCGCGATGGATGCAACGCTCGAGGATCTGGGCATCGACAGCCTTGGCCTCGTGGAATCGATTTTCGCGATCGAGGAAGCCTTTGACATCCAGGTTCCCTTCAACGCCAACGAGCCCGAAAGCAGTGCGTTCGACATATCGTCCGTTGCCGCGATCGTGACGGCGGTCGAGGCTCTGGTCGCGGACCAGGCGCGCACGTGAAACGGGTCGTCATCACGGGGCAGGGCACGATAAACGCGCTCGGCCATGACGTGCGCGCGACCCTGGACGCCATGCGGGAGGGCCGCTGCGGGATCGGCCCCCTCGACATGCGCGATGTGGACCGGCTGTCGGTTCAGATCGGCGGCCAGGTGCGGGGCTACGACCCCGAAGCGTTGTTCAACCGCCAGCAGATCGTCCTGTACGACCGGTTCACGCAATTCACCCTGATCGCCGCGCGCGAGGCGCTGGAGCAATCCGGGCTGACCTTTGCGGGCGAGTTGTCGGTGCGCTCGGGCGTAGTCCTGGGGACGGCCGGGGGCGGTGTGAACACCTGGGACGACAATTACCGATCCGTCTACGAGGAAGGCAAGAACCGGGTGCATCCGTTCGTGGTGCCCAAGCTGATGAACAATGCCGCCGCCAGCCACGTATCGATGGAATGGAACCTCAAGGGGCCGACATTCTCGGTCGCGACGGCGTGCGCGTCGTCGAACCATGCGATGGGGCTGGCCTTTCAGTTGATCCGGGGCGGCGGGGCCGATGTGATGGTCACCGGCGGGTCCGAGTCGATGCTGTGCTTTGGCGGGGTCAAGGCGTGGGAAGGTCTGCGGGTCATGTCCAAGGATGCTTGCCGCCCGTTTTCGGCCAACCGCAATGGCATGGTGCAGGGCGAGGGTGCGGCGGTCTTCATCTTCGAGGAATACGAGCACGCGCGCGCGCGCGGCGCGGAGATCCTGGCCGAGGT
>CAYWTM010000097.1:0-13000 GCA_964460185.1 uncultured Roseicyclus sp. | reverse complement strand
CTGTGTCCGAGACCCCGGCTGACGACACGCCTGTGTCCGAGACCCCGGCTGACGATACGCCTGTGTCCGAAACCCCGGCTGACGATACGCCTGTGTCCGAGACCCCGGCTGACGATACGCCTGTGTCCGAGACCCCGGCTGACGATACGCCCGTGTCCGAGACCCCGGCTGACGATACGCCCGTGTCCGAGACCCCGGCTGACGACACGCCTGTGTCCGAGACCCCGGCTGACGACACGCCTGTGTCCGAGACCCCGGCTGACGATACGCCTGTGTCCGAAACCCCGGCTGAGGAACCCGAGACCCAGGGGCCTGTGAGGGTCGCGCCGGTCGTGGGCTTTGGCACCACGGGTGACGACGATCTCTCCGGCGATGTGGGCGACGATGTCCTGCTCGGCAACGACGGAAACGATGTGCTGCGGGGCGGTGCCGGAGACGACTTCCTGAACGGTCATGCCGGGATGGATGTTCTCTTGGGCGGCGACGGAGCGGACGTGCTCGACGGTGGGACCGGCGAAGACGTGCTGTTCGGCGGCGACGGGGACGACGTGTTCTTCATGTCCGACGACGGGATGATCGATATCGTCTTCGGCGGCGAGGGACAGGACCGCGTCGACCTCTCAGGCAGCACGGCGGATCTTCGGATCGACCTTGGCAGCCTCTCCGAGGTCGGCTCGATCCGGTCGGGCGAGACGCTGGACCGCCTGTTCTCGGTCGAGGACGTCATCAGTGGCGACGGCAACGACGTCATCACCGCAGGAACCGGGGCGAATGTCATCGCGACCGGGGACGGTATGGATACCGTGCGCTTCCTGTCCACCGATGCGGCAGATGGAGATCACATCGCCGACTTCGCGCCGGGGGACATGATAGACCTGTCGTCGATCGACGCGAACCGCGGCACGGCCGGCGACCAGGCCTTCACGCTGATGTCCGAGGGCGATGGTGTTGTAACTGCCGGCAGCCTGGTGGCGTCCACCGACGAGCACGGAAACACCGTGCTGACCGGTCACGTCGATGATGACGGCCAGTCGGACTTCAGCCTGTCGGTGCGGTCGTCCCATACCCTGACGCAGGACGACTTCAACTTCTGAAGCCATCCAACGGCCCGGCCCGCGCAATGCGGGCCGGGTGATTTTTGTACCGAGTATTCATTTTTCTCCGACAAGGGCGAGTTCCCCCCATGAGTAAATCCGACACAAACATGGCCCGCAGAAAGGCTGCGGGTCTCCTGAACCAAGACCTACGCCGCTTTGGCGTCGTGATCTTCCTGATTTCCGGCCTGATCAACATCCTGGCCCTGACCGGTTCGGTCTACATGATGCAGGTCTACGACCGTGTGCTGACCAGCGGCTCGGTCGAAACGCTCATGGCTCTTTCGGTTCTGGCCGTCGGCCTTTTCCTGTTTCACGGCGGCTTCGACGCGGTGCGCTCGGCGATCTTCGTGCGCCTGGGCAGCCGGCTCGACAAGCGCGTCGCGCCCCTTGCCCACCAGGTCTCGCTCGAGATGCCGCGGCACGGATTCACCGCGGCCGAGGCGATGGAGCGGACCCGTTCGCTCGACACGCTTCGCGGCTTTTTCGGAAGCGGCGCGCCGGCGGCGATCTTCGACCTGCCCTGGGTGCCGATCTTCCTCGGCTTCGTCTGGCTGCTTCATCCCGTGCTCGGGGTGGTGACGTTGGCGGGAGCTGTCGTGCTCGCGGCGCTGACCGTCGTGTCCGAGCTGATGTCGCGGAACCTGAGCCAGACAGCCCTTGGTTCCATGATCCGCCGCAACGTCGCGGCGGAGTCGAACACGAACAACGCGGACGTCATCACCGCGATGGGCCTTGGCGACAGGGCCGTGGCGCGCTTCATGAAGGCCAACGACGAGCATCTCGAAACCCATACCCGGACCGCTGCGACCAGTGCAGCGATCACGTCCCTGTCGCGCACGCTGCGCATGGTGCTGCAGTCCACGCTTCTTGGTCTCGGCGCCTATTTCGCGCTGCAGGGCCAGCTTACGCCGGGTGCGATCATCGCGGTGTCGGTGGCGTCTGCGCGCGCGCTTGCGCCGATCGACCAGGTGATTGGCGGCTGGCGCAACATTCTCGCTGCGCGCCATTCCTACCGGCAGGTCAAGGACACCATCGCGCAGTCCGTTGACGTAGACCGCCGCTTTCCGGGGCTGCCGTTGCCCAAGGCCTCGCTCACCGTCGAGAACCTGACCGTCGCCTCCCCGGCAACCGGCCGCGTCTTGCTCAGCGACGTGTCCTTCGAACTCAAGGCCGGGCAGGCCATGGCGGTCGTGGGCCCGAGCGGTGGCGGCAAGTCGACGTTGATGCGCGCGCTCGCCGGCATCTGGACACCGTTGCGCGGGTCGGTGCGTTTCGATGACGTGAGCCTCTCGCACTACGAACCGGCCATGCGTGGCGCGTTCCTCGGCTACCTGCCGCAAGAGGTGAACCTCTTCACAGGTTCGGTCGTCGAAAACATCAACCGCTTCGGCACCGGCGATGAAAACGCCGTCTACGAGGCCGCCAACCGGACCGGCATCCACCGCATGATTGCCCAGTTGCCCGATGGCTACGACACACAGGTGGGCGCGATGGGCACGGCGCTTTCGGCGGGTCAGCGGCAGAGGATCGGCCTGGCGCGCGCGCTGTTCGGCAATCCTCTCGTGGTTCTGCTCGATGAGCCGAACGCCTCGCTGGACGCGGTGGGAGAGCGGGCGCTGAACGACACGATCCGGGAAATCCGCGAGCGGGGCGGCATCGTCATCGTCGTGGCCCATCGGCCAAGCGTACTTTCGGCTGTCGACACCGTGGCCGTGATCCACGGTGGCACGCTTGCGGCGATCGGACCGAAGGATCAAGTCATCTCAAGCCGTGGTGGACAGATCCTGACTACCGTGAATGGCGATGGCGGCAAACGTCCGGCGGCTACGGCTGCGGCTGACGTCGCGGTCTAACGGAGCGCACAGGTCATGAGCCTCCATATCTCCATCGCGAACCGGGCCAAGAAGGCCGCACCTCGGCTGGGCGATGCCCTCAGGGAGGGCGAGGCCGATGGCGGCCGCAACTCGAGATGGCCGTGGCGGGGTTTCGTGTTTCTCCTTGGGCTGGGCGCCTTGTTCACGGCGCTGTCGGCGCGGTCTTCGGGGGTCGATCAGGATGTCTCGGGACCCGCGCGGTCCGATGACCGGGAGCAGGCCGGCGTCGAGGTGGTGACCGACGTCCAGCCAGCGCCGAAACCGACCGACGCGGTAGCGGAAGCCGCCGCGCCAAAAGGTCCGCCGGCATCCGAGGCCGCGCCTGTCTCGGGGGTGGCTCATGTCGCGCTGGCGGCGGCCGTGCCGGAGGTCATTGCGCATGCTTCAGGTGCCGCGCATGCGCACCGCGCTTCGCAAGCCCCGGGCATCGCGCCGGCTGACGCGGAGTCCATCGGCGCGGGCCAGGTCGCTGTGCCGCTGCAGGGGGGCGCACGCGGGGTCGGGGCGGCCCCCGTCACGGCAGGCGAAGACGCGGCTGCACGGGGGGATGCGGATGCGCCCTCCGAACCGACAGAGGGTGACGCAGCGAATGAGCTTGGGGAGCTTCTGGCGGACCTGGATCGGATCCTCGAGTGGCTTCCAGAGATCCAGGCCGAGCAGATCATGGATTACGCCATCGGTGACATCTTGCGCGAAGTGCCGGTGGAGCGCGTCTTCAGCGCTGTCGAGACGGGGAACGCAGTGTCGACCGATACCGTGCTGCGCCTGGCTGACGGACAATCGCGGGAGGCGTTCCTCCCTGATGACGGGTCCACGGCCGCGGGGGCCGCTGGTGCCATCGCCCCCACGGTGGCGTTGGAATCGACCCTGGGTCCCATGGATCCCAACGAATTTGGTTTTCTTTAATTAGTTCAGATTTTTAGGAGTGCAATTCAAATGGCCAGAGACAATTCCGAACCCGGTGAGACAAAAGGCACGGTTGGCATGGTGCGACCGCTTCTGGCGGCCTTCGTCATGGCCGTGGCGCTGGTGGGTGGCGTGGGCGGCTGGGCCGCGACAGCGCGGCTCAATGCGGCGATTATCGCGAACGGATCGGTCAAGGTGGACCGTGAATTGCGGCTCGCGCAGCATCCGACCGGCGGCGCGATCGCCGAGATTCTCGTCGAACCGGGCCGCGAGGTCGAGGAGGGCGAGGTTCTGGCACGGCTTGACACGCGGGAGATAGAGTCGGAACTCGACCTGATGCAGGCAGAGCTGCTCGACCTGCGGGTCCGCGCAGCGCGGCTTGCCGCCGAACGCGATCTTGCAGACACGATGCCGATCCCCGAAGACCTGGATCCGTCCAACAGCGCCGTCGAGCGTGCTGTCTCGGGCGAACTGCGCCGCTTCGAGGATCGCTTGGGCGAGCGACGTGCGCGCCACGAAATGCTGTCGCTCCAGCTGGAGCGGTCGGTCGGCAGCGCGCAGTCGCTGGACGCGCGAAAATCGGCGCTGGAACGTCAGGCGATACTGGCCGACCAGGCCGTGGCCCGGAACGCCGAGTTGGCGGAGCGTGGCGTGGTGTCCGAAAGCGGATTGGCCGAGGCCGAAGCGGCGCAGGCGCGTCTCGTGGGGGAGCTTGCCTCCGTTGCCGCCGAGATCGAGGCCAACGCCATCCAGCAGCGCGAAATTGCCGCCGAAATCGAAGACCTCGATCGCGGTTTCGCCTGGGAGGCTCATCGCCAGCTGCGGGAGATCGAGCCACGCATCAGCGAGCTGGAGCTGCGGAGCGAGCAGGCGGAAGGGCGGATTGCACGCTCGGCGATCCGCGCCCCGGTGTCGGGCACGGTGAACGAGATGATGGTCAATACCGTTGGCCAGGTTCTGCCCGCAGGCCAGACGCTTGCCTCGATCGTGCCGAGCGGTGCGCGCCTTGTCATCGAGTTCCGGGTGGAAACCGTGGATATCGACCAGGTCGTCATCGGCCAGGATGCGCGGTTGCGCTTTTTGTCCTTCGACCAGCGGACAACGCCAGAGCTCGGCGGCGTCGTCTCGTACGTGGCTCCGGCCAGCGTGACCGACCAAGCGACCGGTCAGCCGTATTTCGTGGCGATGGCCCGCCCGACAGACGTCAACGTGGCGGGCGCACCGACGCGTCTCGTGCCGGGGATGCCGGTGGAGATCTACATCCAGACCGATGCCAGGACGCCGCTGGAGTATCTTTTGCAGCCGCTCCACGACGGTCTCATGCGCGCCATGGCCGAAGGCTGAGGCGGGGCAGCGGCGAAGTTGCGGGGGTATCCACATGCGACGGATGGAAAAGGTCGGTCATGTTCGGCGCGTGGCCCTGGGTCTTGCACGGGCATGGGCGCGCCTGGGCTTGCTGATGCAATCGCTGCTGCTTGCCGCGCTGACGCTTGTGACGATGCAGCTCGCCGTTGCCGAGGCCGAACGACGCTTTGCGCACGGCTACCTTTTCGACACGGCGATGGAGATGGAGCAGGCGATCTTGAGTGCTGTGCTCTTGCAGTTCGTGGCCGACCTGAGCCCCGGTGAAACGCCGTCGCCAAATCGCCTTGCTGCCGTGGACGCCGCGCTGATGCCGCATTTCGCGGAAGCCCGTTTCGACATGGTCAAGCTGTGGTCCACCGAAGGCCAGCTGATATACTCGAGCCACGGGGCTGTCACGAGCAGCCATGCATCGGACGAGACCCTGGCGCGTTCGATCGCGGGTGAGACGATCGTGACGCCGGTCGAGGACAGCCAAACGACCGGCATGTACGAGATCTACATTCCGCTTGCAAATGCCAACGGCGAGATCGTTGCCGTCGGTGAAATCTACTGCCGCTTCGAGACCCTGGTCGGCAGGATCGCGGCCGTCAGCCAGGGATTGGTGCAGCAAAGCCTCATTGCGCTGGTCTTTGGGCTGTCTGCGCTCTGTGCGCTGGTCGGGCTCGCGCAGGCGCGGATCTTCCACAGCGAGAAGAGCCATGCGCGCAGCATCAGCAACGCGCGCGAGCTGTCCCTTCGCAACCGCGCACTGAACAGCGAGGTCGACCGCCTCTACCGTGAAAGGTCGGCCGAGGGTGATGTTGACGCGATGCATATGCGCGCCGAACTTCGCGATGGGCCAATGCAGTTGCTGTCGATCGCCGCGCTATACGCGAGCCAGATCGTCGGCCGAGAGAGTTGCCGGCACGAGGTTCGGCGGGCACGGGACCTGACCAACGAAGCAATGGAATCCCTGCGCCGCCTGGCGGCGGAGCCGAAGCCGGCCGAAACCACGAGCCCCGAATCCTGCGATATCGCCCGTTGCGCGGTCGCCGTGTTCGAGCGCGAGACCGGCCGTCATGTCACCAAGGGCTGGGCAGGGACAGCGGGCTGCGTGACAGTCGCCGCGCCCGAAGCCGTGATCGAGGTCCTGGTATCGTTGCTCCGAGCATGCGACGAGATTTGCTCGGACGGCGGCATCGCCGTCTCCGGCGGCTGTGTCGGGGGGCGGCTGCGCTTTGTCGTGGATTGCAGCATTCCGCCAGACAGCAGCGCCACCATCTGCCCCGCAGAGCGGATGGAGGCGTTGCAATGCCTTCAGACACTGGCTGCGAGTTCGGACTGTTCTTTGTACTGGTCCGGTGACGCGCGCGCGATGCGTGTGGTCGCGGGCTTCACGTGCGAGGCGACTACTTGAGGTCTGTCATGGCCGCGCGGTCGCGCTGGATCGTCAGAGCCGCTTCGACCCGGTTCTTCACGTTCAGCTTCTGCATGATCTGGGTCATGTAGTACTTCACGGTCTTTTCAGAGATCGACAACGTCCCTGCGATCGACTTGTTGGATGCCCCGATCAGCAGCTGCTCGACGATCTGCGACTCGCGGTAGGTCAGTTCGTAGTCCGGGCCTGCGTCGCGTTCGCGGGCGCGCTGGGCGATCTTCTTGAGGCACTGGCCGGCAATGCTTGGCGACAGGTATTCCTGCCCTGCGGAAACACGGCGCAGCGCATCGAAAAGCTCTTCGAGGCTGCTGCCCTTGACGACGTAGCCAAGCGCTCCGGCCTCGTACGCCTCGACGAAGTCGTCGGCGTCTGCGGAAGCCGTGAAGATCAGGATGTTGCGTCCTTGGTCACCACTCGTGACGGCGCGGACGGCATCGAGCGTGCTGCCGGGCATCTTGAGGTCCACGACGACCACATGCGGATCGGAGGTATTCACCACCTCCACCAGGTCTTCAGCGCATGCGCCGCTTGCTACCACGTCGAAATCGGGTTGCCCCGAGATGATGTTGCAAAGCGCATCTCGGACGATCGGGTGGTCATCAAGGACCGCGACTCTCAAGGACATAATTTTTACCTACTCCAATACTTGTGACCTTGTGGGGCGCATGACGCCCCGGCCAAACGCCCGTGTGCGAAATCCTGCACGACTCGGGAACAAGGCTCCTGTTAACAACTACGGAAGAGATTTTAATATCGACTTTGGTCTAAGTCATTGATTATTTTCCATTGTGCCGGAAATGAGGACAGTCACAACGTCAAGTCCGCATTAGTCAAAACCAAGCTACAGATGCGGCACAGGAATGCGGGCAGATTGCCGGTCATCGAGCGTTTGGCAGGACCTTGCGGACCGGAGAAATGGCTGACGTCCGCCCGTCCGCGCGTCAGAAAGGACAACCGGACGCCGCTGAACATCACTGCGAGGGCTGACTTCCGGACCTGCGTTCTCTGCCATTTCATTCGTTTTTGGACGAGGATTTGAAAAGGAATTCTGGGTGGCATCCGAATCATGTCCGCCGTGCCCCCCAACCCAATGCGGACCACACCGGATTTCGTCGGTACAACGGCCCAAAAGTCTGGGGAAAAGCCAAACCTTTGGTGTCCGTGATGCTGTCCGAACCCACCAGGCTCACGATGGGTCCGCGCGGCAAGAACAAGGTCGAGGAAAGAGCCTTGTCTGTGCAGCCGGACGACAGCCGCCCGAGGTCAGCCAAGGTCATCTGTCCTTTTCAGTGCGAACGCGCTTGGCAAACCGCCAGAAACGCACTTGAGTGACCTTGATGCCGGACCAGCACCAAATCGAGTCCCTTCTCGCGCGGATCAACCTGCGCGACCGGACGGCGTTCGCCGAGCTTTATGCAGCTACCTCGGCGAAACTTTTTGGTGTCTGCTTGCGTGTCTTGAAGGACCGCTCCCTTGCGGAGGATGTTTTGCAGGAGGTCTACATCAAGATCTGGAACAAGGCGGACCGGTATCAGGTGACTGGCCATTCTCCGATGACATGGTTGATCACAATTGCGCGCAACCAGTCGATCGACCGTTTGCGGGCTGCCGGGCCACCAACATCGGATATTGATGAGGTCGCCCCGATCGCCAGTGCGCGGCTTGGACCGGAGGGCCAGGCGATTGCAGCGGATGAGGCCCGGCGGATCGTCGGATGCCTCGATGAATTGGACGAGACCCGTGCAGCAGCGGTGCGCGGGGCCTATCTGGAGGGCCAGTCCTATGCGGACTTGGCACAGCGGTTCGATGTACCGCTCAATACGATGCGAACCTGGCTGCGCCGCAGCCTTGTGAATCTGAAGGAGTGCCTGTCGCGGTGACCGATCCGTCCGACATATCGCCAGACGACAATGCCCTTGCCGCAGAATATGCGCTGGGGTTGCTGTCACCCGATGAGGGTGCAGCCGTTGAGGCGCGTCTAGGGACGGACCCCGCGTTCTTGGCGCAGGTTCTGTCGTGGCAGGCGGAATTCGCCGGCCTGGCCGAGGCCGAAGTGGCGCCGGTGACGCCGCGCAGTGCCGTCAAGGCGCGGATCGATGCGGCCCTGTTCGGGACGCCGAAAGGCTCGATCTGGTCGCGGCTCTCGTTTTGGCGGGGCCTTGCGATAACCGGGTTCGCCAGCAGCGCTGCCCTTGCCGCGCTTCTTCTGTTGGCGCCGCTGTCGCAACCCCCGTCTCAGGTGCCGCTTGTCGCGCAATTGGAGCCTGTGACGGGAGGGGCGCAGTTCCTGGCCGTGTTCGACCCTGACACCAGCGAGTTGCGCGTTCAGCGATCTGCGGGGACCGCCGCGACCGGTCGTGTGCAGCAACTCTGGCTGATCGCAGGCGAGGACCAGCCCGTGTCATTGGGCCTGCTGGATGACAGCGCCGTGACGGTGCTGACAATCGACGCGTCGGCGGCCGATCTGTTCCCGGATGCCGTCCTGGCTGTATCCGATGAACCGCCCGGCGGCTCGCCCACCGGTGCACCCACGGGCGACGTCTTGGCCGCCGGTCCGGTGATTTCGCTTTAAAATCGTTTCCTGACAGTGTCTTGAAATTCTTTTCATCTTTTTTTGCACCACGCTGAAACTTCCTTCCCTGCCTTTTCGTGACTTCCTGTATCGCCGGGCAACTCCGGCAGACACATCACAGGAGTTACACAATGACCAATGGCAAATCCTTCAGCACCCGCCGTTTCACCGCCGCATTCGTCGGCGGTTCGATCGCCGCCTTGGTGGCAACCGGTGCAATGGCGCAATCCAATCCCACCGTGGGTGGCGCGCCGATGCTGGCCGAGCGCAACATCGTCGAGAATGCGGTGAACTCTCCGATCCACACCACGCTTGTCGCCGCCGTGGTCGAGGCCGGCCTGGCCGAAACACTGTCGGGCGAGGGGCCGTTCACCGTGTTTGCCCCGACAGACGACGCGTTCGCGGCACTGCCCGAAGGCAGCGTGGCAGCCTTGCTGGAGCCGCGCAACCGCGACCGTCTGACCGAAATCCTGACCTGCCACGTTGTGGCCGCCGAAGCATTCTCGTCGGTCATTGGCGGAATGATCGCCGATAGCAGTGGCGCCCACCCCATCGAGACTGTTGGCGGATGCGTGTTCACCGCACGGATGTCTGGCGGGCGGATCATGATCGAAGACGAACAGGGCCGCATGGCAACCGTCACCATTGCCGATGTGGACCAGTCCAATGGCGTCATCCACGTGATCGATACGGTTCTTTTGCCCGACGCCTCGTAACGCGGACGGCTTGCCGCTCTGCACGCGCCCCTGTCCCGTCCTGCGCTTGCAGGGGGCGGCAGGGCGGCTCGCGCGGGCGCACTGCCGGGTGACGTGTAACAGTTTTTCACCCGGTGCGGAGCTTTGGTGTCTGGCCCCAACCAGTCTGAGTTCCGACGCGTCCGCGCACTCCATTTTTCCCAACGCTGAGGTCACCCATGCGCCGCCGAGTTTTCCTGACAACTGCCGTCTCTTTCGCCGGCCTGGCCCTTTCGGCGCAGCGCCTGCGTGCGGATGTTGTCGCCGAGGGTCCGTTCGAGGTGTCACGCAGCGCTGCCGAATGGCGCGCCATGCTGTCGTCGGACCAATATGCCGTCATGCGCGAGGGCGCTACCGAGAGGCGTTATTCCAGCCCGCTGACAGACGAATTCCGGGCGGGCGTGTTTCATTGCCGGGGGTGCGATCTGGCCCTGTATTCGTCCGACGCCAAATACGACAGCGGCACCGGCTGGCCAAGTTTTACCGACGCTTTGCCGAACGCGATCGGAACCATGGAGGATCGCAGTTTCATTTTCCAGGTGCGCACGGAATGCCATTGCCGCCGGTGCGGCAGTCACCTTGGCCACATTCTCGATGACGGCCCGCCGCCCGAGGGCCTGCGGCACTGCCTGAACGGCGTGTCGCTTGTCTTCCGGGCGGCGGCATAGCGCATCGCAGACACAGCATTCAACACCCCCAAGCCATCACCAAAGGAGACGTAAGATGTTCAAACGTTCCACACTTCTCGCCCTGACCACCATCATCGGCACGGGCGCCGCCCAAGCTGACGGGCATGCCGACGTCATGGGCTATGCCCTTGCGGACGACGGCATGACGCTTGTGACCATGGGCAGAATCGGCAATCCGACAGCCGCTATGATGTTCGACTTGTCCGTGCGGATCGACGCAATTGCCTACCGTCCCGTCACCGGCGATCTTTTGGGTTTCTCCCGCGCTGGCGCGATCTATACCATCGACACGATGTCCGGTGAGTTGACCGACCTCGGTGCCATGTTCTCCGACGACGCGGTCATCGGCGGTGTTGCGGTCGCGTTCGACTTCAACAACGCAATCGACGCTGTTCGGGCCGTGGGCTCGGATGGCGCGAACCTGGTGTATTTCCCTGCGGATTTCGCCGATGATCGCGCCGGTCAGGTCCTGCGCTTCACCGACGCCTTCTATGGTGACGCCGATGTCAACACCGGGACCGAACCGTTGATATTCGCCAACGCCTACACCAACGCGATTTCCGGTGCGACGGCGGAAAGCACGTTCCAATACGCGCTCGACGCCCGCACCGACGCGTTGGTTGGACTGGCCAACAATGCCGGGGAGCTGACAACAGTCGGAACGATCATGATCGACGGCGAAGCCGCTGACGTCGTCACTGCGGGTGGCTTTGATATCGTGTCTCCGCAAGAGGGTACTGACGCAGCCTTCGCCATTTTGCAGCTGGCCGGCGCAGAAACCTCGGGCCTGTACAGCATCAACCTGGAAACCGCCGAGGCAACCCTGCTGGCCGATCTCGGCTTGGTGGGCATCACCGGCTTCGCGGTGTCGCAAGGCGGCATGTAGGACCAAGACAACCTCGCGCGCACCGATGGGAGCGCGCGAGGCTCATCTGCATCGCCGTATCATGCGTGTCGAGCATTGCGGATCGGGTTGCAGCCCGGATGCCGGATTTGGCGAGCGCTCGGCCGGCGAAGCCTTGGCTCAGCGCAGGTCCATTCCACGTCAATCCAATTCGCCGGCCAGGCGCAACAGCTGTTTGCCGCGCGTCCGGCGCTTGTCCAGCGCGTCATGCGCCTCCTGGAACGCATCAAACGGATAGGTGCGGTCTCGTGCGATACGCAGTTGGCCGTTCAGCACCATTGCAAAGATGTCCGCGGCGCGCCGGCGGGTGATGTCCGCATCTGCAATATGGTCGGCCAGTCGGGGCCGGGTCAGGAACAGCGACCCAGCCTCGCCCAGGTCGATGGGGTCGAGATCCGATAGACTTCCGCCGACGCTGCCGAAATTCACGACAAGGCCGCGTTTGCGGACGGCGCGCAGCGTGTGGCGCAGGGTCGGCGCACCGACCGGGTCGAAGGCCACCTTGACGCCGATGCCGTCTGTCGCCGCGCGGGCCGCCTCGGCATATCCGCCGTCGGAATAGAGAAAGGCATCGATTGCGCCTTGTTGCATGGCCCGATCGGCGCGGTCAGCGGTGCTTGTGACAGCGAACATGCGGGCGCCCATTGCCGCGCCCAGTTGCACGAGGATCTGGCCGATCCCGCCCGATGCCGCCAGCACCAGGGCGCTTTCCCCAGAACCAAGCGCCGCGGTGTCATGGACCAGGTAGTGCGCGGTGAGCCCGTGAAACGTACAAGCGGCCGCGGCCTCAAGGCTCAACGCGTCGGGCACCAGGATCAGCCGCGAAGCGGGCACAACGGCATAGTCCGCATAAGACCCCCATGCCAGGCACCACGCGACACGCTGGCCCGGGCGCAGACCGGACACGCCGGCCCCGATCGCGTCGATGATACCCGCCCCCTCCATGCCCAATGTCAGGGGTGCGCGAATGCCGTAGGTCCTGGACGCGCGGTATTTGCCTTGTCGCGTGTGGATGTCCATGAAATTGACCCCGGCGAATCCGACCCGCACACGAACCTCACCCGGCCCGGGCACAGGCAGCGGCAGGTCCACGATCTGGGCGACGTCCGGCCCGCCGTAGCTTTCGATACGGGCGGCCCTCATGCCGACACGCCCGAACGCATATCCGGACCGGGCGGATGTCCCGCCAGTATCAAGGGCGTTCGCACCGCGCCACGCCTGACATGGGTGTCCCGGGCCGCTGGCGGCGCGGCCGCGTCGATGAACATGCGGCAAGGCCTAGGCCGGCAACGGCTCGTTACCGGCAGACAGGTCGGAAGTTTCGATATCACGTGCAGGTCCCTTCGCTCACGATGGGGGGAGTATGCGGGATCGAAAGAAAGTGTAAAGTGTTGACAGTCTGCGAATTGGCTGATGTGATGTCTGTGACCACAGGGACAGGG
>CAYWTM010000096.1:0-13405 GCA_964460185.1 uncultured Roseicyclus sp. | reverse complement strand
CCGGACGCGGTCGCGCGCCCCGGCGGTGCCGTGGCGCGCGCGGTCTGGGCGGCGCCCGGGGGCGGCGCCACGGGGCACCTCGCCGCTCTCCCGCTCTCCGCGGCGGATCTCGTGGGCGGCGGTCGGCACCATGCTGGTGAGCATAATTGCCATTGACAGCAGGACCGGTCGGATCAGGTTAAACAGGGTCATTAACAAGGCGCGTCCCATGAAACAGATTCTATTGGCAGCAACAGTTGTATCTATGATCCTCGTTGGCAAGGCCGGGGCCCATGAATTCTGGATCGACCCTGCCGCCTACATGGTCGCCCAGGGCGAAACGGTCACCGCGCAACTGCGTGTGGGGGAGGCCTTCAACGGCACGACCATGTCCTATCTTCCACGGAATTTTGAACGCTTCGAGGTGATGGCGGGTGGCCAGGCCCTCGAGGTCCGGGGCCGCATGGGCGATATTCCCGCCCTGTCCATCGACGGTCTGCCAGACGGGCTTGCGGTCGTGGTGCATGAAACCACATCGCGCGATCTGACCTGGACCACCTGGGATCGGTTCCTGGGTTTTGCCGAACACAAGGACCTGGGCGATGTGACCACGATGCAGGCTGAACGCGGGCTGGATCAGGACGACGTGCGCGAGACCTATTACCGCTACGCCAAATCGCTGATCGCGGTGGGCGCGGGGGCGGGATCCGATACGCGGGTCGGCATGCTGACCGAGCTTGTGGCGCTGGCCAATCCTTACACCGATGATGTCTCGGGCGGGGTTCCGGTGCAGCTGTGGCTGAATGATGCCGTTCGTGCCAATGAACAGGTGGAACTGTTCGACCAGGCCCCTGACGGCACGGTCACGATCACCACTCACCGCACCGATGCGGATGGCATCGCGATCTTGCCGGTTCAACCCGGCCACATTTACATGGCCGACGCCGTGACGCTCGAACCGGTGGACCCAAGACTGCCCAATGACGCCGAATGGCTGACGCATTGGGCCAATCTGACCTTTGCCGTGCCCTGATAGGTGGCACTCCGTCTGCAAACACCCCGGCCCGCGCCACGGCTGTCTTGTCGGCGCGCGGCCAACCCGCTAAAGCATCCTCGATCTTCGAGGAGACGAGCCATGGAAAAATTCACCACCCTGACGGGCATTGCCGCGCCCATGCCCCTGATCAATGTCGATACCGACATGATCATTCCCAAGCAGTTCCTGAAGACCATCAAGCGGTCGGGCCTTGGCGTGAACCTATTCGATGAAATGCGCTATGACGACAATGGCGATGAGATCCCCGGTTTCGTGCTGAACAAGCCCGCTTATCGCAACGCCGAAATCCTCGTGGCCGGCGAAAACTTCGGCTGCGGATCGTCGCGGGAACATGCGCCCTGGGCCTTGCTGGATTTCGGGATCCGGTGCGTGATCGCGCCGTCTTTTGCGGACATCTTTTTCAACAACTGTTTCAAGAATGGCATCTTGCCGATTGTTTTGCCGCAAGAAGATGTCGACAAGCTGATGGATGACGCGGACCGCGGCGCCAATGCGGTCGTCACGATCGATCTGGAAAACCAGACGATCACCGGGCCCGATGGCGGCTCGATCGGGTTCGAGGTCGATGCCTTCCGCAAGCACTGCTTGTTGAACGGGCTGGACGACATCGGTCTGACCCTCGAAAAATCGGCGTCCATCGATGCGTTCGAGGCACAGGCGGCACAGGCGCGCCCCTGGGTCTGACACCGATCGCCGACGATTGGTGATGCAATACGGAAACACCGCCCCGTCAATTGGGGCGGAAATGTGGCAAGACTTGGCCGAAATCTTGCGCAGGTGTCTTGGTTTGGGCACGTTACCGCCAAAACAAAGCTCTTAAGCCGTGGTTAACCATGGACTGACGGGTAACGGGACCGGGCATTGCCTGGCCGAAATTTGAGGTGGTAGGACGTGCTTTCGCAGCTCATCGGTGCTGTGGTTCGGGCGATCATTGTCTTGTTGGTTGTTGCGACCCCATCGCTGATCCTTCCCGGTACAACCGCGGAAGGGGCACAGATGGTGACCCTTGTCGGCCTTGCTTTGGCCGGGTTCGTAGCCATGGAATATGGCGCAACCTACCCTGCACTGGTCGAATTCCGCGACGCTCCTCCCTTCAACCGTGTTCGCGCCCTGACGCTGATGCTGACCCTGTTCAGCTTGAGCGTCGTCATCGCCGGTGGCCCCGATTCCAGTCTTGCCCTCGTTTTGCGGGCGCTGGGTCTTGTGATGGGCGCGGCGCTGGATTTCCCCTGGAGCCCGATGACGGTCATTCTGGATCGCCTGCCCGACGGCATGGCCCCGGTGTCATTGGCCGAGATCAAGGTCATGGTGGGGCTTACCATTTTCATCATGCTGGGTGCGCTTGCCATCTTTGCCCTGCTGCTCCGGCTTCGCCAATGGCCGAACCGCGAAATGGCGTTCAATGTCTGGATCAACCTGCCCACATTCGACCCGACCGCCGGCGGAGACGTGGTCAAACGCCTGAAGCGGGACGCGCGCATTAACATCATATTAGGGTTTGCGCTGCTATTTGTCGTTCCGATGATCGCAATTTTCGCGGCACGGCATATGGGCATGTCCATACTCGGGTCGCACCACACGATGGTCTGGGGGATTGCGTTGTGGATGTTCCTGCCGTTGAGCCTGTTCATGCGCGGCCTCGCCATGGGGCGCATCGCCGACATGATCACGAACCGGCGCGCCCGGCTTGTGGCGGCAGTGGCCGCCGACGCACCTCGCACCGCCTACTGATCCCGCATTTCGTGGCGTTGGCCGTTCTGTCCGGCGCCAGCGCATCGGCTGAAACCCTGCGGGTGGCCACCTATCACACATCCCTGTCCCGCAACGGCCCCGGGCTCTTGCTGCGGGATCTGCAGTCGGGCGATGACACCCGGATCATCGCGACCCTGTCCGTCATCGCGGCGGCCGCGCCCGATATCCTGGTGCTGCAAGACATGGATTACGACGCGGACCATGCCGCGTTGCGGCGGCTGGCCGATGAACTGACCGGCCTGGGTGTCGATTACCCGCACCATCTGGCGCTGCGACCGAATACCGGCCGACCTACCGGCGTGGATATCGATGGCGACGGCCGCAGCCACGCGGCCCGCGATGCCCATGGCTACGGGTTCTTCAACGGGCAGGGCGGCATGGCCGTGCTGTCGCGCCATCCGATCGGGGACATCCGCGATTTCAGCGCGTTTGTCTGGGCGGATCTGCCCGGCGGTCATGCTGCCGACGTCGTGCCGGCCCCGGCCCTCGACCTGCTGCGGCTGCATTCCGTGGCCGCGTGGGATGTCCAGATCCTGACGCCGTACGGGGCGCTGCATCTGTTGACAAGCCACGCCAGCCCGCCAGTGTTCGACGGTCCCGAGGATCGCAATGGCCGCCGCAACGAGGATGAATTGAGGTTCTGGCAGTTGTACCTCGACGGCTGGTCGCCCGATGGCGCCCGGTTTGCCGCCGACCGTTTTGCGGTGATCGGAACGCTGAATGTCGACCCCATGCGCGGCGAGGGGCGACCGGGCGGCATCGGGCCACTGGTGACTCATCCCAGGCTTCAGGATCCGCGCCCCCGGACCGGGACAGGCGGCACGGCCACCGCCGACTGGGCCGACCCGACGCCCGGCGATCTGAGGGTCGACTACATCTTGCCTGCCGCCATGATGGATGTCGCGGCCGCAGGTATCATTTGGCCGGGGGACCAGCCGATCATGGGCATCACCGCCGAACAGGCCGCCGCCGCCTCAGATCACCGCCTGCTGTGGCTGGATCTGCGGTTCTGAGGTCCGTGGGGCCTGCGCCACGTGCCGCGCGTGGATGTGCCTTGGCAGGCATTGGCCGACGGGTTGAAGCCGGCGCTCACTTGACCCTTCGGCAAGGGGCGACTAGGCGATGGCGCAAAGCAATTTCCATCCAGAGGGACCCCGCACATGACCGACCGTTCGCTTCTCATTCTGCCCGGTGACGGGATCGGCCCCGAGGTGATGGCCGAGGTGCGCAAAGTCATCGACTGGTACGGCACGCAAGGCATCGCCTTCGACGTCAGCGAAGACCTTGTGGGCGGCGCGGCCTATGACGCCCATGGCACGCCGCTGACCGACGCGACCATGGCCAAGGCGCAAGAGGTCGACGCCGTCCTTCTGGGCGCCGTGGGCGGCCCGAAATACGACGTGCTGGATTTCAGCGTGAAACCGGAACGCGGCCTGTTGCGCCTGCGCAAGGAAATGGACCTGTTCTCGAACCTGCGCCCGGCGCAGTGTTTCGACGCGCTGGCCGATTTCAGCAGCCTGAAAAAGGATGTGGTCGCGGGCCTCGACATCATGATCGTGCGGGAACTGACCTCGGGCGTCTATTTCGGCGAGCCGCGCGGCATCCACAAGGAAGGCAACGAACGCGTGGGGATCAACACCCAGCGCTATACCGAATCCGAGATCGCACGCGTGGCCCGGTCGGCCTTTGAACTGGCGCGCAAGCGCAACAACAAGTTGTGTTCGATGGAAAAGGCCAATGTCATGGAATCGGGCATCTTGTGGCGTGACGTGGTCACCGAGGTGCATGCCGCCGAATACCCCGATGTCGAACTCAGCCACATGTATGCCGATGCCGGCGCCATGCAGCTGACCCGCTGGCCCAAGCAATTCGATGTCATCGTGACCGACAACCTGTTCGGCGATCTTCTGTCCGACCTCGCCGCGATGCTGACCGGATCGCTCGGCATGCTGCCCTCGGCCAGCCTTGGCCTGCCGATGGCCAATGGGCGGCCCAAGGCGCTGTATGAACCGGTGCACGGCTCGGCCCCCGATATCGCGGGCCAGGGCAAGGCCAACCCGATTGCCTGTATCCTCAGCTTTGCGATGGCGCTGCGCTATTCCTTCGACCTGGGGGCCGAGGCCACCAAGCTGGAACAGGCCGTCGAGGCGGTTCTGGCCGATGGCCTGCGCACGGCTGATCTGCTGGGTGACGATGGCGTTCAGCCGGTGTCGACCGCGCAGATGGGCGATGCCATCGTCGCCAAGCTGGCCGCAGGCGCCTGAGGTGAAAACGGCGCTCATCACCGGTGCTGCGCGGGGGATCGGCCTGGCCACCGCGCATCTCTTCCTCGAAGAGGGGTGGCAGGTGGTGATGGTCGACCGCGACGGCGCGGAACTGACCCAAGCCGCCGCCGGGCTCGACCATGCCCGCGCGGTGGTCGCCGATATCTCGATCCCCGATCAGGTCGACCGGGTGCTGGCCGAGGCGGACATCGCCCGGACCGGGCTCGATGCGCTGGTCAACAATGCCGGCGTCGCCGATTTCGGACCGATCGAAGGCACCGGTTTCGATCGCTGGCGTGAGGTGATGGAAACCAATCTCGACGGTGTTTTCCTGTGCAGCCAGGCCGCCATCCCGGCGCTGCGAAAGGCCAGGGGGGCGATCGTGAACATCGCCTCGATCTCGGGCCTGCGCGCCAGCACCCTGCGCGTGGCATACGGCACATCCAAGGCCGGTGTCATCCAGCTGACGCAGCAACAGGCGGTGGAACTGGGGGAATACGGAATTCGCGCCAATTGCGTCTGTCCGGGCCCGGTGCGCACGAAACTGGCCATGGCCGTCCACACACAAGATATCATCGACGCCTACCATGATGCCATCCCGCTGAACCGCTATGGGTCGGAACGCGAAATCGCCGACGCCATCGTGTTCCTGTGTTCCGATCGCGCCAGCTACATCACCGGCCAGACACTGGCGGTGGATGGCGGGTTCGAGGCCTCCGGCGTCGGTCTGCCCGCGCTGCGCCGCTGAGATGCGGAAACGCTGCGGCGCATATGCAAGGCAGGATTGCGCGATCGTCTCTTGATCCTTGGTGGCGATCCGCGTTGTGTGGGGGTGAACCCGACCCAACGATCTGATTGACCATATGACCTCGACCGCCGGAAACACACGAAACGGGGTTCTGCTGTCGCTTGCCGCCTTCGGAATTTTCGCGACCCATGACGTGATCATCAAGTATCTCGGCGGCAGCTATTCGCCGTTCCAGATCGTGTTCTTCAGCGTTCTGTTCGGGTTTCCGTTGGTCACCTTCCTCTTGATGCGGGATGAACGGGCATCGAACCTCAGGCCGGTGTATCCCGTTTGGACGGGCCTGCGCACGGTGGCCGTGGTGATCACGGCGGTATGTGCCTTCTACGCGTTCACGGCACTGCCACTGGCGCAGGTCTACGCGATCTTGTTCGCCTCGCCGCTTCTGATCACCCTGATGGCCATCCCGATGTTGGGCGAACGTGTCGGCATCCGGCGCGGTCTGGCAGTCCTGGTCGGCCTGCTCGGGGTGGTGATCGTGTTGCGGCCCGGCACCACGCAGCTTGAGCTGGGGCACCTGGCGGCGCTGGTGGCCGCGATCTTTGGTGCTTTTGGGTCGGTCATCGTGCGTAAGATCGGGCAAGAGGAACGGTCGGTCGTGCTGATCCTCTACCCGATGATGGCCAATGTCGTCTTGATGGGCGCGGCAATGCCCTTTGTCTACCAGCCGATGCCGGGCCAGGACATGGCGGCGCTGGCGGTGATCGCGGTGCTGGCGCTGGTGGCGACAAGCTGCCTGATCTGGGCCTACCGCCTTGCACCGGCGGCGACGGTTGCCCCGATGCAGTATTCCCAGATCATCTGGGCCACCGCTTTCGGGGTCGTGCTGTTCGATGAGGCGCTGGCATGGCAGACGCTGGCAGGCACGGCGGTGATCGTCGCGTCCGGCATCTACATCGTGTTCCGCGAGGATCGCGGCGGCGGCTCCGCCAACACGCCGGTTCTGCGCACCCGGTCGCGCGTGGTCGCCCCCGCCGCGCCACGGGTGGGCACGTTCCTGACCGATGAACAACGCGACGTTCACACCCAAACCCAAGACGCCTGAGCCGGTGGAAGGCCCTTGCAAAGCCCTGCGGCAATGGCTATCCCGCGCGGCACGGTCGGAGTGTAGCTCAGCCTGGTAGAGCACTGTCTTCGGGAGGCAGGGGTCGGAGGTTCGAATCCTCTCACTCCGACCAGTTTTTCAAGCACCAGGGCGAAGGATCGTGTGGCGCTTTTGGGTTCGGCAAACCCAAGACAGGGTCGATATCCCTTGTGCTCGGTCGCGGAACGTGTCGCCTTGGGGATGTTGCCGCAGCACCGCGCATCTTTTTCAAACCCGCTATGAAACCTGAAATTCTGACAACGCTTCCGGGGTACTCGCGCAGCCTGTTCGTGCAGGATGTCCTGGCCGGGCTGACCGTTGCGATGGTGGCGCTGCCCCTGAGCCTTGCCATCGCGATCGCGTCGGGGGCCGACCCGGCCAAGGGGCTTGTCACGGCCATTGTCGCGGGGTTTCTGATCTCGCTGCTGGGGGGCAGCCGGGTGCAGATCGGCGGGCCAACCGGGGCCTTCATCGTCGTGGTGTTCGGGGTGATCGCCGAACATGGCTATGATGGGCTGGTGATCGCAACCATGATGGCTGGGCTGATCTTGCTGGTGGCGGGGTTCTTTCGTGCCGGAAACCTGATCTCGCTAGTGCCCGAACCTGTGATCAACGGGTTCACCATCGGGATCGCGATCATTATCGCGACCAGCCAATTCAAGGATGTTCTGGGCCTGCAGGCGGACCATGTACCGGCAGAGTTCATCGCCAAGATCGAGGTTCTTTGGGCCGCTCGCGACACCGTTTCGGGTGCCGCCGCCCTGATTGGCATGGTGACGATGGTGCTGATCGTCGTGTTGCGCCGCGCCTTTCCCAGGTTTCCGGGCCTGATCGTCGCAGTGGCGCTGACCTCGGCGGTGGTGGCGCTTGCGGCTTTGCCGGTCGATACGATCGGGTCGCGATTTGGCACGCTGCCCAATTCCCTGCCCTGGCCGGCGCTGCCCGACATCAGCCTTGGCAGAATGATCGAGCTTTTGCCCTCTGCCTTCGTCATCGCGTTCCTGGCCGGGGTCGAATCCCTATTGTCGGCCATGGTCGCCGACAGGATGATCGAGGGGCGCCACCGGCCCAATGCCGAGTTGCTGGCGCAGGGGGCGGCCAATATCGGATCGGCACTGTTCGGCGGCATGCCCGCGACGGGGGCCATCGCGCGCACCGCAACCAACGTGCGCGCGGGTGGCAAGACGCCGGTTGCGGGCCTCGTGCATGCCTTGGCAATTCTGGTCGTGATGATGGTGGCGGCCCCGATGGCGGGGTATCTCGCCATGCCGGCGCTGGCCGGGTTGTTGATCCTGACGGCCTGGAACATGAGCGAGCCGCACAAGTGGCGCGGATACCTTGCGCAACGGCGGTCCGATCAGTTCTTGTTGCTGCTGACCCTGGTTCTGACGGTGGTCGCCGATCTTGCGGTGGCGATCGGTGTCGGTGTCACGCTGGGGCTGGCCCTGCGCATGCACCGCCGCCATGTTCCGCCCTCCGACTGGTCCGGGCCGGATCGGTAGAAAGGTCCGGGCACGGCCGGCGGGGCTCACCCGGTCTCGGACCCTTCGCTGAGGATCGCCAGCACCCGCGCATCCGGCCCGATGCCCGGCAAGCCCGCGATCAGGGCCGCCAGCCCCGCGCCGCCGGATGGCGTGGTCGCCAGACCATGATCCGCCAGGCGGGTGACGCCGCTTGCGGCCTCATCCTCGGTGAGGGTCACGAACCTGTTCGCATCATGGGCAAGCCCCGCAAGCGCCACCAGCGACGGCGTCTTGCAATCCAGCCGCCCCATGGCGGACACCGGCCCCTCCGCCGTGACCAACGCGCCCGCGCGGATGCTGTCGAACAGGGCCGGTGCCGCGTCGGGTTCGACGACGATGATGGCGGGCGCATCCCCCCAGCTCGCCCGCGCATGAGCTGCGACGGCGGCGGCCATGCCGCCCACGCCCGCCTGCAACAGGATATGGGTGGGCGGTGCCGGGATCTGGCGTGCGGCCTCGTCGGCCAGTTGCAGATACCCCTCCATCACGCGCATGGGCAGGTCGGTGTAGCCGTCCCACGTGCTGTCGGACAGCAGCGCCCAGCCTTGTGTCGCGGCGTCGCGGGCGGCGGCGTCCATGCTGTCCTCGTAGGTGGCGCCCCGGCGCACCACGTCCGCGCCTTTCGCGCGCAGGCGCTGTGCAAAGGTCTCGGGCACTGTTTCGGACAGGTAGATCACCGCGCGCCCGCCGAACAGGGCGGCACCGGCCGCGACCGACAGACCGTGGTTTCCCGCGCTGGCCGCGATATAGGTCCGGCCCTGCAAGGCCCTGTCCCACGGGCCATCGCCGCGCGCGGCACCAGCGGCGTGCGCGATCGCGAAGGCCGCGCCAAGCGCCTTGAAGCTTCCCAACCCCATGCGCCCGCGTTCATCCTTGATATGCACGGTTTCGACCCCGCACAGCGCCGCCAGACCGGGATGCGTCGAAAGCGGCGTCTGGGCGTGCCGGGGGCAATGCGCCAACAAGGCCCCCACCGCAGAGGCATCGGCACGGGGGCGCAGGTGCGGCATCCCCGGCATCCCCAGGCCCAGGTAAGGGTTTTCGATGATCTGTGGCATTCGGTCTGCCCCTGCTGTCAGGCGCGGGGTCTAGCCGCGCGCGCCGTAGTATAGGCCCACCACGTGTTCAGCCTCGGCAAAGAACAACCAGCGCGACGCAAGGATACCCGCCACGTGGCTCAGCACCGCCAGCCCGCCCAAAAGGTGGCCCGCCCCCGGCAACAAGATCAGCGTGATGGGCACGACATAACCAAGGCCCAACGCAATCGCGCGGAGTTTCAGGCTGTGCTTGCGGCCCACCACATGCACCATTTCCTTCAGCAGGTAATTGCTTCCGGTGTGCGGCGGCTCGAAGGCGCGAATACGGCCGGGGCGTCCCAGCCCCGTGGCGCTGGCGATGGTATGGCCCGCTTCGGCAAAGCGTTTGTCGCCCACCTGCCAGTGACCCAGTTGCAGCATCAGGGCCAGGATCATCAAGACAGCGGTTTCGGTGATCTGGCCCGCCATCAGCGCCCCGCCCGCAAGGCTCAGCGAAACAAGATGCAGGGGCGTCAGAACCTGGTTCCAGCGCGGCACGGATTTCAGCTGCGTGTAGATCATCGCGGTGGTGCCGACAGTCGCCAGGGACAACCCGGCTCCAATCCAGCCCAACACCATGATGCGCGTGCCGAAAAACACGGCGGCAAAGGCATAGACCCCCATGACGACCAATGCCGCCACGGCCGCCCATCCCTCGCGACTCAACCAACTGGTGCGCCACTGGGTAAACGCCAGAAGCGCGCGCTCGGGATGACCCAGGTGAAAGGTCGAAGCCGCAAGCCCGCCGACCGCCAGCGCATAGGCGATCAGGAAAAACCAGAACGCGCCCCACCCGGTCACGGCGGGCTGGCCGATGCCCAGAAACACCAACAGGCCGAACCCGAGGCCGGACAGGGTGGTGAACACGATGACCGAAGGGGCCGGATGCATGTCAGAGCTTCTCCAGCGCGCGGTCGAGCCAGCCCAGGAACCCCTGCGGGCTGTCGGCGACCGGTTCAAGGAACGGGGCAAGGATATCGACCTCGCCTGCGGGGGCGGTATCCTGTTTGGGGCGCGGCGGCAGATACTTGTTCACCGGCCTGGTGCCCTGTTCGGGCATCAGGTCCATGCCGCCCCGCTCGGCCACCAGGCGGCTCACATCGCTGTCCGGGTCGCCCAGGTCGCCGAAATGCCTCGCATTGGACGGGCAGGTGCGCACGCAGGCGGGCTGCCGGTCTTGCTCGGGCAGGTTCTTGTTGTAGATCCGGTCCACGCACAGGGTGCATTTCTTCATCACGCCGGCCACCGCGTCCATTTCCCGCGCGCCATAGGGGCAGGCCCAGGCGCACAGGCCGCAGCCGATGCACGAGGTCTCGTTGACCAGGACGATCCCGTCATCCTGCCGCTTGTAGCTGGCCCCCGTGGGGCAGACGGTGACACAGGGCGCATCCTCGCAATGCAGGCAGGACTTGGGGAAATGCACCAGCTGCGCGGGGCCGCTTTCGGGGGTGATCTCGTAGCTGTGAACGCGGTTCAGGAAGGTGCCGACCGGGTCCGCGCCATAGGGGTCCTGATCCGACAGCGGCGCACCGTAATTTTCCGTGTTCCAGCCCTTGCAGCTGATCACGCAGGCATGACAGCCCACACAGGTATCAAGATCGATGACAAGGCCAAGCTTGCGGTCGGTCGTCTTGGGCAGCGCGGTCATGCGGCGGGCTCCGTCACGGATGTGGCAAAGGCGTGCAGGTCGCTCTCGAATCGGTCCGGGTCTTCCACGAAGGGGGCATGACCGATGCCGTCATAGGGCAGGTATCGCCCCCGTTGCATCAGGTCGGCGGCGATCTCGCCGGTGCGCGGCGTGACCACCGTATCGGCCGTGCCGTGTATCACCAGACCCGGGCAGGTCATGGCCCCATAGGCGGGTTTGAGATCGACGTTCGCGGCGAACAGCGCGCGCCGGACATGGGCGGGGCACAGCATGTTGGCACCAACATACGCGGCGAAGTCCTGCCGGGACAAAGGTTTGGTCGTGCAGGCCTCGACGAACCGCGCCGTGGCGGCCAGACGGCGGGTGGTGTCCTCGGTATACAGGTCGCGGTCGAGCCCGGGACTGGTCGTGCCGACCATCCAGTCCTCGCGCGCCGATCCGATCGCAAGGATGCCGCCGGTCAGAACGACACCCGCGATATCGTCATTCCCATGGGTGGCCAGGTAGGCCGCGATCACCCGGCTCCCGTAGGACCAGCCGACCAGGACCGGCCGGATCAATCCCAGGTCTTCGATCACCGCGTGCACGTCATCGCCCCAAAGGGCGGTGTCGGTATAGGCGGCCTCGTCCTCGGGCTTGTCCGACGCGCCATGTCCGCGCAGGTCGATGGCCACAAGATGATGGCGATCGGCCAGAAGATCCATCAGGTCGATCCAGCAGCCATGGTATTGTGCCCACCCATGGATCAGCACGATCGGCGGCAGGGCCGGATCGCCCGCTGTCAGGTACGCAAGCCGGGTGCCGTCGCGGCTGGTGACGAATCCCGCGCTCATCGCCCCACCTTCCACGCCAGTGACCCGGGGCCCTTGCCGACCGGCGATGTCAGCGGCGGAAACTCCGGTTGCGCCTCGGTGGGCGCCTCCACCTTTTCGATCCGCACCCGCAGGTCGAACCATGCCGCCTGCCCGGTGATCGGGTCCGAGTTCGACCAGCGCAGCCCGTCGCCCCTGGGCGGCATGAGTTCATGTATGAGATGGTTGAGCAAGAACCCCTTGGTGGCCTCGGGCGCATCCTCGTCCAGCGCCCAGGCGCCCTTGCGCTTGCCGATGGCATTCCATGTCCAGACCGTGTGTTCGTTCAGCGCCGCCATATGCGCCACCGGCACCGTGATCGCCCCGTGGGCCGAGGTCACGCGCGCCCAATCACCTTCGGCAAAGCCGTTCGCCTCCCAGATCCCGGTCGGCACGAACAAGGGGTTGTGGCCGTGGATCTGGCGCAGCCATGCGTTTTGCGTGCCCCATGAATGATACATCGCCATGGGCCGTTGCGTCAGCGCGTGAACCGGAAAGGTTTCGGTATCCACGGCGTCATCTTCGAACGGCGGATACCAGATCGGCAGCGGATCCATGGTGGTCTGGACCCGCGCGCGCAGATGCTCGGGCGGCTGGCGGTCGCCATGGCCTTCGGCGGCGCGCTGGAACCGGCGCATGGGTTCCACATAGAGGTTGAACAGGTAGGGCTGCGGGCTGTCGAACAGGCCAAGGTTCACGGCCCAATCCTGGTAGGCCATGTTCCACGGTTTGTAGAACTGCGCCTCTTGCGGGATGTGGCTGACGCAGAACCCGCCGTTGTCGACGTAGCGTTCCAGCTGCTCGGGATGCGGCGATCCCCGCCCGATATCCGAGCCGTCGCCCCGGAACCCCATCAACGGTCCGATCCCCGGCTTGCGTTCGTGGTTGACGATGTAGTCGGCGTAATCGGCGTATTTCTGGCTGCCATCCGCGTTCACGAAACCGGGCAGGTTCAGCCGCGCCCCCAGGTCGCACAGCACCGACTGGAACCCGCGCACATCGCGGTCGGGTTCGACCACCGGCCAGCGGATCGCGTCGGCGGCGGCCTCGGCCTCGCAGATCGGGCGATCCAGCAAGCTGATGCAATCATGGCGTTCCAGATAGGTCGTGTCCGGCAAGATCAGGTCGGCATAGGCCACCATTTCCGAGCTGTAGGCATCGGAATAGATGATGCGCGGGATGACATATTCGCCGCTGTCGTCGGTGTCGGTCAGCATCTCGATGACGCCGCGCGTGTTCATCGACGAATTCCACGCCATGTTGGCCATGTACATGAACAGCGTGTCGATCTTGTAGGGATCACCCGCATGCGCGTTCGAGATCACCATGTGCATCAGCCCGTGGGCCGACATCGGGTTTTCCCAGG
>CAYWTM010000095.1:0-13419 GCA_964460185.1 uncultured Roseicyclus sp. | reverse complement strand
GCGATATACATCGCAACATGGTGTTGGGTGCGCGCGATGGTCTTGAGGTCGGGCACCAGGCTGGCCGTCAATTCCACCAGTTCGCCTGTATAGATATTGGGCGCGGGGCGGTGCATGGCCTGCAGCACACGGTCGGGCATGACCGACGGGCCGGGAATGGCAAGATAGTGGCGGCCTTGGGCGAGGCTCATGCTGAAATTCCTTTGGCTGGACGGGTCACCGTTAAATCGACGTAGGCGCAGGGTCAATTGCAGGGATGGCTTGGCTTGCGTGCCGGCGATGATTAGCTGTGGAGTGACAGATCAACGGAGGTGATGGATGCCGGGTGAACGGGCAGAGGATCGGCTGGTCCTGCGCATAGGCGGGGCCGATCGCGACGGGTTTCTCAAGGGGCTGGTCACCCGCGACGTGCGCGGTCCGGGCGAAGGGCTCAGTTACTCTGCCCTGCTGACGCCGCAGGGTAAGTATCTTTTCGATTTTTTCCTGCTGAACCGGGGCGATGACATCTTGCTGGATGTCAAGGCGGATGTGGCGGCGAAGCTGGCGCAGCGGCTGATGATGTATCGCCTGCGCGCCGATGTCTCGATCGAGGATAGCGGCCTTGGCGTGGTGCGCGGGCTGGGTGACGCGCCCCAAGGCGGCTTCGCCGATCCGCGTGACCCCTCGCTGGGTTGGCGCGGCTACGGGTTGGACGGTGGAGCGCCCACGATCGACTGGGACGCGGTCCGGGTCGCGGCCTGTGTGCCGGAAACCGGTGTCGAGCTGATCGCGGATGATACCTATATCCTGGAGGCGGGGTTTGACCGGTTGTCCGGGGTGGATCACCGCAAGGGGTGCTATGTGGGCCAGGAGGTGACGGCCCGCATGAAGCACAAGACCGAGTTGCGAAAAGGGTTCGTCACGGTGTCCGTCGACGGTCAGGCCGCGGTCGGGACAGACATCGTGTCAGGCGAGCGCATCGCGGGAACGCTGTATACGCAGGCGGGCGGTCAGGGCATTGCCTACCTGCGCTTTGACCGCGCCCAGGGGGATCTGCAGGCTGGCGATGCGCGGGTAAGCTGGGATCAGGCGGGTGTGGATTGACCTGTGGAACGGTTGGAATATCAAAGGCAGCCGGCTCAGATCAGCAGGCCTGCCGCCCCTTCATGTCGCAAAAGCCAAACCTTGGACTCGATCCCGCCCGGTGCGCTGAACCCACCCAGTGACGAGGCCCCCAACACCCGGTGACAGGGAATGAGGATGGGCAGGGGATTTGCGCCACAGGCCTGCCCGATGGCTTGTGCAGGGGCATCGAGGGCCTTGGACAACGCGCCGTAGGTGCGGGTTTCTCCGAAGGGGATCGCCATCAGCGCAGCCATCACTTCGGCCTGCAGCCCGCTGCGGCCATGGGCGATGGGCAGGTCGAAATGGTGGCGCGCTCCATCGAAATACCGGGCAAGCTGTTCAAGCGCCTCGATCAGCAGGGGATCATCGGGCGTGCGGTCGGCCTCACCCCAACCAGAGGCGGTGACGGCCCTGTCATGGACCTCGACCCAGACAGGACCAAGCTGGGTGTCCATCGCGCCCTTCATCGTAGCTGCGCGCCCGGGCAGCGCCGGAAGATGCGGTAATCTGGGGCGGTGGATGACATGATGGACCAAACCTCTGCCGAGCCACCGATCCTGTCAAGCAAGCGACGGGCGGCCCGCCCCGGTGGCGAGGGCCGGCTCGGAGGGCAGACGGTCTTTCCTGCCCCCGCGCTTGGGCGGGGGCAGGAGGGTCCGGTCATGCGTAGTATCACTGCTCCGGGGTCAGCTTGTCTTGTGTACGAGTCTCGAAATCCGCGGCCGAGTGCCGTTCGTGAAGCTGCATCGAAAGGTCACCGGTTGCCTTGTTGACCATGCGCCCCCGTTTGACCGCGGGCCGTGCATCGATGCGTTCTGCCCATTCGACCACGTTCTTGTAGCTGGCCACGTCGAGGAATTCGGCGGCATTGTATTGCCGGCCGAGCACCAGCTGCCCATACCATGCCCAGATCGCCATATCGGCGATCGTGTAGATGCCGCCGGCCATCCATTCGTTCTCTGCCAGGTGACGGTCCAGCACGTCGAGCTGGCGTTTGACCTCCATGGCGAACCGGTCGATGGGGTATTGCCATTTCTCCGGGGCATAGGCGTAGAAATGGCCGAACCCGCCGCCCAGATATGGCGCGCTGCCCATTTGCCAGAACAACCATGACAGCATTTCCGGCCGCGCGTCATGGCTGACGAAAGCGTCGAATTTCTCGGCCAGATGCAGCATGATCGCGGCGCTTTCGAACAGGCGCACGGGCGTATCGCCGGACCGGTCCATCAGGGCGGGGATCTTGGAGTTCGGGTTCACGTCGACAAAGCCGCTGCCGAACTGGTCGCCATCGCCGATCTTGATCAGCCAGGCGTCATATTCCGCGCCGGCATGGCCAGCCGCCAAGAGCTCTTCCAGCAAGACGGTCACCTTGACGCCATTGGGCGTGGCCAGGGAATACAGCTGCAGCGGGTGCTTGCCCACCGGCAGATTCTGGTCATGGGTCGCGCCGGCAACGGGCCGGTTGATGCTGGCGAACTGCCCGCCATTGCCCTTTTCCCAGGTCCAGACCTTTGGTGGTTCGTAGGTATCGGTCATCGGTATTGGCTCCTGTCGCGAATGTCGTCTGTCTCAAGATAGGTCGGTGCGGGGCCAACCCAAGCGGCCCGGATCCGGTGCCGTGCATTGCCCCCGGCGCAAGCGCCTGATGTGCCCTTCAGGCAAAGGCGAAAGGGGTCGGCGCGCGCTGTCCGGCGCGCCGACCCCTTTGGTTAGCCAAGCGCCGCGTCACAGCGGCTGCATGTGCCGGGATGGTTGTGGCTGCCAACGTCCGGCAGGATCTTCCAGCAGCGCTGGCATTTCTCGCCCTGGGCTGCATGGAACACCACGCCGATGGCGGGATCATCCAGCCGGAACGCGTCGGTTTGCGGCTCACCCTCCATCACGGTCAGATCCGACGTGATGCACAGGTCTTCCATATCGACCCCCTTGATGATCGCGGCCAGCGCGGGATCTGCGATCTGTACCAGCGGGGCGGCCTCCAGGGATGCGCCGATCACCTTGTCGCGGCGCTGCACCTCCAGGGCTGCGGTCACCACCCGGCGCACGCGGCGCAGGTCCGCCCATTTCGCGGCCAGCGCGTCGTTGCGCCACGACGCGGGCGTTTCCGGGATGTCTTGCAGGTGAACCGAGCTGTCTTCGCCGGGGAAGCGTTCCAGCCAGACCTCTTCCATCGTGAATACCAGGATCGGCGCAAGCCACGTGGTCATGCGTTCGAACAAGAGCGTCAGCACCGTGCGGGCGGCACGGCGGCGGGGCGTGTCGCCGTCGCAATACAGCGCATCCTTGCGGATATCGAAATAGAAGGCCGACAGATCCGTGGTGGCGAAGGTAAAGACCGCCTGGAAAACGCCCTGGAAATCGAACGAGCGGTATCCCTCGCGCACTGTCACATCGAGTTCGGCAAGACGGTGCAGGACCCACTGTTCAAGCTCGGGCATGTCCGCCGGGGCTACCTGATCGGCATCCGTCACATCCGCCAGTGACCCCAGCATGAAGCGCATCGTGTTGCGCAGCCGGCGATAGCTGTCCGCCACACCTTTCAGGATCTCGGGGCCGATCCGCTGGTCGGCGGTGTAATCGGCCTGTGCCACCCAAAGACGCAGGATATCGGCGCCATACTGGTCGACGACCTCTTGCGGGACGATGGTGTTGCCGATGGATTTGGACATCTTCATGCCCTTCTCATCGAGCGTGAATCCATGCGTCACCACGTTGCGATATGGCGCGCGCCCCTTGGTGCCGCACGCCTGCAGCAGGGACGAATGGAACCAGCCGCGATGCTGGTCGGTGCCTTCCATGTAGACATCGGCGATGCCGTCCGCCGTGCCATCTGCGCGGTCGCGCAGCACGAAAGCGTGGGTGGACCCGCTGTCGAACCACACGTCCAGGATGTCGAAGACCTGTTCATAGGCGTCGGGGTCATGGTCGGGGCTGAGGAACCGGGTCTTGGCGCCGGGTTTGTACCACGCATCCGCACCTTCGGCCTCGAAGGCCTCCAGGATCCGGGCGTTCACCGCCGGGTCGCGCAACAGGAAATCCTCATCGCGCGGACCCGCCCCGATCTTGGTGAAACAGGTCAGCGGCACGCCCCAGGCGCGCTGGCGCGACAGCACCCAATCCGGGCGTGCCTCGACCATGGAATACAGCCTGTTGCGGCCTGTTTGAGGGGTCCATGTCACCAGTTCGTCGATCGACCGCAACGCGCGTTCGCGGATCGTCTTGCCATAGGTGTCGTTGCCCCCGATGGGCTTGTCGATGGCGGCGAACCATTGCGGACGGTTCAAGCGGATGACCGGCGCCTTGGACCGCCAGGAATGCGCGTCCGAAATGGTGATGCGCTTGCGGGCCAGCAGTTTGCCGGTTTCCACCAACTTGTCGATCACCAGCTTGTTGGCGTTGCCCGGTTTGCCGTTCGGGCGGATGATGAATTCGCCCGCAAAGAACGGCAGGTCCGCCCGGTACGAGCTGTCGTCGAGGATGTTGTACGTCATCTCGAGCCCGTGCTTCACACCGATCGCGTAGTCGTCATCGCCGTGGCTGGGTGCGGTGTGCACGAACCCGGTGCCCGCGTCATCGGTCACGTGATCGCCGGGAAACAGCGGCACATCGTAATCCCATTCGCCGTTTGCACCTTCGGCGCCGCGCAACGGGTGGGCGCAGGCAAGCGCGCCCAGTTCATCGGGTGTGACATCGCGCAGGCGGCGATACATCGACGGCTCCAACCGCATCGCGGCAAGCGCTTCTGCGGCAAGGTTGTCGGCGATCAGGTACGTATCGCCGATGGTGACCCAGCATTCCTCGGGGCGGCTCGTGACCTCGTACAGGCCGTAAGAGATGCCGGGGCCGAAACAGATCGCGCGGTTCTGCGGCAGGGTCCAGGGCGTGGTGGTCCAGATCACGACCTTGGCGGATTGCAGGTCGGTTGCGATGTCAAACAAGGCATCGGCAAAGTCCGTGGCCTCATCGAGCAGCGCCAGCGCCTCGCCCCTGGGAACCACATCAAACGGCACCCATACTGCGTCGGTCTGGCGATCGTGATATTCCACCTCGGCCTCGGCCAGCGCGGTTTTCTCGACCGGCGACCACATCACGGGCTTGGACCCCTGATACAGTGCGCCATTCATCAAGAAGACCATGAATTCCTCGGCGATCACGCGTTCCGCGTGGAAATCCATCGTCAGATAGGGGTCATCCCAGGTGCCCGTCACGCCCAGGCGCTTGAACTCCTCGCGCTGGATATCGATCCAGTGCTCGGCGAAACGGCGGCATTCCTGGCGGAAATCGACCACGTCGACCTCGTCCTTGTCGCGGCCTTTCTGGCGGTATTGTTCCTCGATCTTCCATTCGATGGGCAGACCGTGGCAATCCCAGCCGGGCACATAGCGGCTATCGTGGCCCATCATCTGATGGGACCGCACGATGATGTCCTTGATCGTCTTGTTCAGCGCGTGGCCGATATGAAGGTGGCCGTTGGCATACGGCGGGCCATCATGCAGCGTGAAGGGCGTGCGTCCCTCAGCCTTTTCGCGCAGCTTTTCGTAGACGCCGATCGTGTTCCACCGGTCCAGCCATTCCGGTTCGCGCTTGGGCAGGCCTGCGCGCATCGGGAAATCGGTTTTCGGAAGGTTCAGCGTGTCTTTGTAATCGACCGTCTGGTCAGGCGTGTCGGCGCACATCTCGGGCGCTCCTCATCTTGCGGTTCGCATCAGGGTTAACAGGGCGGTGCGATAGCTCAAGCACCTTGTCCCGGCAGCTCAGGTCTCAGAGCGCCGGGCCAGTAATTCGCAGAATGATGGAGCGGGGCATCGTCATCATGGCGCGGTCTATACTGCGCTTCGGCGGGGGCGACAACCACCCAAGCTTGCGCGTTTCTAAACCTCGGGCGGCGCCACGCGGGTCAAGGCGCGTTCGCGCAATACGATGTACAGGCCCGCCGCGATGGTCACGCAGATCCCCATGAGCGCAAGGCCGTTGGGAAAATCGCGGAAGAACAGCCAGCCGACCGCCGTGGCAAAGGGAATTTCAAGATATTGCATGGGCGCCAGCGTCGCCGATGGCGCAAAGCGCAACGACCAGGTCATCAGCAGATGCCCGATCGACCCCGAGACACCCAGAAGGATCAACAACATGACCTCGCCTCCGACCGGGGCGATCCAGCCGTTCAGCGGCGGCGTGCCCCCGATGGCGGGCAGGAACAGCAGGGGCACAAGCACCGGCAGCCCGATCAATCCGGTCACGCCCTGCAACGCGACCGGGTCGATCTCTTTCGCGATCTGGCGCGTCACCAGCATGAAAAAGGCGAAAACCAGCGCGACACCCAACGGCAGCAATGCCGGCCATCCCACGGCTGCAAAACTCGGCTGGACCACCATCAGCGTGCCCATGAAACCGACCACGCACGCCGCCAAGCGGCGTGGGCCGACCTCTTCATCCAGGATGTACTTGCCCAAGATGAGCATGATGAACGGCATCACGAAGGCAATCGCCACCGCATCGGCAAGCGGCAGAAACCGCAAGGCGCTGAACATCATGCCGATGCCCACGATCTGGAGAAGCGTTCGCACAACCGACAGCCGCACCACCCGCGCATTGGGGAACAGCGAGGCCCCCTTCATGATCGCGAAGGGCAACAAGAGACCCGCCTGCGCCACGAACCGGACCAGGATCAGCTGCAACAGCGGAAAATCCTCGCCCAGCAGCTTGGCCAACGCGTCAGAGAAGGGAATGACCGCGCAAAAGCCCAGCATCAAAACGATACCGAGAAGCGGGCGATCCAGATTGGGTACAGTCATGCCAGCCACTTTGCAGATGGACGGGCGAATGTCACGTCTCAGGCGTTCCGAAAATCCCAGACCCTGCTGATGACGACCGATCCTTTGCCAGCGCCTCGGCGTCGTGTTCGCCAAGCGTCAGGCGGCGCACCGGGATGCGGCTGCGGCCCGCAAAGCTTGCGATGGCGCGGATGTTGCGGTCACCCTCGGCCCTGACGAGGGTCAGGCTGGCATCACCGGTTTCCAGCTGACGAGGCCGCGGGCGCGGACCATGGTGCGCAGATCAGCGATGAGAGATTCCATGTCAGGCGTCCTTTGGCGACGTTTCGGATGGCATGGCCGCGCGCGCGGCTTCCAGCAGGTTCTCCAGATCGGGGTCGGGGATATCGAGTTGGTGCAGATGCTCGACCACGTTGAGAAGATAGTCGAAACTCGTGCCCAGAAACCCCTTTCCGGTGGTCAGGTATTCAATCTGTTGGGGCCGTGTCAGGCTCGCGTCGATCATGTCTGCATCGTGATCGGCGATGAAGGCCAGCGCCTCGATCTGCCCGCCGGCGATGTTCAGCGGGATGAAACGGGCGTGGTAGCAGGGTGCGACCATCTCGCGCCACCACAAGATCTCGGTCTCGCGTTCCACCTTCGCGGCCTCGATGCGAAATGCCAGACCTGCGCAACCCGCACCGTGGTCCAGCGCCGCCATCAGGCCGGGCGCCTCGGGGGTGCCGCGCCCGCCATAGATGTCACGCAAGATGAATTGCCGCTCGTGATCAGGCGCATGGGCGCGCCGTACCTCGGCGAAATCCAGTGCCGGATCCCACATCAAGGAGCCATAGGCAAAGACCCAGATATCATCGTCGCGGCGACCCGCGAGCGTGCTATGGCGCGTGGCTTCCCGGGTGGCGTCGTCATACCACCATCCACCGGGAAGCCCGTGATCGTCCATCAGACCCTGCAACCGGTCCAGCGTGAACTCGCGAAACACCGACTGATCATGGGGCTTGATCTTGTCACGCAGTCCGGGGTGGTGGGCGAAGGGATCATGCATCTCGTTTTTCCTGACCAAACAATCCCGTCAACGCCCGCCGGATCAACGCGGTTACACTGGGGCGGCGGCCCTTGCCAAAGGGCAGGGGGCGGCAAACCTCCATCGCGGCCACACCCACGCGCGCGGTCAGCGCGCCGTTCACGACGCCTTCGCCGAAGCGGCGCGAAATCCGCGACAGGACAGAACCGCCAAGCGCTGATCCGATCAGGTCATCACCGATGGCAACAGCCCCCGTGGCCACCAGATGGGTCAGGACAGCGCGCGTCAGCCGCCACGCGCCAAGGGTGCCCGACCGGCCGCCATAAATCTCGGCGATGCGCCGTATCATCCGCAGGTTGGACGTGAGCGCCGCGACAACATCTGCCAGCGCCAGAGGCACCAGCGCGGTGACGGTGGCGACCTGCCGGGCAGCGGCCTCCACCTCCAGCGCGGCGGCGGCATCAAGCGGGGCAAGCAGCTCTTTCTCGGCCAGAGCCAGCAGGCTTTCGGCGTCGAACACCTCGTCGCGGTGTCTTTGCAATTCGGCCCGGCCAAGGTTCAGTTCCGGCCGCGCGCGATACAACGTGTCCAGTCGGGCCGCCACGCCCCGCGCCGCGGCCAGGTCCTGGCCCGACAGCGCGCTTTCGGCCTGCCGGCGCAGGTCATCCAGCCGACCGAGGCGCGAAAACGCCGCCGCCTCGCGCAGGGCGATCAGCAAAAGCGTGATCAGCACGATCCCCACCAGCCCCGCCGCCGTCCAGCCAAGGATCGGGTTCGCGGCCAGCAGGCCCGTCACGAAATTCCACGCCGCGATCGAGGCCGCGAACGAGATCAGGGCCACCAGCGCGGTCCAGAACAGCCGCGACAACCGGTTGGGCCTGCGTGCGGCCAGGGTCGCCACCACCTGCATCGCGCGGCCTTCGGGCGCCATGGGCGTCAGGTCGGGCACCGGCGGCGCATCGGCGGGGTTGTATGTCTCGGCTGCGTCCAGTTCGATCAGGACGGGCCCGCGGCGGGGGGTATCGGGTGTGTCGGTCATAACTTGTCCCCGATCAGGAATTCCAGGGCGCGGTCCAGCCGGATATGAGGTGGCCCGTCCCCCGCCCGAAGGCTCAGGGGCGCCGGCGCGAAATGCATCACGCCGAAATCACCATCGAGCCAGTTGTCTGCCCCGGACCGGGCCGGGGCCAGCAGTGCGCTTGGGTCAGCAGGCAGATCGCCGGGATGAAGGGCAGCTTCCTTGCCGGTGTCCAGCAAAAGGCCCCGGACCAGGTTGGTTTCATGGCCCTGGATGGTTCGGGTTTCCTCGACCGTTGCGCGCAGGGCGGCGATGGCCATGGCTTGCGTGGCGGCACCTGCGAAATCCGCCCGCCGACGTGCATCGGACACCAGGGCCTCCATGATCCGGGCCAGGCGGTCATGCTGGCTGTGATGCAGGTGATCGGCCTTGGTGGCGGCAAACAGGATGCGGTCCACCCGTTTGCCCAGGATCGAGCTGAGAAAGGCGTTCCGGCCAGGGCGAAACGCGCCCAGAATACCGCTCAGCGCCTTCCGCAGATCCTCCAGCGCGCGGGGACCCGAATGGATCGCCCCGAGGGCGTCGACCAGCACGACCTGCCTGTCGATACGCGCGAAATGAGAGCGGAAGAACGGTTTGACGACCTGCGCCTTGTAGGCCTCGTAGCGCCGGGCGAATTCGCGTGCGAGCGATCCGCGAGGGGTGTCGCCCGGCGGCAGGGGGGCAAAGGTCAGGGCCGGGCTGCCCTCAAGATCCCCCGGCAACATGAACCGGCCCGGCGTGCAATCGGAATATCCGGCCGCGCGGGCTGCGTTCAGATACGCCGTCCAGTCCCGCGCGAGGGCCGTGGCCGTGGCCTCGTCCAGCTTGTCCGCGGGCGTCAGGGTTTTCAGCCGTGCAAGATAGGCGTCCGCCTCGGGCCGGGTTTCGGCCGCCGCCAGCGCCAGTGTCGACCAGTCATCGAAAGGCTGTTCCAGCAGCGCCAGGTCCAGCAGCCATTCGCCCGGATAATCGACAATATCCAGATGGATCGTTCGCGGTCCGGTCAGCCCCGACAGCAGGCCCCTGGGCCGCACCCGCAGCGACAACCGCAGTTCGGAGATCGACCGGGTGGAGCCCGGCCAGTGCGGTTTTGGCCCGGTCAGCGCCGCGAGGTGGTTTTCGAAATCGAAACGCGGCACCGTGTCATCGGGCTGCGGCTGCAGATAGGCCGCCTCGATCCGGCCGGACCGCGCGGCCTCAAGTCCGGGCATCCGGCCACGATCCATCAGGTTGGCCACGAGCGAGGTGATGAACACGGTCTTGCCCGCACGGCTGAGGCCGGTGACGCCAATGCGGATCACAGGGTCGAAAAAGACCTCGGACACGCCTTGGGTAACCCCTTCGATGCTGCGGCCTATCGTGTCCGCGATCGTACCTATGACCAAAACCGGGGTCCCTTCCGATGTCTCACCAAGAACAGTAATCATCCGGGCGACGTTTTTCGAGGGGGGCGATTGCGCGGCGGTGCGCTCTGCGCTACGCGCAAGGCATGCCACGCTACGCCCTGAAGATAGAATATCACGGTGCACCTTTCGCCGGGTGGCAGCGTCAGGCCGACCAGCCGTCTGTGCAGGGTGCGGTCGAGACGGCGCTGGCGCAACTGGAAAAGGATGTGCCGTCTATTGCCGCCGCAGGGCGTACGGATGCGGGCGTGCATGCCACCGGGCAGGTGGCGCATTGCGACATGGCAAGGGATTGGGACCCGTTCCGGCTGTCCGAGGCCGTGAACTGGCACCTCAAGCCGCTGCCGGTGGCGGTGGTGGGGTGCGCGCGCGTGGCGGATGACTGGCATGCGCGATTTTCCGCGATCGAGCGTCGGTACACCTACCGGCTGATATGTCGGCGCGCGCCGCTGGTCCATGACGCGGGCAAGGCTTGGCTTGTGCGCGGCGACCTGGACGGGTCGGCCATGGCGGCAGGCGCGCGATACCTGATCGGCAAGCACGATTTCACGACCTTCCGCGCCTCGATCTGCCAGGCGAAAAGCCCGGTGAAATCGCTGGATGAGGTGGAGGTTGAAACCGTGGCCTACGCTCACGGCACGGAGTTCCGGTTTCACCTGCGCGCCCGGTCGTTCCTGCACAACCAGGTCCGGTCGATCGTGGGCACGCTGGAACGTGTGGGGGCAGGGGCGTGGGCGCCGCAAGACGTGGACGCGGCCTTGAAGGCAGTGGATCGTGCGGCCTGTGGGCCTGTCGCGCCGCCGGACGGTCTGTATCTGACCGGTGTCGGATACCCCGAGGACGTGTTCGCCTGAGGCTCAGGCGGGGTGCGCGCCCGGGGCAGGCAGAACGATGCCCCGGTTCGCGGCACTGTGCCGTGCCGTCGGATGCAGGCGTTCCGAAGGATCCAGACCCACCTTGCGGCGGTGGCGTTTCACGAACAGTTTGCCAAAACCACGGGTGGTTCCGATCGATGGCGCGTTTGCGTCCGTCAAGAAACGCTGGCGCCAGAATTGCGGCAGCGGCAGCCCTTCGGCCGCGGCCTCTTCCAGCATCCAGACCAGTGGAATGTTCGACAGGGGCCGCGTGGTCATCTGCCCTTCGATCTGACCGCCGACATCGCCATGGGTGCCGCGAAACCACATCTGTTGCACATGCCCGGGTTGTGCCTGGTCATCGGCGGTGTCCCAAAGGACCGGTGCATAGGCATCGCGGGTCTCGTCAAGCGCCAACGCGTGCCGCGCGATCCGCGTTGTCTGGCCCAGGTCATGGGAATGATACGGGTGTGGCATCGGAAGCAACTGCCAGACCAGCGGCCAGCGCACGCCAAGGGCGCGGACCGTGTCATAGACCCCCAGAAAATCGATCTGAACGTGGTCGTGACTGCGCGCCAGTTTCACGGCCCTGGCATCAGCACTGTCCGGGGCGGAACGATAAAGCTCGTAAAGCCGTTCCAGAACCTCAGGTTCGGCCTGCGCCGCCCGCAACAGGCCCATGGTGTCGATCAGACCCGCCAGTGACCGCACGGCATAGGCCCCGCGCGAGAACCCCATGAGGATGATCCGGTCGCCCGGCTGATAATTGCGCGCCAGAAAGAAATAGGCGCGCTTGATCTGGCGGTTGATGCCGATCCCGGCAATCACCTCGTGGGCACGCCGCCATCCACGCCACTGGATTCCTGGCTCGTAATACAGGGTCATGCGGGCGCTGTCGGGAAGCTCGGCCAAAAGACGATAGGTCAGGCCGATATTGGTTTCAAAGCCGCGCCGCAGTGACGACATCGTGCCATCGAGCAACACCACATGGGTGTAGGGTTTGCGCACTTGCGGAAGGCGCGTCGGGCTGTTCCTGAAGCCCCTGAGAAAGGACCTGAGGGACCTATTCCGCGGCAATAGCGCTCCCCTCTTGCAACATCGCCCAGACCCTCGATGGCGTGAAGGGCATATCGACCTGTTTCACGCCAAGCGGCCACAGCGCATCTTGCACGGCATTGGCCACCGCGGCCATCGAACCGACCGTTCCGGCCTCGCCACAGCCTTTCATGCCAAGCGGATTGGCCGTTGACGGCACGGCCTCGGTATAAAAGGCGATGAAGGGCATGTCGTCGGCCCGCGGCATCCCGTAGTCCATGAATGTCGCGGTCAAAAGCTGACCGTCGCTGTCATAGACAACGTGTTCGGTCACGGCTTGCCCGATGCCCTGCACCACGCCGCCATGCACCTGGCCTTCGACCAGGCGGGGGTTCATCAGGTTGCCGAAATCGTCGACGATGGTGTAACGGTCCACGCGGGTGGCGCCTGTGTCGCGGTCGATCTCGACCTCGGTGATGTGGCAGCCATTGGGGTAGGACCGGCCGGGAAGGGTGATGGTGCGGGTGGCGCTGACCTGATCCTCGGCTCCGGCCTGCCGGGCGCGGGCCGCGGCTTCGAGCAGGGTGATCACAACGTTCGAGCCCGGCGCACGGAACACCCCCTCTTCGGCGTCGAATGTCATATCCCTTTGATCCATGTCGCTTTCCAGAAACGCCGTGATCTGCGAGATCAGCAGATCCGCCGTCTCGCGCATCGCCATTCCCTGAACCGTCACCGACCGTGACCCGCCGGTGCCACCCCCATGGGCGATGCGGTCACTGTCGCCCTGCACGATCTCGATCTGCTCAAGCGGCAGGCCTGTCTGATCATGCAGCAGTTGCGCATAGACCGTTTCGTGCCCCTGCCCATTGGATTGCGTGCCGACGAAGACCCGCGCGCCCGTTTGGGTTATCTCGATGGTCGCGGTCTCATCCGGGGCACCCAGGATGCTTTCGATGTAGTAGCAGATGCCCAGACCGCGCAGCTTGCCCTTTGCCTCGGATGTCTCGCGGCGGGCGGCAAAACCCGCGATGTCGGCCTCGCTTTCGGCGCGGTCCAGGACACGGTGAAAATCACCCACGTCATAAAGCTCGCCCGTGGCCGAGGTGTAGGGGAACTGAGCGGGGCGGATGAAATTGCGCCGCCGCAGAGCCAGCGCATTGACACT
>CAYWTM010000094.1:0-13545 GCA_964460185.1 uncultured Roseicyclus sp. | reverse complement strand
GCGCCAGATCCTCGTTGTCGGAAAAGGCGCGCATGGATTTGCCGGTGCGCGTGCGACCCAGGAACCAGAACAGAAGCGCCACCGCGATCAGGGCCACGACGATGGTGATGCCCTGGCTTGTGCGGAAGGCAAGGCCTTCCTCCAGGCCCGTCATCTCGCGGAAGGTGCGCGCCGAAATGATGAAGCGTTCGCCATCGCCGAACCTCTGGTCATCAACGCCGATGATGAAGCGCACGATGCCATTCATGATGAACATCACGCCCAGGGACGCGATCACGAAAATCACCGGCTTGGCCTTTTTCTGCCGGTAAAAGCGATAGACCAGGCGGTCCGTCCCGATCAGCAGCAGCCCCGTGACCACGATGCCCACGGGCAACGCCAAAAGCGCGGTCGGCAGCGGGCCGAGCGACACGCCGAGGGCCTGCAGGCCCCAGGTGCACAAGATGGTGACCATGGCGCCAAAGGCCATGGTGTCGCCATGGGCGAAATTCGAGAACCGCAAGATGCCGTAAATCAGCGTGACGCCCAAGGCGCCAAGCGCAAGTTGCGCGCCATAGGCGGTGGCGGGAATTATGACGAAATTGGCAAGCGCCACGATGGCGTTGAGGAAATCCATCAGTTCAGCACCTCACAGGTTCCGAAATAGGTCGCGGCCGTGGTCGGGCCGGTCAGGGAATGGGTGGTCAGGGTGGCGGTGTTGTCGGCGCGTATGGTCAAGACCCCGGCCATCCGGTCCTGATCGGTCCCGGCATAGGACGCGGGGGCATCCCCCCGGGGGGACAGCCGCAGGACCGGCAGATCGCCGGTGGCGCCGGTGAAAAACAGCTGTCCTTCGTGATCGGCGGCGATGATCTGCCCGTTGCGGGTCTGGCTGACGCAGCTTTCGCCGGTCGTGCACGCGACCGAAAACGCGCAGTCCCAAGGTTCGGCCGGCGCGGCGGAGGGCACCAGGGCCGCAAGGGTTGTGAGTGTGGCCATGCGCATCTGCCTCAGCCCCCCAGGAAACTGCGGCGAACCTCGGGGTCGGCCAGCAGTTCCTTGCCGGTGCCGGTATGGGCATTGCGGCCCTGAACCAGCACATACCCCTTGTCGGCGATCTCGAGCGCCTGCCGGGCATTTTGTTCCACCATCAGGATCGGAATGCCGGTGCGGCTGACCTCGATGATGCGGTCGAACAATTCATCCATCACGATGGGCGACACGCCGGCGGTGGGTTCGTCCAGCATCAGCACCTTGGGTTGGGTCATCAGCGCCCGGCCCACGGCCACCTGCTGACGCTGCCCGCCCGACAATTCGCCGGCGGCCTGATAGCGTTTGTCCTTGAGGATCGGGAACAGCTCGTAGACCTGTTCCATCGTCGCGCGGATGTCGTCGCGACGGATAAAGGCCCCCATCTCGAGGTTTTCCTCGACCGTCATGGAGCCAAAGATGTTGCTGGTCTGGGGCACGAAGCCCATGCCCTTGGCCACCCGTGCCTGCGGGCTGAGGCCTGTGATGTCCTCGCCATCCAGGCGCACGGATCCCTGGCGCACGTTCAGCATCCCGAACACGGCCTTCATCGCCGTGGATTTACCGGCCCCGTTGGGGCCCACGATCACCGCGATCTCGCCGGGATTCACGGCGATGGTGCAATCGTGCAGGATGTCGGGACCGTTGCCGTAGCCGCCCGTCATGGTGTCACCGATCAAGAAGGCCTGGCCGGTATTCATGGCCTGTCCGGTCCCGGGAGAGGGCGTCATGGTGCCCGCGCCGTCGGGGTTCCCGATCGAGCGGTCCTTGTTGCCGCGGTCGTTCTGGTATGGATTGTCGCTCACACGGGGCTCCTCAAGGGTCGATGCGGATATGCGCGAGGAATTCGCTATGCGCATGAAGGTGCAGCGGAGTGTAGCTGTCGGCCTCGTTCACGGTGATCAACTGGATCAACCGCTCGGGCGCCAAGAGCACGGTGTTGGCATAGGTTGCGCGGGTTCCGTTGATCGGCCCGGAATAGACCATCGTCGGAAGGGTGGTGCCCGCGACCGAGGCCGTCTGCTCGGGCCAGACAAGGACCGCGTCGGTGGTGACGCCGCCGCCATCGGCAAGGTTCTGGATCAGGTTCTGGCGGACCATCTGCAGGGTAAGACCATCCGCGGTGCCGACGGTTTCCACGATCAGCATGCCGGCTGCGCCGGTGGAGTGTTCGTAGAACGCGTTGACATCGGGATTGATGGCCTGGGGCATGCGGTGAAACCCGGTATCCGCTTCGCAAAACCGCACCGGCGCCACCGCGACAGGGCAATCTGTCAGCCCGCCTGCGGGTTTGACCGGCTGCCCCTGCGCAAGCGCGGGCATGGCCAGGCAAAGGCCAAGGGCAAACAGGCGGGCGGGCAGGCTCACTGCGTCGCCTCCAGCTGATCCTTGTTCTTGAGACCGGTGCCCAGATAAGCCTCGATCACCTGTTCGTTGGCCTTGATCTGATCGAGCGATCCCTCGGCCAGCACCTTGCCCTCTGCCATGACGATGACGGGCTCGCACAGGCGCCCGATGAAATCCATGTCGTGTTCGATCACGCAAAACGTGTAGCCGCGTTCCTGGTTCAGGCGGACGATCGCGTCGGCGATGGTGTTCAGAAGCGTCCGGTTCACGCCCGCGCCGACCTCGTCCAGAAACACGATCTTGGCGTCGACCATCATGGTGCGGCCCAGTTCCAGAAGCTTTTTCTGGCCGCCTGACACCATGCCCGCCGGGTGATCCGCCAGGTGTTCGATGGTCAGGAACTCCAGCACCTCGTCGGCCTTGGCCTTGAGCGCGCGTTCCTCGTCGGCGATGCGCTTGCGGCCGAACCACGTGTTCCACAGGCTTTCGCCCGACTGCGTGCCCGGCACCATCATCAGGTTTTCCCGGCAGCTCATCGAGGTGAATTCATGCGCGATCTGGAAGGTGCGCAGCAGCCCCTTTGAAAACAGGTTGTGCGGCGCAAGGCCGGTGATGTCCTCGCCGTCCATCACGACCCGGCCCGAGGTCGGGGGCAAAACGCCCGCGATCACGTTGAACAGCGTCGTCTTGCCCGCGCCGTTCGGTCCGATCAGCCCGGTGATGGAACCGGTTTCGATTGTCAGGCTGGCGCCGTCAACGGCATGAAAGCCGCCGAAATGTTTGTGCACGTCCTCAACGACGATCATGTGGCCCTGTCCCCGATTATGGAAACAGCCCGGTTTTGGGCCGGGCTGTTCCTGGTGTCTGGATCAGATTGGATCAGCGGAAGCCGGCAACCGACAATTCACCATCCACGATTTCGATCTCGCGGTAGTTGCCGGCGGATTCGCCGGGTCCGATCAGCTCCACCGCCGATGCGCCGACATAGTCGATGTCGGTGCCGGCCGCGATCAGTTCCAGTGCGCGACCCAGGTCGCCGGGCAGGATCTGTTCACCGGGAGCGTTTGCCACGTCCATGATCGAGCCCATGTAGTCGGCGGCATTGCGCGAGCCGGAGGCCGCCATGGCCAGCATGATCAGGGCTGCCGCGTCGTAGGCTTCGGCCGAGAACGGCGACGTGCCGTCAAAGCCCGCTTCGGTCGCCATGGCCTGGAAGGTTGCAGCGCCTTCGCTGTCGGTGCCGGGGTTCTGGCCGAACGAGCCGTTGATCTCGGAACCGAAGTTATCGACCAGCGCCTGGGACACCATGCCGTCGGGGAAGACGAAGGTATCGAATGCGCCGGTGTCCAGTGCTGCGCGGATCACGCCCGAGCCACCCTGGTCGACATAGCCTGCCACGACAAGCGCGTCGCCGCCGGCCGATGCCAGTGCGCCCACTTCGGCCGAGTAGTCGGCGCGGCCGTCTTCGTGGGCTGCGGTCAGCGTGACGGTGCCGCCCATTTCGGTGAAGGCGCTGGTGAAGGCATCCGCCAGGCCCTGGCCGTAGTCGTTGTTGGTGTAGGTCACGGCGACGGTGTCGATGCCGCGTTCCATGATGATTTCGGCCATCACGACACCCTGACGTGCGTCAGACGGTGCGGTGCGGAAGAACAGGCCGTTGTCCTCTGCGGTCGACAGGCCGGGCGACGTGGCCGACGGCGAGATCATGACCATGCCGTTGGGCACGGCGACGTTTGCGAGGATGGAGCCGGTGACGCCCGAGCAATCCGCGCCGACGATGCCGTTGACGCCGTCCGAGGTGATCAGACGCTCGGCTGCGGCCTGCGCGGCGGAGCTGTCGATGCAGGTGCTGTCCGCACGGACAGACGTGACGGCCGCGCCACCGAACAGCGCACCGGAGGCGGTGACTTCGGCCATGGCCAGTTCTGCCCCGTCGGCCATTGCCGGCGTGATCGATTCAATCGGTCCGGTGAAGCCGAGGATCACGCCAAGCGTGACATCGCCCTGATGGGCATCGGCAAGTGCGGCACCGGTGAACGCAAAAGTGGCCGCGGAAGCCAGAAGAACTTTCTTCATCAGTCTCTCCCTATTGGACTGTTTGTCTTATGGCGGCCGAAAATAGTTGGACAATCGAATGTTGGAAAGAGCAATCCGCAACTATCGACCGGATAGACTGTGTTTCCTTAAAAAATATGAAAATGAAGTCTATTGATCTGCCAGATTGTGAGAATCGGGAAGATGTCCCGGAGGTCGGGTCGGCGGCATTCTGTCTCGCCAGTGGCGCAAGCTACGACAAGTGACCGGGGAACGCGACCGGGGCCGCTGCGGACACCTTGTCGGCAGCGGGGGTGGGGGCTGCGCCCGTGAACACCTCCTGAACCGTTTTCAACCTTTCGGCGCCCGGCACCGCACCCGTCATGACGCGACAGCGAAAGGACCGCGTCCGTGGCGGTTGTCGCCAGCCCGATCATGATTTGGTCGCGTGGCAGAAGGGATCGTGAGGCCGGCCGCTTGGCGATCAGGCATCACGGCACCGTTCGGGCAGGCCGATGAAGCGCCCCATGCTCATAGAACCGACCCAGTCAGGGATAGCGCGCGCCGCCGGGTCGCGCGGCGCGCCGCCGTCTCATGCGGCGGGCGTGCCGAACAGCCTCAGGCGCGACACGCCACCATCGGGAAAGATGTTGAACCGCACATGGGTCACCGGGCCGATATCGACCAGGTCCTCGCGGAAGGCGTGTTCGGCATCCGGTCCCAGTTTCCGGGCCGGAAGGAGTTCCTTCCAGAACATGGAATCGGTGATCAGCGCGTCGGTCAGGCCATCGCCGAAATTGCGCATGTCCGCCGCCTGGATCGAGGCCGTGTCGGGGTAGTTCCCCTTGAAAAAGGCGGTGTCGATGACGGCTTTTTCGATCACCCCGCGCGCGCCGAGCGCGATGATCATCCAGTCATAGCCCGGTTCGCGCCGCCGGCGCGTTTCCCAGCCGTCGCCCATGTTCACCCCGCGCCCGGGCGCGAGCAGTCGCATGTAATCGCCGTAATGGGCATCGGAAAACCCCAGGATGCGCCCGCCGTTCAGCGCCGACACCAGATCGATCTCGCCCTGCTTGTTTGCCTCGTCCAGTTCCGGCACCCCGTAGGCCCGCATCCGGGCAACGCCGCCATCGGGATAGATGTGCAAGCGAAGATGGGTCCATTTCTCGAAGCTGTCGCAGCCGAAATAATGATGCGACGACGGGCCAAGCGCCTTGTGCGGCAAGATGGTGACCCAGCGCTGGTCCTCGGGGGGCAGATCGCCCTCGAAGGCGCAGGCCTCGACTTTCGCGGCGGGGGCGTAGTTGCCGGTGAAATGGGCCGTGTCCAGATCGAACCCGATGATGCGGCCGGCCGCGGCCAGCTTGATGATCGCCATGTCATGCCCGCCATCGCGGCGGCGCTGGCTTTCCCAACCGTCCATCCATTTGCCGTTATCGTCGAATTTGCCGTCGATGAACACCGGCGGCTGATCGTGCAGCATGCGTTCGAGCGGCGCGAAGAACTCGTTCGTCGACCAGATCGCCTTGGCGCCAAGCCCGGCTGACGCAAGGTTGATGCCGGTGCGGGCGAAAAGCGGAATGTCGGGATTCAAGCTGTCGATGCTTGCCATATGTCCTGTCCTGGCGCGGGAAGGGCAGGGTGCGGAGGTCCGCCGCACGGGTTGCCTTCGGATTCAGCAGATGATGCTGGAATAGTCGGCTTTCGCAGTCGAACACAAGAGGTGCGGCACCTGATGGCTTGCGCTTTGGCCGGGTTTTGTCGGAAATGCAGGCATGTGATGAAAAACCGGGCCGGGTGCCCGACTGGCCGGGGAAACGGATATGGACACCACGATCTTGCTGCATTGGGCGGAATTTGCCGCCCGCTGGCTCCATGTGATCACGGCGATCGCGTGGATCGGGTCCAGTTTCTACTTCATCGCGCTGGATCTTGGTCTGAACCGCGACATTCCCGGCCCGGCCGATGGCGAGGAATGGCAGGTTCATGGCGGGGGATTCTACCACATCCAGAAATACATGGTCGCCCCCGAGGCGATGCCCGAACATCTGACCTGGTTCAAATGGGAAAGCTATGCCACCTGGCTGAGCGGTGTCGCCCTTCTGGCGCTGCTTTATTACGTGGGCGCAGAGCTTTACCTGATCGACTGGACGGTGATGGAGTTGACGCAGTGGCAGGCCATCGCGATCTCGGCCCTGTCGCTGACCATCGGCTGGATCGTCTACGACCGGCTGTGCAAGTCGCCCCTGGGCGACAACCCAACGGCGCTGATGGTGCTGCTGTTTGCGCTGATCGTGGTGTTGGCCTGGGGCTATACGCAGGTCTTTTCCGGGCGCGCGGCGCTGTTGCACCTTGGGGCGCTAACGGCCACGATCATGACCGCCAACGTGGCGATGATCATCATTCCCAACCAGAAAATCGTGGTGGCCGACCTGAAAGCGGGCCGCACGCCGGACCCGAAATACGGCAAGATCGCCAAGCTTCGGTCCACCCACAACAATTACCTGACGCTGCCGGTCATCTTCTTGATGCTGTCCAATCACTACCCGCTGGCCTTTGCCAGCGATCACAACTGGCTGATCGCGTCGCTGGTGTTCCTGATGGGGGTCACGATTCGGCATTTCTTCAACACGATGCATGCGCGCGGCGGGTATGTCTGGTGGACATGGGCGGCGACGGCGCTGATCTTTGGCGTCATCATCTGGCTGTCCATGCTGCCGCTGATGCGCGATGACGCGGTGATGGAAGATGCGCGGCTGACACCGCTTCAGGAACGCTTTGCCGCGCATGAAAGCTTCGTCGACGTGGCCGATATCGTCTATGCGCGCTGTTCCATGTGCCACGCGACCGAGGTCTTCTGGCCCGGCATCGCCGTGGCCCCGCGCGGTGTGATGCTGGACAGCGACAACCGCATTGCCGCCCAGGCACGGGCCATTTACCTTCAGGCAGGCGCAAGCCACGCCATGCCGCCCGGCAACCTGTCCTTCATCGAGGAGGAGGAACGCGCGGCGATCCGGGCGTGGTACCGCGATGTGACGGGCGGCGCGCTTTAGCGCCGGGCAGGGGGGAAGACATGCCAGCACCAAGAAACGAATTGAAAGCCGCGATGGCCGAAGGAAGGATGCTGCGCGGGCTGTTCCTGGCGCTGGGGTCCGAACCGCTGACGGAAATCGCGGGACAGGCCGGTTTCGACTGGTGCCTGGTCGATGGGGAACATGCCCCTTTCGATCCCGCCATGATCCGCCGCCAGATCGTCACGCTGGGGCTGACTGGCACGCCCGCCGTCGTGCGCGTGCCAACCAACGAGGACTGGGTGCTGAAACAGGTGCTGGACCTGGGGGTGCAGACCGTGATGGTCCCGATGGTGAATTCCGCCGCCGAAGCAGAGGCCGCGGTGCGCGCCTGCCGCTACCCGCCTGAGGGTATCCGGGGCGATGGCGGCTGGACCATGCGATCGGGCGGTTTCGGCGCGATCGAACGCTACGCCTCGACCGCCAATGACGAGATCTGCGTGATCGTGCAGGCCGAAACCCGCGCGGCGCTTGGCGATCTTGCGGCCATCGCGGCGGTGGACGGTGTGGATTGCGTGTTTTTTGGCCCCGCCGACCTTGCCGCCGACATGGGGTACCGGGACGATCCGCTTGCGCCGGCGTTCTGGGACGAGATCCGGCGCGGCGTCGGTGTCATCCGCGATGCCGGCAAGGCGGCCGGCATTTTCGCCGCGCCGCAGATGAATGCCGCGATGGTCGAGGCGGGCGTTACGTTCCTGAGCCTTGGCTCGGACGCGGCGATGGCGACCGCGACGCTCGGCGCGCTTGCCCGGAGCGGCACGTGATCCGGCTGGCCCACGGCGATACCGTCCTTTTGCTGGATGAAAGCCTGGGCAACATCCCCGAATGGCGTGTGGGCGGGAGGCACCCGCTGCACAGCGCGCCCTGGCTGGACGAACCCGAGGTCCAGGACGATCCCGACCTGCCGATGGTCAACAAGCGCCTGGCGGGGGATTTCTTTTGCATGCCCTTCGGCCTGGACGACGTGGATCACGGGCCGATCCACGGGGCCACGGCCAACACGCCGTGGCATGTGGTCGATCAGGACGTGGCCGAAGTGCGCCTGCGCCTGAACGACCAGGTGCGCGGCGCCCATGTGACCAAGCACGTGCAGATCGTGGGCCCGGTCCTCTATCAGAGCCACACCATCGACGGCGGCGTGGGCGAGGTGACCTTTGCCCATCATCCGATGACCCGGATGGCCGAAGGCGGACGGCTGAGCCATTCGCCCAAACGCGCCGTGATGACAGATGCCGCCCCCCAGTATGCGGGCCACACCCTGTGGGCGCTCAACCAGACCCGGCCCGACATGTACCTGGATTGCGAGGATGGCGCGCTGTGGGACCTGCGCCACTATCCCGCCGGCCACAGGATCGAGGATTTCGCCATCCTGGTCGAGGCGCGGGGCGCCGATATCGGCTGGACCGTGTGCATGCGCGCGGCCGAGGATGACATGCTGGTGGTGCTCAAGGATGCCCGCAAGATGCCCGTCACGATGCTGTGGATTTCCAATGGCGGGCGGGATTTCAGCCCCTGGAACGGTCGGCATACGGGCGTTCTGGGGATCGAGGACGGGTGCGCGATGGGCGGCGCGGGCCTGGCTGCGTCGCTGGGGGAAAACCGGCTGACGGCGATGGGGGTGCCGACGGCTCTCGGCCTGGGGCCGCGGCACCTGATCCGGCATGCGATGGTCTCGCTGCCGCGCCCGCCCGGATGGTCCGAGATCGCCGATATCACCATCGCGCGCGGCCAGTTGACGCTGACCGAACGCGGCGGCGGACAGGTCTCGGTCCCGTTCGACAGCGGATTTTTCCATTGAGCGGTGCGCTCAAGGCCCCGGCGATCCTGGTCGACGCCGACGCCTGCCCGGTCAAGGACGAGATCTACAAGGCCGCCTGGCGCCACGAGATCCCCGTCCATCTGTTTGCCGCCACCTGGCTGCGCCACCCCGACCACCCCGCGATCACCATGACGGTGGCGGGCGACGCCTTTGACGCCGCCGACGACCTGATCGTCGCCGCCGCGGCGCCGGGCATGCTGGTCATCACCACCGATCTGCCGCTGGCCGATCGCGCGGTCAAATCCGGGGCGCTGGTGCTGACCCCCAAGGGCGAACGCCTGACACCCACCAATATCGGCAGCCGACTGGCCACCCGCGATCTCCTGGCCGATCTCAGGGGCGGGCTCGAGGGGCAGGGGCTTGGCGGGCCGAAACCCTTTTCAAAGGCCGATCGCAGCGCGTTCCTGCAGGCGCTCGAGACAGCGCTCAGAACGCTAGGGCCTTGATGGCATGATGATGGTAGGATAGAGCCGCGCCTTCGGACCTTCGGAAATCGGACCCATGAGTTTCACCCTCGCCATCGTCGGCCGCCCCAATGTGGGCAAATCGACCCTGTTCAACCGCCTCGTGGGCAAGCGTCTGGCGCTGGTGGATGACCAGCCCGGCGTCACCCGCGACCTGCGCGAAGGCAATGCGCGGCTGGGGGACTTGCGCTTTACCATCATGGATACCGCAGGCCTGGAAGACGCCACCGATGACAGCCTTCAGGGCCGGATGCGTCGCCTGACGGAACGCGCCGTCGAAATGGCCGACGCCAGCCTGTTTCTCATCGATGCGCGCGCGGGGATCACGCCCGACGATGAGCTGTTCGCCGAAATCCTGCGCCGGTCGGGCCGCCCGGTCATCCTTGGCGTGAACAAGGCCGAAGGGCGCGCGGGCGAGGCCAGTGTGCTCGAGGCCTATGCCCTCGGCCTCGGCGAGCCTATCGGCCTGTCCGCCGAACACGGCGAAGGCATGGCCGAACTGTCCACCGTGCTGCGCCCCCTGATCGAAGCCGCCGAGGAAAACGCCGAAGAGCCCGAGACCGATATCGACATTGATGCATCGGATGAAGATCGCGTCATAACCGTTTCACGTCCCTTGCAAATCGCTGTCGTGGGCCGTCCCAACGCGGGCAAGTCCACCTTGATCAACCGCATCGTGGGCCAGGATCGCCTGCTGACCGGCCCCGAGGCCGGGATCACGCGCGATTCCATCGCGGTGCCGGTCACCTGGGAGGGCACGCCCACGCGCATCTTCGACACCGCCGGCATGCGCAAGAAGGCGAAAGTGCAGGAAAAACTTGAAAAGCTTTCGGTGTCGGACGGGTTGCGCGCGGTGAAATTCGCCGAGGTCGTGGTCGTGCTCCTCGATGCGGCGATCCCCTTCGAACAACAGGATCTGCGCATCGCCGACCTGGCCGAACGCGAAGGCCGGGCCGTGGTGGTCGCGGTCAACAAATGGGACCTGGAGGACGAAAAGCAGGACAAGCTGCGTGACCTGAAAGAGGCCTTCGAGCGGCTCTTGCCGCAATTGCGGGGCGCGCCGCTGGTCACCGTTTCGGCCAAGACGGGCCGGGGCCTGGACCGGCTTCATGCCGCGATCCTCAAGGTCCACGAAACCTGGAACCGGCGCGTGACCACCGCCAGGCTCAACCAGTGGCTGTCGGCCATGACCGAAGCGCATCCGCCGCCGGCCCCCTCGGGCCGCCGGATCAAGCTGCGCTACATGACCCAGGCCAAGACCCGGCCGCCGGGCTTCGTCGTGATGTGTTCGCATCCCGAAAAATTGCCGGAAAGCTATTCCCGCTATCTTGTCAACGGCTTGCGCGAAGACTTCGACATGCCCGGAACGCCCATCCGCCTCTACATGCGCAGCCAGGCCGACCAGAACCCCTTCAAGGACCGCAAGAAATCAACACCCTCGCGCCTGACCAAACACGTCAAGAAGGGCGAAACGAAAAAGGGATAGGCCCGCGCCCATCCCCTTCTTTGTTTCATAAATATCCTGGGGAGCGCGAGGGGCAAGGCCCCTCGCATCGGTCGGCGCGCCAAAGGCGCGGCGACCCCGTGTCAGGCGTTGGCTTCGCGGATCTTGTCGGCGGCGTCCTTGTCGAAACTCACGCCGTTGTCGGTGAACAACTGGTCCAGTTCACCCGACAGCGTCATTTCGGTGATGATGTCGCAGCCGCCCACGAATTCGCCCTTCACGTAAAGCTGCGGGATGGTCGGCCAATCGGAAAAATCCTTGATTCCCTGCCGAATGCCGTCATCGGCCAGCACGTTCACGTCCGCGAATTCCACGCCCATGTAGTTCAGCACACCGGCCACCCGCGATGAGAACCCGCATTGCGGCATCATCTTGGTGCCTTTCATGAACAAAACCACGTCATTTGCCGTGATGGTGTCCTTGATCTGGTCTTCTGCGCTCATGTTGTTTCGTCCTGTCTGGCTTGGCCCGGCGTCATGCCGCGCGTGTCTCTTGATCTATCATTCCCGCATCACCCGGGCGCCTTCGTGGTCAGCGCCAGCGCGTGCAATTCGCCTGCCGATCCGTCCATCTTGCCCTTCAGCGCCGCGTAGACCGCACGTTGTTGCTGGACGCGGTTCATGCCGGAAAAACTTGCATCCACCACCTGGGCCGCGAAATGCACACCATCGTCGCCCTCCACGGTGATCTGTGCATCGGGAAAGCTTTCGCGGATCATGTCTTCGATCTCACGGGCAGTGATGGGCATGGGGGCGAAATCCTCGACTGTTTCTCACAAGAATGTAGGCGCAGCGCGCGCAAGCCGCAAGACGGGCGATCGGGCTGGACAGGATCCGCAGGCGGCGCGCACAGGCCGGGGGCGTCAGCCGAAGATCTCGGCGAAAGCGCCTTTCCACATGGCCGCCAGATCCTCGAGCGGCGCCTGCGCCGCACCGATGCGAACCATGTCGCCACCAACCTTGCCCACGCTCACCAGCGAGACGCCGGCATGGCCCGCGGCCACCATCAGCGCTTCGGCCTTGTCGAAATTGGTCGCGATCAGGTAGCGGCCCTGGTCCTCGCCGAACAGGGTGGCGGTATCCGCGGCCTCCAGCGTCAGGCCGACACCGCCCGCCACCGCCATTTCGAAGGCCGCCAGCGCAAGGCCGCCATCGCTCAGGTCGGTGCAGGCGTTGATCCAGTGCCGGTTTGCGCGGATGAATTCTCCGTTGCGGCGTTCCGCCTGCAGATCCACGGCGGGGGCGTCGCCGTCTTCGCGCTTGAACACCTCGTACAGCAACGCGGACTGCCCAAGATGCCCCCGCGTCTCGCCCACCATCAGCAAGACATGGCCATCGCGGATCGTGTCACCGATCAGGTCGTCGAGCGTGTCCAGCAGGCCCACGGCCCCGATCGTCGGCGTGGGCAGAATGCCCTGGCCGTCGGTTTCGTTATACAATGAGACATTGCCCGACACGATCGGCATGTCCAGCGCCGCGCAGGCCGCGCCGATGCCCTGGATCGCGCCCACGAACTGGCCCATGATCTCGGGCTTTTCGGGGTTGCCGAAATTGAGGTTGTCGGTTGTGGCCAAGGGCCGGGCGCCCACGGCACAAAGATTGCGGAAGGCTTCGGCCACGGCCTGCTTGCCGCCTTCGACCGGGTTGGCTTTCACGTAGCGGGGCGTCACGTCGGAGGTGAAGGCCAGCGCCTTGGGCGTGCCGTGCACGCGCACCACGCCCGCGCCAAGGCCGGGGGCCACCACCGTGTCAGCCATGACCATGTGGTCGTATTGTTCGTAGACCCAGGCCCGCGAGCAGTAGTTGGGCGAGGTGATCAGCGCGCGCAGGGCGTCCAGCGCGTCGATCTCCGGCACGGGGTCCATGTCGGCGGCCGGTTCGGTCGGCACCCACGGCCGGTCGTATTCCGGCGCGGTGGAGGCCAGTTTCGACAGCGGCAAATCCGCCATTGTTTCGTTTCCGTGGATAATCAGAAAGCGATCTTCGGGGATTGTTTCGCCAACGATGGCGAAATCCAGGTCCCATTTGTCGAAAATCGCCCGCGCTTCGGCCTCGAGATCGGGGTTGAGGACCATCAGCATGCGTTCTTGGGATTCCGACAGCATCATCTCGTAGGCGGTCATCGCCGTTTCGCGCTGCGGCACGTGGTCGAGCGTCAGCTTGATGCCAAGCCCGCCCTTGTCGCCCATTTCGACCGCGGAACAGGTCAGCCCGGCGGCCCCCATGTCCTGGATCGAGATCACGGCGCCCGATGCCATCAACTCGAGACAGGCCTCGAGCAGGCGTTTTTCGGTAAAGG
>CAYWTM010000093.1:1316-13701 GCA_964460185.1 uncultured Roseicyclus sp. | reverse complement strand
GGAATGGGACGGGGTGCGCAATTACCAGGCCCGCAACCACATGCGGCAGATGGCGGTGGGCGAGCGGGGTTTCTTCTATCACTCGCAGAAGGCGCGGGAGATCGTGGGCATCGTCGAGATCTGCGCCGAGGCCCATCCGGACAGCACCACCGACGACGCACGCTGGGAGTGTGTGGACATCCGCGCCCTGCGCCCCCTGCCCCGCGCGGTGACGCTGGACGCAATCAAGGCCGAGCCGAGGCTGGCGGAAATGGTGCTGGTGAAGAACAGCCGGCTTTCCGTGCAGCCGGTGACGGAGGAGGAATGGCGGATCGTCTGCGCCATGGGCGGGCTGGAGGCGTAGCGCAGGGCGCCATGGCGGGCAGCGGGAGCGTTTTCGGACGGGCTGGGCGTAATGGAGGGCCGGCCCACCCCGAGCCAGCCCTCCCCCCACGCGTCCTCGCACCAAACGCTCTCTGAAGGGCCGAACATTCTGCACCGGCTCGGCCAACGGGTAACACGGCACGGCCGGCGGTGCAAAATGCGAATACCTGCAATTGGAACGATGCGGGCCGGGAAGGCGCGCGGCCGGAGCCTCAGCCGTAGACGGATTCCCGGCCGAAGTGGCGGGTGAGAAGATAATAGACGACGGCGCGATACTTGTGCCGCTCGGAGCGGCCATAGGTTTCGATCACGGCGTCGATGGCCGTATCGAGATCCGGCCCGTCGGGCAGGCCGAGCTTGCCGATCAGGAAGTTGTGGCGCACCGTCTGGATCTCGCCGGGCTGGGTGGCGGCGACGATTTCGGAATCGGCGTTGTAGATCGAGGGGCCGAGGCCCACGGTGATCTTGGTGAGCAGATCCATGTCCGGCTCGACGCCGCATTTCTGCTTCAGGTCTCTGGCATATTTCTCGATCAGATCGTCGCGCTGGCTCATGGCCTGTCCTCGCTGCTCCACCACCGGATTGCCGTAACGATACCCGGCGCGGGCGGAGGCTCCAAGCCCTTAGCGTGCGCGGGCGGCGGATGGGGAGAGCAGGGTGCTGCCGGCCCCGCGGGGGGGCCGGCGCGGAGCCGGAGCGGCACCGGCCCCTGCAGGGCCGGCGGCTTCGGCGGGCTCAGTAGCGGTAATGCTCCGGCTTGAAGGGGCCTTCGGGGCCCACGCCGATATACTCGGCCTGATCGGGCGACAGCTCGGTGAGCTTCACGCCGATCCGGCCGAGGTGGAGGCGGGCCACCTTCTCGTCCAGATGCTTGGGCAGGACGTAGACCTTGTTTTCATACTGTTCGCCCTTGGCCCAGAGCTCGATCTGCGCCAGCACCTGGTTGGTGAAGGAGGCGGACATCACGAAGGAGGGGTGCCCGGTGGCGTTGCCGAGATTGAGCAGGCGCCCCTCGGAGAGCAGGATGATGCGATTGCCCGAGGGCATCTCCACCATGTCCACCTGATCCTTGATGTTCGTCCACTTGTGGTTCTTCAGCGCGGCGACCTGGATCTCGTTGTCGAAATGGCCGATGTTGCCGACGATGGCCATGTCCTTCATCTCGCGCATGTGCTCGATGCGGATCACGTCCTTGTTGCCGGTGGTGGTGATGAAGATGTCGGCCGAAGAAACCACATCCTCCAGGGTGGTGACCTCGTAGCCGTCCATGGCGGCCTGCAGCGCGCAGATCGGATCGACCTCGGTGACCTTCACGCGGGCGCCGGCGCCACTGAGCGAGGCGGCCGAGCCCTTGCCCACATCCCCGTAGCCCATGACGACGGCGACCTTGCCGGCCATCATGGTATCGGTCGCGCGGCGGATGCCATCCACCAGGCTTTCCTTGCAGCCATACTTGTTGTCGAATTTCGACTTGGTGACGCTGTCGTTCACGTTGATCGCGGGGAACGGCAACAGGCCTTTCTTTTGCAGATCATACAGGCGATGCACACCGGTGGTGGTTTCCTCGGACACGCCCCTGATCGCGTCGCGGGTCTTGGTGAACCAGCCCGGGCTTGCGGCCATGCGCTTGGCGATCTGCTTCTTGATGACCTCTTCTTCCTCGGATTGGGGCACGGGGATGATCTCTTCGCCGGCCTCGGCGCGCGCGCCCAACAGCACATACAATGTTGCGTCGCCGCCATCGTCGAGGATCATGTTCGCGCCTTCGGGGAACATGAAGGATTTGTCGAGGTAATCCCAATGCTCTTCCAGGGTCTGACCCTTGATCGCAAAAACCGGGATGCCCGCCTTGGCGATGGCCGCCGCCGCGTGATCCTGCGTGGAAAAGATGTTGCACGACGCCCAGCGCACATCGGCGCCCAGCTCCACCAGCGTTTCGATCAGAACCGCGGTCTGGATCGTCATGTGGAGGCTGCCCACGATGCGGGCGCCCTTCAACGGCTTGGAAGTCCCGAATTCCTCGCGCAGGGCCATCAGCCCCGGCATTTCGGTTTCTGCGATATCCAGTTCCTTGCGGCCAAATTCGGCCAGCGCGATGTCTTTGACGATGTAATCGGTCACGGTTGATCCCTCGGGTCACAATCTACGGGTTGCGCGCCACATAGCACCCGCTCCGCGGCGCGGCAATGCAACGCGCCGGAAAGGAAATCCATTCGACCGTATCGGCCCCGCGCCCGCCGCATGCGCGGCACCGGGCCAGCCGTCACCCCTTGCCGCCGCTCTTCTGGCCAGGCGTCTGTTTTGGCGGGGCCGGCGTGTTCACGTTACCCGGCCCCGGTGTTCCGTCACCGTCTTCGGACATCTTCAACCTCCCGTTTTCAAGCGGCGCAAGAAGCCTGGCCCAACCCGAACCGATTCGCGAAATGACCCTGTTTCTCTGTTTCCAAAAATATCCCGGGGGTTTGGGGGCTGGCCCCCGATCCGACAGATGCTAAACCATACCGTGCCGGAGGTTTCGTCATGCCCAAATCCACCCCTCGCGCCTGGCAAAGGATGCTGTCCGGCCGCCGCCTGGACCTGCTCGATCCCACGCCCATGGATATCGAGATCGAAGATATCGCCCACGGCCTGGCCTTTGTGGCGCGCTGGAACGGACAGACACGCGGTGATTTCGCCTATTCGGTCGCCGAACACTCGCTGCTGGTCGAAACCATCTGCGTCCGGCTCAAACCGGACTGGCCTGCGAAATGGCGGCTGGCGGCCTTGCTCCACGATGCGCCCGAATACGTGATCGGCGACATGATATCGCCGGTCAAGGCTGCGGTCGGGCCCGGATACGGTGCGCTGGACGACCGCCTGATGGCGGCGATCCATCTGCGCTTTGGCCTGCCTGCCGAAATCCCGAAACCCGTCAAGGCGCTGATCAAGAAGGCCGACAAGGTTTCTGCCTGGCTTGAAGCGACCCAACTGGCCGGCTTCGATCCCGCCGAAGCCGACCGTTTCTTTGGGCGTCCCGATCCGGCGCTGACAGACGGTCTGACCCTGCTCCTGCGTCCACCGCTGGAGGCGCGCGCGGCGTTCACGGATCGCCACCGGTTCCTGCTCGAGGCGCATGATGGCTGAGGTGACGGTGGCGGTGCGCCGGGCCGCGCCCTATGACACCCGCGCCATGGCGGGTCTCTTGAACCGGATCATCGCCACCGGCGGCACCACGGCGATGACCCGGCCGGTCGCGCCTGCCGAAATCCTGGGCTGGCTCGACGGCACCCACGCGGCGTGGCACGTGGCCGAGCTGCAAGGCGACATCGTCGGGTTTCAATGGATCGAACCATGGGACGCATTGCCGCCCGAGGCCGCCAATATCGCAACCTTCGTCCAGCAAGGCCGCACCGGGCTTGGCATCGGATCGGCCCTGTTCCGGGCCACCGAACACGCGGCGCGCAACATGGGCTACGCCTGGATCAACGCGAATATCCGGGCCGACAATGAAAGCGGGCTGACCTATTACCAGTCGCGTGGCTTCCGGGTCTGGAACCATGTCAAGAACGTCGAGATCGCACCGGGCCTGATCGTGGACAAGATCTGGAAGCGCTACGATCTCGACTAGGCCACTTGATAAGCAAATTTACAAGATACCCGTATCGCGAAACCAGCGTCGACGGTCTTTCTGTTCGTGCAGGATTGCCGCGCGCCCACGGGCGGGGCGGCGTTCGGGTTCGATCCAATGGGGCGGCGAATTCCATACTCTCTTGGCTTCCGGGTTGCGAATCCATCTTGATAGGAGGGTCGGCATGGGGTTTCCTTTCCACGTGTTGATGCTCAGACGTTACTCGGACTTGACCCCAGCACGTGAGTCGGGAATCTTTTCAAGATGTAAGCTGAGGTTACACATGGACTGGCGCGATATCCCCTCCCTCTCCGCCTTGCGCGCGTTCGAGGCCGCTGCCCGGCTCGGGTCCTATACCCAGGCTGCCGGCGCCCTGAACGTGACCCATGCCGCCATCGCACAGCATGTGCGCAGCCTCGAGGCGGATTTCGGCCAACCCCTGATGCAGCGCGCCGGGCGCGGCGTCATGGCGACCGAGGCCGGACAAAGGCTCGCCCGTGACCTGGCAACCGGTTTCGGAGAGATCGCCGCAGGCGTGCGCCGCCTGCGCCATGCCGGCACCGCCAGGCCCCTGACCCTGACGACCACGCCCAGTTTCGCCGCCCATTGGCTGATGCCGCGATTGGCCGGGTTCTGGTCGGCCCATCCCGACATTCCGCTGGCCGTTCAGACCGACGGCGGTCTGGTGGACCTCAAGCGCGACGGGATCGACCTCGCCATCCGTCACGGGCGGGGGCCCTGGCCGGGGCTGGAGGGGCCAATGCTCACCCGTGCCGAACTGGTCGCGGTGGCCCGTCCGGGTCTTGTGCCGCCCCCTGCCGATCCCCACCACCCCGATGCCTGGCTGAGACTTGCAGATGCGCATTGGCTGAATGACACCAGCTACGGCGAATTTGTCTCGCGCCTGCGCGCGCTCGGGCTCGATCCAGAGACCCTCTCGAAGACGGATATCTCGGGTAACACGCTGGTCCTTGCGGCCTGTCGGGGCGGGGCGGGCGTGTCCGCGCAGCCGCGCGCCCTGGTCGAACAGGATCTCGAAGAAGGACGGCTCGGCATTCTCGCCATCGAGGGCGAGGGGAACCTGGGCTACCACCTTCTCCACCCGTCCGGGCCGGTGCCGCCGCGTGTGCAGACCTTCATCACCTGGCTGACACGCGACCTTCGGGCCTGAACGCCGCTCGTTCCTTCATCTTGGCCAATACACTCCGGGGGAGTCGCGCAGCGACGGGGGCAGCGCCCCCGGCCACCGCAGGCAAAGCAGGCTACCGGAAGAAGCAGGTCGTTCCGGCCCACAGCAGGCGGATCCGGGTGTCGGTTTCGTCAAGGATGCCAAAGATGTCCGACCGGTTGAATTCGGTGCCAAGCGTGGTGACCTGGAAACTCGTCTGTGGCATCTCGATCCGCAGCTGATCCGCGCGGAAGCCACCGGCCACCCCCAGATCGGGGTCGGAATTCGTCCAGCCGACAAAACTGCCGTCCTGGAAGTTCAGCGTCAGCCCGTCTTCCCAACGCGCGCTGGTGATCGGCCCCGCGCCGCATTCGCTGTTGGTGGCGATGCTTTCGGGGCGTTCATCCAACAGGCGCGACACGGTTTCGACGACGCCTATCTGCGCCCGCCCGAAATCGATGCGCAGACCGCTGATCGTGGGCTGGATGCCGCGTGCATCCAGCGTCATGGCCGGCGGCGCCGGTTCAGACGGGGTTGTCACGCATGCGGCAAGCGCGAGGGTCAGGCAGGCAGCGGCAACGGCGCGCAAGGACATGGGAACAGGCTCCGGCAAGGCGATGGGGCGGTGACGCGCCGTTATCGCGGGGATCGTTTGGCGAGAATACGCTGCAAGGTGCGCCGGTGCATGTTCAGCCGACGCGCCGTTTCCGAGACATTGCGATCACACAACTCGTAGACGCGCTGGATATGTTCCCACCGCACACGGTCGGCCGACATCGGGTTTTCGGGCGGCGGTGGCATTTCCTCTCCGGCAGCCAGGAGGGCCGCGGTTATGTCATTGGCATCGGCCGGTTTCGACAGGTAATCGGTCGCCCCGATCTTGACCGCGGCAACCGCGGTCGCGATCGCCCCATATCCCGTCAGCACCACGATGCGGCTGTCGGGGCGCTTTTCGCGAAGGGTTTCGACGACATCAAGTCCGTTGCCATCCTCCAGCCGCAGGTCGATCACGGCATAGGCCGGGGGGCGCGCGGTGGCGATGGCCTTGCCGGCGGCAACGGATCCGGCGGATTCAACCTCGAAGCCGCGCTTTTCCATCGCGCGTTCCAGCCGGCGCAGAAACGGCTCATCATCGTCCACCAGCAGCAGGGATTTATCCGGCCCGATGTCGCGAAGTGTGCGTTCCTGGGTCATGCGTGGGGTCCTTCCGGTCTTTCACCAACTGGCGCTTCTTACATGCGAAGACCTAGGGCGGTCAATTTGCCCTGCAATCGCGACCCGCGTGATTTCCGTTCACGACCCCGCGTCGATGAAGCACCCGGTGCGGTCGGCCATCTGCTGCGGTGTCGTTTCGCGGTTGAAAAATTCCACGAAGCCATAGTCCGGCAGCACCAGGTAGGTAAAGGCCGTATGATCGACAAGGTAGTAGGGATCATCGCCCACCTGGTGGCTGCGATGATAGACGCGGTAGGCGTCCGCAGCGGCGTCGGTCTGCTCGGTGGTGCCGGTCAGGCCCAGCATGCGGGGATGGATGTTCGAGGTGAACTGGGCCAGCACGTCGGCGGTGTCCCGGTTCGGATCGACGGTGATGAAGACGGGCTGCACCATGGCACCGTCGGCTTCCAGGATATCCACGGCCTCGGCGTTGCGCACGGCATCCAGAGGGCAGACATCGGGGCAGAACGTATAGCCGAAATACAGCAGGGACGGTTGCGTGACGACATCTTGATCGGTGACGGTCTCACCGGTTTCAGACACCAGCGTGAAGGGACCGCCGATGGATCCCGCGCCACCGGCCACGTTGCTGGCGCGGCATTGCCCGAACGGGTCGCCGTCTGCGCGCTGCGCCGTCTGTCCCAACATTACCGCGACGGCGGCCCCGATCAGCAGCGCGCCGATCAAGGCGGCGGAAATAATGGCATATGTGCGGGTCATGACGGGCCTCTTGTGACTGATGGGTTTACATGCACGATAACGCCACGTTGATTACCCAGCCCGCCGGGCTTATCAACTCACGACCCCGTGCCTGTGACAGAAAGCCCGCTTGATGGCCATTGCCGCGAACGATCCAGCCCTGGACCTTGTCCGTCAGGATGCGCGCAGCGATTGGGTCAGGCTGCGCACGCTTCTGGTGCTGCGCTGGCTGGCGATCCTTGGCCAGACCCTGACCGTTGTCTTCGCGGCGTTCTACCTTGGGCTTCGGATCGAACTGGGTCTGTGTTTCCTTGCGATCGGGGCCAGCGTCGTCTCGAACCTGATCGCGATGACGATCTTTCCCGAGAACCAGAGGCTTGGCGATCGGGACGCGATGCTGACCCTGATGTTCGATTTGGCGCAGTTGAGTTTCCTGCTGTTCCTGACCGGTGGCCTGAACAACCCGTTTTCGCTTCTGATCCTTGCGCCGGTGACGATTTCCGCCACGGCGCTGACGATGCGATCAACGGCCATTCTGGGTGGTCTGGCCGTGGCGATGATCACGCTGCTGGCGTTCTTTTACGTGCCGTTGACGACACTTGACGGAACGGTTCTGCAGTTGCCCGATATCTTCGTTCTCGGCTTCTGGATCTCGATCGTGATCGGTATCATCTTTCAGTCCGCCTATGCGCGCCGGGTGACGATGGAAACCCATTCGATGAGCCAGGCCCTGCTGGCCACGCAGATGGCCCTGGCGCGCGAGCAGAAACTGACGGATCTGGGCGGGGTGGTGGCAGCCGCCGCCCATGAACTGGGCACCCCGCTGGCCACGATCAAGCTGGTCTCGTCGGAACTGGTCGATGAATTGGCCGATCATCCCGAACTGGCGGAAGACGCGGCGCTGATCCGCGAACAGGCCGACCGCTGCCGGGATATCCTCCGGTCCATGGGCCGTGCGGGCAAGGATGACGTTCACATGCGCACGGCCCCGATCGAGGCGGTGGTCCACGAAGCCGCCGAGCCGCATGAGGCGCGCGGAATCGAGGTGCACTATGCCTTCGAGAACGATCCCGGCGCACCCGGTGGGCAACCGGTGATCCGCCGCAAGCCCGAGATCATCCATGGTGTGCGGAACCTGGTTCAGAATGCGGTCGATTTTGCCGAGACCCGCATCTGGATCGAGACGGGGTGGTCCGCGTCTGAAATCCGGTTGCGCATCACCGATGATGGGCCGGGTTATCCGCCGGATATGCTGGGGCGTCTGGGCGATCCGTTCCTGCGCCGCCGGAGCCACGTCGTGCAGGCCACGCGTCCGGGCTACGAGGGGATGGGGCTTGGCCTGTTCATCGCCAAGACGCTTCTTGAACGGTCGGGCGCGACCGTGACGTTCTGGAATGCAACGGATCCGTTCCTGACGATGGACGACAAGGACGACATGGCCGGCGCCATCGTCGAGGTGATCTGGCCCCATGGCGCGATATCGGTGGCCGACGAGGAAACCACTGGCCCCCTGGGTGAGAACCAGCCCATCACGACCTAGGGTCCGGCACACATGGCGGGCACGCCTAAGTCTTTACATTGCCTCAGACTTTTAACGCGTTGTTAACCCTTCTGGCCGACCCTCTCATGGGGGTGAAAGGGTTGTGGACACCATGCCGGACCTCGCATCGATTTTGCTGTTGGCTGCGGTCAGCCTCTTGAGCGCGGGCCTTGGCTTGTGGCTGACGCTTGCGATCGTGCATCCGCAACAGCGCCGGGGGCGGGCTCGTGTCGGTGTCGTCTTTGCGGATGCGCAACGCCGCTATGAATTCCGCGAAGGGTATCTGATTTCACCATTGGAACCCAACGATGCCTTCCTGAACGCCGATACCGACCGCGCCATCGCCTTTGACGATCTTCGTCGGTCCCTGACGGCGTTAAGCTCGGACGTGCCGGGTCGTTTGTCGGCCCTGTTGACCCGTGGAGAGGCCTTCGTGGTGTCGGGCAAGTTCGGGCAGGACGCGGTATCCATCGCAGGCCGGGCCGAATCCGACCGGTTGATCCTGACCGTGGGGCCGGCGGATGCCGGGGCCGGGCGGAAAATCATCGACGGCGCAGTTCTGCAAAAACTCCGCGACGAGACCGAAGAATTGCGCCAGGCCATCGATCTTGGTTGCGCGATCATGTGGCGGCAGGCGGAAAACGGGCAGATCCTGTGGGTCAATGCCGCGTATTTCACGCTGCTGGATCGTGTCCTGGGCGACCGGTCGTCAGTGTCCTGGCCTGTGCCGGACCTGTTTGCCGATGCGTTTGATCCTCCGTTGGAACACGGCAGCGTGCGACGGTGCAGGATGGATCTGGCAGAGCGCAGCGATCCGATCTGGTTCGAGGTTTCGGCACATCGCCAGGCCGACGGGTCGCGGATCTGCGCGGCCCTTCCCATCGACCGCCTGATCGCTGCCGAAACCGCACATCGCAATTTCGTGCAGACCCTGTCGCAGACATTTGCGCATCTGCCGGTCGGTTTGGCGGTGTTCAACCGGCGCCGGGAATTGATCTTGTTCAACCCGGCCCTGGTCACGCAATCCACCTTGAGGGTGGAGTTTCTGTCGGGCCGTCCCAAGCTTGAATCGTTTCTCGATGCCTTGCGGGATCAGCAGCGGATGCCCGAGCCCAAGAACTACCGCAGCTGGAGGGATGAGATCGCGCGGCTGGAACGGGGTGCAGAGGATGGCAGCTATCAGGAGGTGTGGACGCTGCCGAGCGGCCAGACGTTTCGTGTGATCGGACGCCCGCACCCGGACGGGGCCGTGGCGTTCATGTTCGAGGACATCACGGCCGAAGTGTCCCTGACGCAGAAGTTTCGCGGCGATCTGGGTGTGTATCAATCCGTGCTGGATGGGATCCCCGGCGCGCTGGCCGTCTTTTCCAATGCCGGGGTCATGGTGTTCGCGAATTCCGGGTACGAGACGCTTTGGGGGGATGGGGGCGGGCGCAGTGCCGTTGGCCAGACGGTCGCCGAGGCTACGGATTACTGGATGTCCTGTTCGGAACCAACCGATGCCTGGTCTGAAATCAGGGGCTTCGGGGTGCGCAGGCGAAACCGGAGCGCGCTGTCGCGCGAGGTCTTGTTGCGCGATGGCCGTGCCCTGACCTGCCATGTGGGGCCGCTGTCCGGCGGGGCGATGCTGGTGTGTTTCGTCCCCTCGGACGTGGTCGAACGCGTGGCAGATCTGACAGCGCCCCTGACGCCTCTCGCTGACATGGCGCAACATCCACAACCGCAGGCGTCGGTCCGCCGCCGGGCCGTTGACCCGGTTGCAACGCCTTTGGCGAATGCCGGGCGCACCGCCCGCTCCGAATAGCGATCATCGGCCGGCGGGAATGATCGTTCATCGCCTGACGATCCCACGTTGCAGGCAGGGGTCAGTCGGCTAAACTGCCGTTGTCATGGTCACCACCGCGCCCGTTTCCTCCATCGTTGCTCCGCCGTCCGGGTGGCATGTTCATGCGCGCCTGTCCTTGCCGGGACCTGATGCGACGGCCGATCTTGCCCAGGCCATCGCGCCTCTTGTGCGACCTGGCGACACGCTGTTGTTGCAAGGGGACCTGGGGGCCGGGAAAAGCCACATGGCCCGCGCCCTGATCCGGGCGCGTCTGGGCGCTGGCGGGGCGCAGGCCGAGGTACCTTCGCCCACCTTCACGCTTGTCCAGACCTATGACGCCCCGGAGGCCGAGATCTGGCATGCCGATCTGTACCGGCTGAGTGATCCGCAAGAGTTGTGGGAGCTTGGCCTGGATGGCGCGATGGAAACCGCGATCTGCCTGATCGAATGGCCCGACCGGATCGCGCCGGATTGGCCGGACACGGCGGTCTGCCTGCGCCTGGAGACGCCGGCAGAGGCCCCGGAAACCCGTGTGCTGGAACTTTGGGCGCCTGCAACAAGCCGACTTGCGGCGCGGCTCATGCCGGTGGTGCGCCCCGCATGAGCGGTCTTGTGGTCGAGGGTTTCCTGGAAGATGCCGGTTGGGGCGGGGCCGCGATCGCGCCGCTGGCCGGCGACGCGTCCACCCGGCGTTATCAAAGGCTGACGCGGCCGGATGGTGCGCGCGCCATCGTGATGCAGGCCCCGATTGCGACCGATGCGGACCGGCGCAGTCTTCTGGCGTTCCAGCGGATGGCCGGGTGGCTGACAGCGCAGGGATTGTCTGCGCCCCGGATCCTTGCCGGAGAACCTGCCGCCGGCCTTCTTGTCCTGGAGGATCTTGGCGATGGGAGCTTGTCCGGGCTTTTGTCAGGTGGATCGGCTGCCGCGCTGACAGCCTACCGGGTGGCGGCGCGCATTCCCGACACCCTGACCGCCCTGCCCGTCCCGGACTGGATCGCCACACCGGGGATCGAGGCGCAGGTCGACATGATCGCCCTCACTTTGGAACGCCTGCCTGATCCGGACCGGTTGGCGGATCTCAAGCCTGCCTTGACGGAGGCCATGGCCAGGCATTGCGACGGGCCGGCAAGTGTCGCGCTCAGGGATTATCACGGGGACAACCTGATGTGGCTGCCGGACCGGTCCGGCGATGCGCGTATCGGTTTGCTGGACTTTCAGGACGCCGTGGCGCTGCCGTTCGGGTATGACCTGGCCTCGCTGGTTGACGATGTCCGGCGCGAGGTTCCGGAACCCTTGCGGCAAAAACTTGTAGAAGAATTCGCGGCGCGGCATGGCCTTGACGCGGCGGCGGCCCAATCGCGGATCGCCGTTCTGTCGGCCCTGCGAAACCTGCGTATCCTGGGCGTTTTCGACCGCCTGGCTGCCGAAGCCGACAAGCCGCTGTATCGCCGGTTTATTCCGAGAACATGGGCTTTGATCGACCGTGCGCTGTCGGATCCCGCGCTGACGGGCCTGCGCAGTCCGGTGGCAGAGTTGCGGCGTCAAAGCGCGCGATGGTGCCCGGCATGACCTATCCGACGATGATCCTGGCTGCCGGGTTCGGAACGCGGATGGGGGCGCTGACGGCCGACCGACCGAAACCTCTCATCGAGGTTCAGGGCAGACCGCTTCTGGATCACGCCATTGCCGTTGCGGGGGATGGCCCGGTTGTCGTGAATGCCCATTACCGGGCGGCGCAGATGGCCGAATACCTTGCCCGCAATCATCCGGGTATCGTGCTGTCCGAGGAACAGCCCGATATCCTCGAGTCCGGCGGTGGTTTGAAACAGGCGCTGCCGCTGCTGGGTGCCTCGCCCGCCGCGACCTTGAATGCGGATGTCGTCTGGTCCGGTCCCGGTCCGTTGTCCGTTCTTGATGGCGGCTGGGATGGCGATCGGATGGGGGCGCTTTTGCTGCTGGTGCCGC
>CAYWTM010000093.1:0-1306 GCA_964460185.1 uncultured Roseicyclus sp. | reverse complement strand
GGCGGGGATTTCGCCATGGGTGCCGATGGGCGGCTGACATGGGACAAGGGGCCGGACGGGCTGATCTATACCGGCGCACAGATCATCGATACGGGCCCGGTCCGGGCCTGCCCTGACCGAATCTTTTCGCTGCGTGTGATCTGGCAGGACCTGATGGACCAAGGTCTGCTATATGGTGTGATCTATCCGGGCCGCTGGGCCGATGTGGGCCACCCCGACGGGATCGCCCTGGCCGAGGGGATGCTGCGCGATGACTAGACTGTTCGACGACGCCCCGCCGGCCCGCGTGTTTGCCACGCCTCTTGGGGTTGATTTCTGTGCAGCCCTGATCGACGGCGTTCTTGCCCAGGTGAAGGGCCAACCGCCCGAGGCCATTGCACGGGTGCACCTGTTTGTCGCCAATGCGCGCATGGAACGGCGGGTGCGGTCCCTGTTCATGGAGCGGGGGCCGGGGTTCTTGCCGAGGATCCGGCCCATTCTTGCGCTGTCAGAGGCCGGGGATCTGGCGGGGCTGCCGCCGGCCATCCCGCCCCTTCGGCTGCGGCTGGAACTGGCGCAGCTGATCGGGCGTCTGCTGGACGCGCAACCGGAACTGGCGCCGAGATCGGCGCTGTATGATCTGTCCGACAGTCTGGCCGACCTGATGGGCGAGATGTTCGAAGAGGGCGTGACGCCCGCCGACCTGGCCGGTTTGAACGTGGCGGACCATGCCGATCACTGGCAGCGCGCGCAGGCCTTCTTGCAACTGGTGACGCGCTATGTCGGCGAGGATGCCGCTCTGACGCGAGAGGCGCGTCAAACCCGGGTCGTGGCGCGGCTGGCCCGGCTTTGGCAAAGCGCGCCGCCCGACCATCCGGTGATCGTCGCGGGATCGACCGGATCGCGCGGCGCAACGGCGGCGTTGATGGAGGCGGTGGCGCGCCTGCCGCAAGGGGCCGTGATCCTGCCGGGGATCGACCGCGACATGCCGCGCGCGATCTGGGACGGTTTGCTGGACGGGCGCCGCACCGGGCTGGCGGGCGAGGATCACCCGCAATACCGGCTGGCGAAATTCGCCGATCGTATGGGTATCGCACCGTGGGACATTCCCGACTGGCCCGGATGCGACAGGCCCGAGGGCGCGCGCACGGCCGCGATTTCGCTGGCGCTGCGCCCCGCGCCGGTCACCGACCAATGGCGCGCCGAAGGCCCCGGGCTGACGGGTCTCGACGCGGCGTTTCGGAATGTCACCCTGATCGAGGCACCCAGCCCCCAGATGGAGGCCGCAGCGATTGCCCTGGGCCTTCGTGAGGCTGCCGAAAACGGT
>CAYWTM010000092.1:0-13763 GCA_964460185.1 uncultured Roseicyclus sp. | reverse complement strand
TGGTGCCGTCGCCGGCCTCGTCATTGGTGCGGCTGGCCACTTCCTTGACCATCTGCGCGCCCATGTTCTCGAACTTGTCTTCCAGTTCGATTTCCTTGGCGACCGAAACACCGTCCTTGGTGATGCGGGGCGCGCCGAAGGATTTTTCGATGACCACGTTGCGGCCTTTGGGGCCCAGGGTAACCTTCACCGCGTCGGCAAGGATATTTACGCCACGCAGCATGCGGTTGCGGGCATCGGTGTCGAATTTGACGTCCTTAGCAGCCATGATGTGCTCCTATAAAATGGGTTGAGATAAGAAGGGGACCGCTCAGGCGATGATGCCGAGGATGTCCGATTCCTTCATGATCAGCAGTTCTTTGCCGTCCAGCGTGATCTCGGTGCCCGACCACTTGCCGAACAGGATCTTGTCGCCTTCCTTGACGTCCATGACGATACGCTCGCCATCGTCATCCTTGGCGCCCGCGCCTACGGCGACCACCAGGCCCTCGGCGGGCTTTTCTTTTGCGCTATCGGGGATGATCAGACCGCCCTTGGTCTTTTCTTCGCTTTCCACGCGCTCAACAAGCACACGGTCATGCAGCGGAGTAAATGCCATCTGTCGAACTCTCCTCTCGGGTTCGGTTGTCTCTTCCGTTAGCACTCACGTTGCGCGAGTGCCAACAGCGTCGAAATAGGCATGCGGGCCGATCGTGTCAACAGGCAGAAGACCGGGTTTCCCGCGATCCATGGCGGGGCCGCCGATCACGCCGCCTGACGTGGTGGCAAGCACGCCCCGCCCTGCGCCTGCGTCACGATTCCCCCTGACATCGAGGGCCGCCTTAGGTATGAGGCGCGCAACGATGCAAATACCGCAGGATTTCCCAATGACCACGCTTGTTTTCGGCCACAAGTCACCCGACACCGATTCCACCGGCTCTCCCATCATCTGGGCCTGGTACCTCAACGAGATCAAAGGCACCGATGCCGAAGCCGTTCTCCTGGGCGAGCCCAACACCGAAGCGGCCTTCATGCTGGCCAAGTGGGACCTGCCCAAACCCCGCATCATCGATGACGTCGACGCCGGTCAGCCGGTCGTGATCGTCGACACCAACAACCCCGCTGAACTGCCCGCCGCCATCAATGACGCCGATATCCGGGCCATCATCGACCACCACAAGCTGGTTGGCGGCCTTGAGACCAAGGGCCCGATCGATATCCGCATCGAACCGCTGGCCTGTACCGCCACCTTGATGTGGAAAATGATCGGCAAGGACATGGCGCAGGCCCCGGCCTGGGTGAAGGGCACCATGCTCAGCTGCATCTTGTCCGATACGCTGGAATTCCGCTCGCCCACCACCACGCAAGAAGACCGCGCCATCGCCGAGGCGCTGGCCAAGGATCTGGGTGTCGACATCCCGGCCTACGCGGCAGAGCTTTTTGCGGCAAAATCCGATGTCTCGGCCTTTTCGGATGCCGAGTTGCTGCGCATGGATTCCAAGGCCTACGATGTCGGCGGCAAATCCTTCCGTGTCAGCGTTCTGGAAACCACATCGCCCGAGATCGTTTTGTCGCGAAAAGACAGCCTCGCGGCCACCATGCCGACCGTGGCCCAGGAAGACGGCGTCGATCAGGTGTTGCTGTTCGTCGTGGATATCCTCAACGAAGAAGCCACGCTGCTGGTGCCCAACGATCTGGTCAAACAGGTCGCCGAGAAAAGCTTTGCCACCGTTGTGGGGGACGCCGACACGGTCGTGCTGCCCGGTGTCGTCAGCCGCAAAAAGCAGATCATACCGAACCTCGCGCTCTGATTAGATGCCATATGAAGACAAAGGCGGCCTCACAGGCCGCCTTTTTTCTTGGCCATTTCATGCCGATGTCACCGGGCTGACGCAGATCATTGCACGCCCTGCCATCAAACAGGCGTAGTGTTCCCGTACACCAACGCAGGAGCTACGCCATGCCGATTCTCTTGGACCGCCGCACATTCTTGGCAACGACCGCCGGCTTCATCGCCCTCCATCCCTTTTCCGCCCGCGCCCAGAGCGGCCAGGCCCATCTGCGGATCATGGAAACCACGGACATTCACGTGCATGTCTACCCTTATGACTACTACGGTGACCGCCCCGTCGACACCGTTGGCCTTGCGCGCACCGCGTCGCTGATCAACGGCGTCCGGGCCGAGGCCACCAACTCCATCCTTCTGGACAATGGCGACTTCCTTCAGGGCAACCCGATGGGCGACTACATGGCCTATGAACGCGGCATGTCCGAGGGCGACAGCCACCCGATGATCGCGGCGATGAACACGCTCGGCTTCGATGCCTCGACCCTTGGCAACCACGAATTCAACTACGGCCTGACCTTCTTGATGAACTCGGTCTCGGGCGCGGCCTTCCCCGTGGTCTGCGCCAATGTGGCAAGCGAAATGGGCGCGACCCCGACCGACGACACCACGCTGTTGCCCCCCTACGTGATCCTCGACCGCGAGATCACCGATGGTGCGGGCGAAACCCACCCGATCCGCATCGGCATCATCGGCTTCGTGCCGCCGCAGATCATGACTTGGGACCGCCGCCACCTGGACGGCAACGTGCAGGCCCGCGATATCGTCGCCACGGCGCGCGCCTATATCCCCCAGATGCGCGAGGAAGGCGCCGAGATCATCATCGCCCTCAGCCATTCCGGCATCGGCGAGGCCGATCATTCCGACATGATGGAAAACGCTTCGGTGCCACTGGCCGGCGTCGACGGGATCGACGCGATCCTGACCGGCCACCACCACCGCGTTTTCCCGGGCCCCGACTATGCCGGCACGCCCGGTGTCGATGTCGAGGCCGGCACGATCATGGGCAAACCCGCCGTCATGGCCGGGTTCTGGGGCAGCCATATGGGCCTCGTGGACCTGATGCTGGAACGCGACGGCAATTCGTGGCGCATCGCATCCCACATGTCCGAGGCGCGGCCCATCTCGCGCCGCGAGGAAGACCGCTCGATCACCGCCCTGGTCGAAAGCGACGCGGCGGTTCTGGCCTCGGTCGCGGCCGAACACGACGCGACGCTGGCCTATGTCCGCGCCGAGGTGGGTCAGACAGACGCGCCCCTGCACAGCTACTTTGCGCTGGTGGCAGATGATCCATCGGTCCAGATCGTGTCGAACGCGCAGACCTGGTATATCGACCAGATGATGGTGGGCACGGAACACGAAGGCCTGCCCATTCTCTCGGCGGCAGCGCCGTTCAAGGCCGGTGGCCGCGGCGGGCCTGAATACTATACCGATGTCGCAGCCGGCCCCATCGCGATCAAGAACGTGGCCGATCTGTATCTCTATCCCAATACGGTGCGGGCGGTGCGCATCACCGGGGCCGAGGTGCGCGAATGGCTGGAACGCTCGGCGGGCATGTTCAACCAGATCACCCCCGGACAGCCCGATCAGGTCCTGCTGAACCCCGATTTCCCGTCCTACAATTTCGACGTGATCGACGGGGTCAGCTACCAGATCGATCTTGGCCAGGCGTCCCGCTACAACAATGACGGCGAGGTCGTGGCGCCCGATGCCCACCGCATCGTCAACCTCACCTACCAGGGCGCGCCGATTGATCCGGGCCAGGAATTCATTGTCGCCACCAACAACTACCGCGCCGGTGGCGGCGGCAATTTCCCGGGCGCCAGCCCCGCGACCACCGTCTTCGAGGGGCCCGACACAAATCGTGACGTGATCGTGCGCTATATCGTCGATCAGGGCACCGTCAGCCCCTCGGCCGATGCCAACTGGACCTTCGCGCCGATGGACGGCACGACGGTGTTGTTCGACACCGGCCCTGCCGCCGCCGATTTCATCGACGCGGTCGAGGGCGTCAATATCGAACCGGCCGGGGACGGCCCGGACGGCTTTGCTCGCTACCGCATCACCTTGTGATCCCGCGGCGGGACCGGCGGTCTTGCGCGCCGGTCCTCCTTTCTCCGTTTGTGAAATATCCCGGGGGGGCGGCGCCGCAGGCGACGGGGGGGCTGGCCCCCCTGCCCCCCTTGTCGTAGAGGTGCGCCGACAGCGACAGGAGCACCGCAATGACCCGCATCATCGACACCCTCGCCGAGATTTCCGAGCGATATGACGCGGTTTTCTGCGATCTGTGGGGGTGCGTGCATGACGGGCTGCACGCCTTTCCCGCGGCAGTCGAGGCCTTGCGCGCCTTCAAGGCCGGCGGCGGCACGGTCGTGTTGGTGACTAACGCGCCGCGCCCGCGCGCCTCGGTCGCCAAGCAACTGCTGCGCCTCTCGGTGCCCGAGGATTGCTGGGACGTCATCGCCACATCCGGCGACAGTGCGCGCGCGGCCATGTTCGAGGGCGTCGTCGGCCAGAAGGTCTGGCATATCGGAGAGCCGCATGACGCGCCGTTTTTCGAAAAGATGGACCTGATCGAACACGCGGTGACGATCGAGAAGGTCGAGCTGCAACAGGCCGATGGGATCGTATGTACCGGCCCCTTCGACCCCCATGCCGACCCATCCGATATGCGCCCGCAATTCCTGCTGGCCAAGACGCTCGGGCTGAAATTGCTGTGCGCCAATCCCGATATTGTCGTGGACCGGGGCGAAAGCCGCGAATGGTGCGCGGGCGCGCTGGCCGAGCTTTACACCGAGATGGGCGGCGAAAGCCTCTATTTCGGCAAACCGCATCCCCCCATCTACGACCTGGCCCGGCGCCGGCTGCAACAGATCGGCAAACCGACCTCCGATGACCGGATCCTTGCGATCGGCGACGGCATTCGCACCGATGTCGAAGGTGGCATGGGCGAAAACATCGACACGCTTTTCATCACCGGCGGGCTGGCGCGCGCGGAAACCGGCACCACGGACCAGCCCGACGCACACAAGCTGGCCCGGTTCCTGACCGATGCCCAGATGGAACCGACCTACGCGATCGGGATGCTGCGCTAACCCTGTCGCTGCCCCGTCACCTCGAATTCTCGACGCAACAATATTGCCAAAATTGCATCCTTGGACGCATTTTGTTACTTTCCCGATTGCGAAGGCGCCCCATGTTCAGGTATGAGCGGGCGCACCGACCCCGTGTTTCGTGACGGAGACTGACACATGCTCGACAACATCATGACTGGCACCATTGTCATCGAGGATCTGGAAATCGGCATGAAGCGTTCGCTTCAAAAGCTGATCACCGATCATGATATCGAACTGTTTGCCCAGGTCTCCACGGATCGCAATCCGGTGCATCTTGACGACGCCTATGCCCGCGACACGATTTTCGAGGGCCGCATCGCCCATGGAATGCTGACCGCGGGGCTGATTTCCGCCGTGATCGGGGAACAATTGCCGGGCCATGGCACGGTCTATCTTGGTCAGACGCTGAAATTCATGGCCCCCGTCCGGCCCGGCGACATGGTCGTGGCAGAGGTCGAGGTGAAGGAGATCGACCACTCCCGCCGCCGCGTGACGCTGGCCACCCATTGCCGGGTCGAAGACACCGTGGTTCTGAAGGGGGAAGCCGTCGTTCTGGCGCCATCGCGCAAGTTCGATTGAGGCCGGCTGCGGCAAACCGTGCCACCCGTTTGTGCGCCGCGCAGATTCATGCCCGATACCTCCTTTCCCCGGCTTGCGCATCCCGGCAGGCAACGCTAGGGCAGGCGAATGCGGATCCTGCGCGACCACCAGTTTGTGCGTCCTGACGATCGCGGCGCCTCTGCCGCTATCGGCAATTTCGATGGCGTGCATCGTGGCCATCAGCATGTGATCGATCTGGCCCGCAGGCCGGATGCCCCGTTGGGCGTGGTGACGTTCGAACCGCATCCGCGCCAGTTTTTCGCACCTGACGCCCCGCCCTTTCGCCTGATGAACACCGAGGCGCGCGCGCATCGGCTGCAGAAATACGGCGTCGATATCCTGGCGGAACTGCCGTTCGACGCGAACCTGGCGGGCTTGAGCGCCGAGGCATTTGCCCGCGACGTGCTGGCCGAAGGTCTGGGCCTTGCCCATGTGGTGGTCGGGGCGGATTTCTGTTTCGGCAAGGGCCGGACCGGCACGGCCGACATGCTGCACGAATTCGGCGCCCGCTACGGATTTGACGTCACCATAGCCCCTCTGCTCGAGGGGCAGGCCGGTGCCGTGTCGTCGACCGCGATCCGGCAGGCCCTGACCGACGGCGCGCCCCGCGACGCGGCCGCCATGCTTGGCCACTGGCATCGCATCGAAGGACCTGTTTTGCACGGTGAAAAACGCGGCCGGCAGTTGGGCTATCCCACCGCGAACATGGCGCTGGACGGGCTGCATGTGCCCCGGCTTGGCGTGTATGCCGTGCTGGTCGACGTGTTGGACGGCCCCCACAAGGGCAGCTACAGGGGCGTAGCCAACCTGGGTATTTCGCCGATGTTCGAACGCCCCACCCCCAACCTTGAAACCTTTTTGTTCGATTTCACGGGTGATCTCTACGGCCATTCCCTGTCGGTGGGTCTTGTCGACTATCTGCGGGGCGAGGCAAAATTCGACGGGCTCGATGCCCTGATCGCGCAAATGGACGCTGACAGCGCCAAGGCGCGCAGCGTATTGGCCGGCCCATGAGACGCAGGTTCTGGGAAACAGTGCGGCCTGAGAACATGACCGCCAGCGAATGGGAGGCCCTGTGCGACGGCTGCGGGAAATGCTGCCTCAACAAGCTGGAAGACGAAGATACGCAAGAGGTCGCGCTGACCCGTGTGGCGTGCCGCCTGCTGGATGACACGACCTGCCGCTGCGGCCAGTACGGGCTGCGCAAGACGCTGGTGCCCGAATGTATCCAGTTGAGCCCGACAACCATGCCCGACATCGCGTATTTCATGCCCCGGACCTGCGCATACCGGCTTTTGCACGAGGGCAAGCAGTTGTTTTGGTGGCATTACCTCGTGTCAGGCGACCCCAACACGGTCCATGAGGCTGGCGTCAGCGTTCGCGGCATCACGGTGCCCGAATTCGAGGTGCCGGAAGACGAATGGGAAGACTACATCATCGAGGAACCCGGAACATGATCTTTGCCTCGGACAACACGGGCCCGGTCCATCCCAAGGTGCTTGAGGCGATGGCTGCCGCAAATGACGGCTACGCGATGCCCTATGGCAATGACCCGGTGACGCAAGGCGCGCGCGACGCGGTGCGCGCCCTGTTCGAGGCACCCGATGCGGTTGTCGAATTCGTCACGACCGGCAGCGTCGCCAACGCGCTGGCGCTGGCGTGTTTCACCCAGCCCTGGAACGGCATCTTCTGCCATCACATCGCCCATGTGGACGGGGATGAATGTGGCGCACCGGAATTCTACACCGGTGGCGCCAAACTGATCCTTGTCGACGGGGCGGATGGCAAGATGGATCCCGCGGCGCTTGAGGCCGCCATCGTCGAGGCCGCCGACAGGGGGGTGCACGGCGTGCAACCCGGACCGGTGACCCTGACCAGTATCAACGAGGCCGGCAGCGCCTATTCTATTAACGAAATCCAAGTCTTGGCGGAAATCGCCAAACGCCATGGCCTGCCCGTGCATCTGGATGGTGCGCGCTTTGCCAACGCCTGCGCGGCGCTCGGCTGCTCACCTGCCGACATGACGTGGAAGGCCGGCGTCGACGCGGTCAGCTTTGGCGGCACCAAGAACGGCTGCATGGGCGTCGAGGCGGTCGTGATCTTCGATCCCGCCAAGGGCCGCGAACTGGAACTGCGCCGCAAGCGTGGTGGCCATCTCTTGTCCAAGGGGCGCTATCTGGGCGCGCAAATGGCGGCCTATGCGGCGGGTGACCTGTGGCTGGAGATGGCGCAGGCCGCCAATGCAAGTATGGCGTCGCTGGTACAGGGTCTGGCGCAGGTGCCGGGCGCGCGGGTGTGCCACCCGGTCGCCGGCAATCTGGGGTTTTTCGAGCTTCCGAAATCGGCCCATGAGCGCGCCTTTGCAGCCGGTGCGGTCTATTACCTGTTCCCCTCGAACGCCATGGAGGGTGCCGGTCCCGACGACCTGATCCGCTGCCGGATCGTCATGGACTGGTCGAAATCCGGGGCCGACGTGGCGGCCTTGCTGGCGGCCTGGCGCGGATAGGCCGCAAGCGCACGCAAGGTCCCTGCCGGGGTTCAGGACAGAAACCTGCCTATTTCATCGGCGACCGCGTGCGGGTGCGTGATCGGCACCATGTGCCCCGCCCCCTCGACAACCGCGCGGCGATGACCGGGCCAGGCCTTGCCAAGGGCCGTCTGGATATCCGAAATGACCGGCGGGGATTGCGCCCCTTCCAGCAGCAAGACCGGGCAGGTCACGCGATCCAGCCGCGGCACGAGATGCGCGCGGTCCCCGTGAAGCGCGTCGTGACTGGCCACGATCACCCAGATCCGCTGGGTCATGTAGCGGGCCTGCGCGGGCGGCAGGTCGTCAAAGGCAACACGCCCGCCCCAAACCGGCAGGAAAGCACGCGCGGCGACCTCGGGTTCCCCTGCCGCAAGATGCGCGGCCAATGCGGCATCCAGCGCCAATTGCGTTTTTGAGCCCGGGCTGTCGGGCGCAGCGGCAAACAGGACAGGCTCGATCAGGGTCAGGCTGGCCACCTGATCGGGATGTTCGATGGCCAGCCGCAAGGCGAGTGTGGCACCAAAGCTGTGCCCGATCAGATGGCACGGCACATCGGGCAGATATCCACGCACCAGATTGGCGCATTGATCATGATAGTCCTGATCCGGGTCCCGATCAGGCCCCTTGCCGTGGCCCACCAGATCGGGCGCTGTCATGTGCAACCGATCCGAAAGCCGCCGCGCCATACCGTCCCACGCGCCTGAATGGGCCAGCGAACAGTGCAGCAAAAGCGCCTCCTGCCCCTGCCCCTGCCCCCACGTGCGGGCAAAACTGTTCACAATTTGCCGGACAGGAACAGATCGAGATCTTCCAAACGGTCCTGACCCCAGAAATACTCCGTGTCATCCACCACGTAGAACGGCGCGCCGAACACGTTGCGGGCCACGGCCTCTTCGAGGTTTGCGGCATATTCCTCGGCCCCGGCCAACAGGCCCTTGTCCGCCAATGCGGGATCAAAGCCTGCCTCGGCCAGCGCCTCTCGGATCACGTCATCCTCGGCGATGTTTTGTTCGTCACACCAGCATTTGCGGGTGATCGCGGCCACCAGCTTGCCCATATCGCCGCCACCGGCCTTTTGCGCCGCGATCAGCGCATAGGAGGACGGCGCGGGATTGGTGGGCCAGAAGGCGGGTTTGAGATTGATCGGCATTTCTGCCTTGGCGGCCTGACGGCGGAGTTCCTGCAGGCGGTAGGCCTGGCGCGCGGGGTGGCGATCCTTGGGGGCAATTCCGCCGGTCCGCCCGAACAGCGCGATGACATCCAGCGGCTTGTAGGTGACCGTGGCGCCATGGCGCGCCGCAATCTCCTCCATCCGGGTGCCGCCGATGTAGGTGAACGGTGAGACTGTGGCAAAGAAATAATCGATATGGGCCATCTTGGCACCCCTTCCCTTTTCAGCTTTGCGCCGACGTTAGACGGGTGTTAGGGGGTGTCAACATCACGCGGGACGGGGACCCCGCATTGCTGCCATTTCGGGGGAAAAAGACATGCCATCCCAAGATCCAAAACTCATTGCCGGAAACGCCAACCGAACACTTGCCAAGGCCATCTCCAGGCGGATGTCCATGCATCGGGGCATGCAGGTCGATCTGGTCGACGCGCGGGTCGAACGGTTCAACGACCAGGAAATCTTTGTCGAGGTCTACGAGAATGTCCGCGGCGAGGACATGTTCATCATCCAGCCCACCTCGAAGCCCGCCAATGACAACCTGATGGAGCTGTTGATCATGGCGGATGCCCTGCGCAGATCTTCGGCCAGCCGGATTACAGCCGTCATTCCCTATTTCGGTTACGCACGCCAGGATCGACGCACAAAGGCGCGCACCCCCATTTCCGCGAAACTGGTAGCCAACATGATGGCGTCCGGCGGGATCGAACGGATCCTGACGATGGATCTGCATGCCGCGCAGATTCAGGGCTTTTTCGACATGCCGGTCGACAACCTTTATGCATCGCCCATTTTCGCGCTCGATATCCTGCACCATTTCAATGGCGACATGTCCGATGTGATGGTGATCTCGCCCGATGTGGGCGGCGTGACCCGGGCGCGCGAACTGGCGACCCGCATCGGTGCACCGCTGGCCATCGTGGACAAGCGCCGCGAAAAGGCCGGCGAAGTCGAGGGCATGACCGTGATCGGGGATGTGTCGGGGCACAAATGCATCATCGTCGACGATATCTGCGACACGGCGGGCACCTTGTGCAAAGCCGCCGACGTGCTGATGCAGGCGGGCGCGACCGAGGTGCATGCCTACACCACCCATGGTGTATTGAGCGGCCCCGCGATCGAACGCATCACCGGATCTGTGCTGAAATCACTGGTTATCACCGATACGATCGAGGCGACGGAGGCGGTCAAGGGCTGCGCCAGTATCCGGGTGGTGCCAACAGCGCCGATGTTCGCGCAGGCGATCACCAATATCTGGAACGGCACCAGCGTTTCGTCGCTGTTTGATGCCCAATCGCTCGTGCCGATCTACGAGGGGCTATACCCCAAAGGCATGTGGGGGCGCTGATCAGCGGTCGAGATTGCATGGCTGTTTTACCGCCCTGCAATCGGATTCGATATAACGCGAAATTGGCCCTCATCAATTCCCGATATTTCGCCTGCGTCACCCGATTTGACTCAGCGTATTATTGCTTTCTATAGTTTCGCGTCCGCCCCTTAATTGCGGCGGCTCTGGAAAGTCCAAATAAAACGCAATTCTTATTGGGAGCGATATCCATGAAAAAGACACTCACAGTTCTGGCGGTTGCCGGTTCAATTTTCACGATGTCAGCCGCAAGCGCTTTGGCGTGCGACAGTGACGACCGCCCGAGCCGTGGCGGCGCCGATGGCGGGGGCTGGTTGGACAATGGTCCGGATCTTGGCCTCATCTCTTTCGCGGCCACGCTTACCGCAACGAGTGTGGCGGGCCCCAAGTGAAGCGATCCGGTGCTGCGGCCTTGGCCGCAGCACTGCTTTGGGTGGAAATTCCGGCATCGGCAGACATATCTCTGAATCCGGCCGAGAGTCTGCTGGCGGCAGAACCCGGATTGACGATCCTTGAACAAACCCGATCGGACAATGGCGCAACGCAGTTTTGGCTGTCCTTGCTCGACGGTACATCCTTTTGCACTGATGCCGATGGTTCGGGGACACATGCCTATGTGCTCGAAGGGGCATGGAACGACGACGGCACGTGGCGCCCGTCCGGGTTTTCGGTGGCCTGTGCTGGCGGCGCACATGCCAAATGCATCGAGAACGGATTTCTGCCGTGGGAAGGTCGGCACGCGCAAGACATGCATCTTTCGTGCGTCCGCATGGTGCGGGCCGACTATTGCGGCGATGGACAAGCGACCACTGTACCCGGCGTACGAATACGCTTCGAACCTGCTGGCACCTATCAGCCCGGAGCACGAACCGAAGCCGGTTGGTCGCCCCACGGGGCCGTGGTCGTCTTCAGGACCCGCACCCCGGAAGGTGCAGCCCATATTGGCGAGGCCTGCCCGGACCTGCTGGACAGATCCGCACCATGGTCCGAGGTGTTGCTGTGGAACGAATGAGCGGGTTCAGTACAATTCCCAGTCTTCGTCGTCAGGCAATTCACCCACCGCCATCCAGTCGCCCCGAACGCGCGCGATCCGGCTGTCTCCCCAGGTTCGGAACACCAGGTCGAACCCGTCCGCAGACACGTTTTCGGCCCGCAGATCCGCGCGCTGGTTCTTTTCTCCGTCGGTGTCCCACATGGACAGGGCCACATGCACCACGGGCGGCGCACGATAGCTTTCGGAAAACGTCACGGCAAAACGCGATTCACGGGGGCCATCACCGGTCCACATGGGGCCGTTATCCGCAAAATCGGAGAACATAACCCTGGAGCCCTGGTCGACCCCGATCAAGTGATGGCGAAGGCGTTTCATATCATCCCGACGTTTGGCGTCTGCGATGCCTATGCAATGAAAATGGTGCAATCAAGGAATTTCAGGGTCCATCCGGGGTCCGAAAATGGCACAGGCAAGCCGCCCGATCAGGGCCTGACTGTGGCCGCGAGACGCGTCCACGCGCCAGCGGGGCCCGTCATGCGAGTTCGGTCGCCGATTGATGCACGTAGATCGAAGTCAGCCCGATCTGGTGGCGATAATCGTATCCGGCCGCCGTCAGATGCCGGTGGATCCCGGTCTCCAGCACGTCGGGTATCGTTCGGGCATAGGTCTCGATCGCGATGACGCGCGGCAGGGTGGACCATTGATCGACCGAAGCGACCGCGTCCTCGTCCAGTCCTTCGATGTCGATGTTCAGGAAATCGATGCCATCCTCGGCCTTCGGGCCATAGGTGTCGATCAGCATGCGCAGGCTGACGCAAGGCACCTGTTCGACCTTATGCCTGCCGCGTTCCTCTGCCATTTCGGGCAAGATCGTCGCCTCGAGATCAAGATTTCTCTGGGAATAATACGACACGGTCTCGTTGCTCGCCGCGACCTCGTCGGACACCACCGCGCTCCAGACATTCACGTCGCCCCGGCGCACCTTGTTGAAAACATCGATGGTGCGGCGGTTGGCATCCACGTTGACCCCGTTCCAGCCCAGGCACCACAAGTGGGCGGTATTGGATTGCCGGAAGGGATGATAGGCGCCGACATCCATGTAGAATCCCGAATTCCGCTTGGCCGTCTTGCGAAAGGTCTTGCGGATGATGACGTCCTCACCCCATTGGCCGAAATGGATGCGCAAGGCGCCATTGGGACCCAATGCCCTGATCAGGCGTTGTGCTTTCATGGGTGATAACTCCGTATGCTGACCGCGACCTAGCCCAGGCGTCGCCATGTTGTCCAGCAGTCCCTCCGATAATCCGCTGACGCCTGGGGCCTGCGGTTCAAAAGTTTGAACTGGATGACACGGGTCGCGGGATTTTTGCGATTTGGTGATCAGGAAAAAGGGACAGCCTGAATTTACGACCTTGGTGCTGAAAACGCCCGCGCAAGGTCTGCGCGGGCGTGTATTCTCTTGGGACCGAATTGCGTCGTCCGGATCGTCAGCCCATCATGTGGCCTTTGGCGGCCTCCATATCGGCCAACAGCTTGGCCGTGGCATCCGCCAGGTTGTGCGGCGCGTCATCGGACGCACGGGCCTTTTCATGGGCGGCGCGTGCCTCGGCGATGAAGCCATCCATGATCTCGGCCGTGACTTCGCTGGCAGGCATTGCCTGTTCAGCCAGCACCGTGACCGATGGACCCGCCACATCCGCGAACCCGCCGGTGACGAAATAGGACACGTCCCCGCCATCGGCGCCCTCGATCTTGAGGACACCGGGCCGCAGCGTCGTGATCATCGGCGCATGATCGGCCATCGCCGTCAGATCACCGTCGGCGCCGGGGATCTGCACGGCGCTGACCTGCATCGAGGCGACACGGCGTTCCGGCGAAACCAGATCGAATTGCATCTTGTCGGCCATTGGGGCTCTCCTTAGGCGGCGTCAGCCGCCATTTTCTCGGCTTTGGCGATCACTTCGTCGATGCCGCCAACCATGTAGAAGGCGCCTTCGGGCAGGTGATCGTATTCACCGGCCACAACGGCCTTGAACGATGCGATGGTGACATCCAGCGGAACCTGAACGCCGTCGGATCCGGTGAACACCTTTGCCACGTCGAACGGCTGGCTGAGGAAACGCTGGATCTTGCGGGCGCGGGCCACGGTCAGCTTGTCCTCTTC
>CAYWTM010000091.1:0-13944 GCA_964460185.1 uncultured Roseicyclus sp. | reverse complement strand
CCCTGTCCCTGTGGTCACAGACATCACATCAGCCAATTCGCAGACTGTCAACACTCTACACTTTGGGGTGGTGTCCTCATGCACATGCGGACAACATCGCAACAGCGTATGGGATCCGCAAACGCCGGTTCATGTTCGGAAGACAGCTTCGCGTGATCCCGGCCTGACGACAATCATAAAGGCAAAGCGATTGGTGGAAAAGCCTGTGTTCTGGCGGAAAAATCACTGCCTGCCCGGGTGTTCCGGCCATTTGCACCGCCACGGATCAAAGGATCGCCAGTGCGCGATCCGACGTGTCGCGAATATGCTCTTCGATCAGGCGCGCTGCCTTGTCCGCATCGCGTTCCAACGTCGCCATCATGATCTGGCGATGTTCCTCGAACTTCTTTCGGCCGAGCCCTTCAGGGGCTTTCTTGGTCACGAACCGATAGCGGTCAAGCTGGTCGAACATCATTGTCCTCAGCCGCAGGAGCCAGCGCCCCGGACAAGCCGCAACAATGGCCTCGTGAAACTCGCGGTGGCGTTCGACCCATTCCGAGTGCCGCTCCATCCGCTTTTCCCATGGCAGGCCTTCGACAAGGCTCAGGCGGTGATGAACGGCAACGATATTTGTTTCCCAGTCTTCATCGCCATGGGCGATGGCCTCGCGCACAGCGCGTTTTTCCAGGTCGATGAAGTGGTCCGTGATCTCGACGAGCTCTGCCGCGGAAACGGGCGCCACCCGGAACCCCTTGCCCGCCTCGAGCGTCACGAAACCTTCTGACGTCAGTTGCGACAGCGCCTCGCGCAGGGTGCCGATGCCGACATCGTAGCGCTTGGTCATATCCGCGAATTTCAGCCGTGTTTCCGGCTCGAAGACACTGCTGACGATATCCGTGCGCAAGCGCGCAAGAACATCGCGCCCACCTGTGGCGTCGGATTTCGATGCGGCGGTGCCAGCGGGATTCAAAAGGCCAGGTGTCAAGCGTCACTCCGTAATGGATGCGTCGGTGCGGCTGCGTCGGGATATGGCGCTCAAGCACGCATCCCGGATTTTCGAATATCCCAACATGTTGAGCAGGGCCATCGGTTCCGCCAGAAAAATCTTCACACGCCGTTTTTTCAAGGATATATAAATTTTCGAAAAAGAAAAGAGTTGCGAATGAAGCTGCTGTCATTCACGCGAAATGGACAGGCATCCTGGGGTGTGGTCGCCGAGGGAGGGGTCGTTGATCTTGGGCAAAGATCGCAGGGTCAATTCCCTGATCTCAAGTCGTTTATTGCCGGTGGGCGCGGTTGGGACCTGTCGCATCTTCCGGATGAGGCCGATCTGCGCCTTGACGAGATTCAGCTAGCCCCGGTGATTCCCAACCCGGACAAGATTATCTGCGCGGCCGTGAATTATTGGGAAGACGACACTGACCGCGACAAGGCGCCTGCCTACCCGGTGCTGTTCTTGCGCCTCGCATCCTCGCAAATCGCCCATGATGCGCCGCTGATCCAGCCCCGATCCTCTGAAAAACTGGATTTCGAAGGGGAACTGGCCGTGATCATCGGCACCGGCGGGCGGCATATTTCGACTGACCGGGCCATGGCGCACGTGGCGGGCTATTCCATTTACAACGATGGCACTGTGCGCGATTGGCAAAAGCATTCTCACCAGTTCACGCCGGGCAAGAACTTTGTCGGAACGGGTGCGTTCGGCCCCTGGATGGTCGAGGCCGGCGATCTGCCGATCCCGGAACGCGGCGTAGCAATGGTGACGCGGGTCAATGGTGACGAAAAGCAGCGCACGGATACGTCGCGCATGATCTTCGATATCCCGTACCTGATTTCCTATATCTCGACCTTCGCGCCGCTTGAGGCGGGCGACGTGATCGTGACCGGAACCTGCACCGGTTTCGGAACGACACGAAAACCTCCCGAGTTCCTGAAGCCCGGCGATGTGGTCGAGGTCGAAATCGAAGGCATCGGCACATTGTCGAACATGGTCGAGGCCGAAACATGAGGCGGTCATTGGTCCCCGTTGCGTCCGGATTTTATTCCAACAAACACAAATTTTCGAAAATAATTGAGATTGCCGAAACCATATGTTAGCACACGGTCAACACGACGGCGCCATGGGGAGGTGGAGATGAGCTATCTGGTCAATGCGGTCGGGCACGTGCAGCTGAACGTGGTGGACGTCGATGCGCTGGTTCGCGAATCCCGACAGATCCTGGGGTTGCATGTCACGCAGGAAAAAGCCGGGTGCGTTTGGCTGTCATCCAACGGACGCAAGGCGGAACTGGTGCTCCATGAAGCCAGTGAAAACTCGATCCGGTCGCTGGGGTTCGAAGCTGTATCCGAGGCCGCCGTCGCCGAGGCTGCCGACAGGGTCGCGGATGCGGGGTGCCGGCTGATCTCGACCGAGCCAAGCCTGGAGTGCTGCGTCAAGGGCATGAGCTATGTCACCCCACAAGGTCACACGATCGAACTGCATTCGCCGGTTTCCACCGAAATTTACGGCAGTCGTCATCCCACAACGGGGATCGCACCGCTGCGTCTGGATCATGTCAATATCATCTCACCTGATCCGGCAGAAACCCGCGCGCAATTCGAAACGATCATGGGCATGCGCCTGTCGGAGCGGATGGTGAACGACGGGCTCAGCTGGATGCGCGGGGCGAACCGGCTTCACCATATTCTCGGCATCGTCAAAGGCGAAACCGGGCTGCACCATTATTCGTGGGAAGTTGCCGAGTTCTCCGATTACTGCCGGCTGGGGGATCTTCTGGATACGGTCGACAAGATGCTGGTTTGGGGGCCCGGTCGGCACCGCCCGGGTGACAACACCTACGCGTATTACGTGGATGCCTGTGGCGCGATGGTGGAATGCGCCGGCGGCATGGCCCTCATCAACGATGATGACCGCTATGAACCCAACGTGATCACGGCGCTCAAACGCCCCGAGAACGTGCGTGTCATGAATGTCTGGGGGGAACCGGCACCGCTGCCTTGGCGCGAGCATTGGTTCCCGTGGGCCGCGCCGGCAGCATGAGGAATTTGGCATGACGGGGTCCACCATACAGCTTGGAATTCTTGAGGGGTCGCTGCGGCGGGCATCATTGTCGCGCGCCGTGGGGCGGGCTGCGGCCGATCTGGTGCCGGGTGGCATGACGCCTGTCGCGCTGCCCAACCCCGGCACCCTGCCGCTGTTCAACCAGGACATTCTCGACGAGGGCATGCCGGACAGCGTCACCGCGTTTGTTGCCGCGGTCAGGGGCGTGGATGCGATCTTGATCGTGACGCCGGAATACAACTGGTCCATTCCCGGCGGCCTGAAAAACGCCATCGACTGGATTTCGCGGGTGAACCCCAATCCCATGGCCCGGAAACCCACCACGATCTGGAGCGTTTCGCCCGGTCTCTTGGGAGGCGCGCGCGTGCATGAAGGATTGCGCCAGACGCTGCATTGCCAGGACGTGCTGATCATGGCCAAGCCCGAGGTGCAGGTCGCAGGCGCCAAGACCAAGGTGGATGTCGAGGCCGGCCGCATCACCAACGCCGATACCGAGGCATTCCTGCGCAGCCATCTGGTTGATTTTTCGACATTTTGCAATTCATGGGCCCGCGCGTAGCGCGCCGGTTCCCATCTGACACCAAGGCGAGGCGACGATAGAATGGAACACGATCTCACATTCATGTCCGATGGTCTGAAACTGTCGGGGGTCTTGCATGTGCCCGAGGGGCGCAAACCTGGCCAGCGCCTGCCGACGTTCATCGTCTTGCACGGCTTCGTGGGCACCAAGGACAAATCCCACGTGGAGCTGGTGGCCCGCATGATCGAGGCCATGGGCTATTGCGTGTTCCGCATCGATTTTCGCGGCTGCGGTCAAAGCGAAGGTGCGCGCGGCGAGGTGCGGTGTTTCGATCAGGTCGCCGACACGCGCAATGCACTGACCTTCATCGCCCAACGCGAAGAGGTCGATCCACAACGCATCGGGGTGACGGGCCACAGCTTTGGCGCGGCGGTCGCGATCTTTACGGGCGGCGTGGATGAACGGGTGGCCTGCGTTCTGTCCCTGTGCGGCTGGGGCGACGGTGAACGGAAATTCCGCGGCCAGCACCCCACGCCCGAGGCCTGGGCCAAGTTCACCGGCATTCTCGAAGAGGGCCGGCGGCACAAGGCCGAAACCGGCGAAAGCATGTGGGTGTCGCGCTTTGACGTGGTGCCGATCCCCGAGGAACTGCGCAAGAACCTGTCGCCTCATGCGCAATTCGAGGTGCCGGTCGAGACCGCGATCAGCATGTATCATTTCCGCGCCGAGGATGTCGTGGCCTCCATCGCGCCGCGTCCGCTGTTGCTGTTCCACACCGCCGGTGACGTGATCACGCCGATGGAACAATCCATCCGCCTGTTCGAAAAGGCCGGCGCCAATGCCGAGTTGATGATCCCGACCGGCGTGTCGCATTTCCCGCTGTCCGAAGAGGACGCCCCGCATACGCAGGCCCTGATCGCCGCGTGGCTCAGGAAATTCTTTCCAACTCCGTTGGCAGACACCGCATGACCGCATTCCGGGCCCATGACCTGCATGCATTTGCTGCGGCCTTGCTCGAGGCCGGTGGATACGCTGCGGCCCATGCGCGGTGCACGGCGGATGTTCTGGTCTGGGCCAATGCACGCGGCACCAACTCTCACGGGGTGCTGCGCATTCCGCGCTATGTCGAGATGGTCGAACAGGGCCTCATCGACCCGGTGGCAAAGCCCGAGGTGACGTCGCAACATGGTGCCACGGCGGTGCTTGACGCGGCACGCGCACCGGGCCCTTCGGCCATGATGGCGGCGATGGATACGGCCATCGGCATGGCCGGCGAACTTGGTATCGGCTGGTGTTCCGCGCGCAACATCACGCATGCCGGGGCCGTGGGGTATTTCGCACTGGAAGCCGCAAGGCACGGCTGCGTCGGGATCGTGATGACCGCATCAGGCCCCCTCATGGCCTATCACGGTGCGCGGGTGTCGGGGTTGTCCACCAATCCGGTTTCGATTGCGGCTCCATCGACTGGATTGCCGCTGTTGCTGGATATGTCGACCTCGACGGTGGCGCTTGGAAAGATCATGCATGCCAAGGATACCGGCATCGCGATCCCCGAGGGGTGGGCCATCGATGCCGACGGACGCCCGGCGACGGACCCCGCCAAGGTCGAGACCCTGACGCCGCTTGGTGGGCCCAAGGGGTCGGGCCTGTCGTTGATGATCGAGGTCTTGTCCAGTGTTCTGATCTCCAACCCGGTCATTTCGACCGCGCTGATGGGCGAAAAGGGTTCGATGAACGGTGTGGCTGTCGCCCTGAACATCGCGACCTTCGCCAACCCGGAGGTGTTTGCCACGCAGGTCGCGGATCTTGCGCGCCGCCTCAAGGCCCTGCCCACGGCCCCGGGCACGGACGAGATCCTGATGCCCGGTGAACGCGGGTTTCGGGTGTCCGAGGATCGATTGGCCAACGGCATCCCCATTGCCTCCGGCACGATGCAGCGCCTGACCGCGCTGGCCGGGCGTTTCGGGGTGACTTTGCCGGATCCGATACCGCCACAAGACGAACCCATGACCGCCGGCCGATAGCCGGCGAGCACTTTATCCATCGTTCTCGGGAGGGGGGCGACCATGCAAACCCAGGACCAGGCACGGACCAGCATTGTTCATCGCGCCACCAGTGGCGCGGTTCTGCTTTTCATCGGGCTTGGCATGCTTGCCATCGGCTGGGACTATCCGATCGGTCGATTGACGCAGATGGGCCCGGGATTCATACCGCGCGCCATTGCCGTGATGATCTGCGTGATCGCCGTGGCCATCATCATCGTCGACATCGCCGATGCGGGCATGGACAAGGCGGGCGGCATCCAGTGGCGCGGCCTGATCTTCGTATCGGCGGCCATGTTGATCTTTGCCGTCCTGGTCGATCTCGCCGGCCTGGTGCCCGCGATGTTCCTGGCCGTGGTCGTGTCGATGCTGGCGGACAAGGCTGCCAGTCCGGCCACGATTCTCTTGTATGCGGTCCTGGCCACGGGTGCGGGCTGGCTGCTGTTCCTTGTCACACTTGAACTGCCGATACCGGCATTCTGGAGGTAGCCTTGATCGACCAGTTCCTCATGGGGCTGTCTGTCGTGATGCAGCCCGAGATCCTGATCTACGCCTTTGCGGGCGTGTTCATCGGGCAGTTGATCGGCGTTTTGCCGGGGATCGGAGCGATCACGGCAATTTCCCTGCTGCTTCCGGTCACGTTCTATCTGGATGCGACAACCTCGATGATCATGCTGGCGGGGATCTACTATGGATCCCAATATGGCGGCTCGATCGCGTCGATCTTGTTGAACCTGCCCGGAACGCCGTCTTCGGTGGTGACCTGTCTGGAAGGCTATCCGATCGCCAGGGACGGCCGGGCAGGGATGGCCCTGTTCGTCGCGGCGTTTTCATCCTTTGTGGGCGGCATGATCGGGGTCGCGATCCTGGTGCTGGCTGCCATCCCGATGACAAGCATAGCGCTGCGTTTCGGCGCGCCGGAATACGCGATGCTGGTGGTCCTGGGCCTGCTGGCGGCGTCCCTTGTCGGGACCGGGTCGCAATTGCGGTCTTTCGCGATGGTTCTGGTGGGCATCGCGCTTGGCCTCGTGGGGGCGGATGCCACCACGGGATATTACCGCTTCGTTGCCATGCCCGAACTGGCCGATGGCATCAGCCTGGTGTCGCTCGCCATGGGGCTGTTCGGGGTCAGCGAGATCATCCGCAACGCATCCAATCGCACGCGGACGATGACCAACATCAGCGTCACCATGCGCGATATCATCCCCACCCGTGCCGAGGCGCGATCGCTTTTAGGACCGATCCTGCGTGGCTCGACCATCGGGAGCTTTTTCGGTGCGCTTCCGGGAACCGGCGCGGCGATCGCATCATTCATGGCTTATGCCACGGAAAAACGGGTCTCGCGCACGCCGGAAAAATTCGGCACGGGGCATTTGCCGGGCCTGTCGGCACCGGAATCCGCCAACAACGCGGCGTCCCAGACCGGGTTTATCCCCACGCTCACACTGGGCATTCCCGGCGACGCGGTCATGGCGCTGATCATTGGTGCGCTGATCCTGAACGGCATCATCCCGGGCCCCCGCCTGATGGTGGACCAGCCGCTGTTGTTCTGGGGGGTGATCGCAAGCTTTTTCGTGGGCAACGTCATCTTGCTCCTGATCAACATTCCCTTGATCCGCCTTTGGGTGCTGTTGCTGCGTATCCCCTATCAAAAGCTCTATCCGGTGATCATCGTGATGATCTGCGTCGGCGTCTATTCGCACCGCACAAGTGTCACGGATGTGGTGCTGACGCTGGCATTCGGCATCATCGGCTACCTGATGAAAAGCTACCGCTTCGAACCGGCCCCGGTGCTGCTGGGTTTCGTGCTCGGCCCGCTGCTCGAGGACAATTTCCGCCGCACGATGCTGATCTATCGCGGGGACTTCGCAATTTTCATCGAACGCCCGATCAGCGCCGTGCTGTTCGCCTGCACGGTGGCGCTGATCGGTTTCTCGATCTTCTCAACCATCAAGACCTACCGACGCAACGTTCAAACGCGAGGAGCGCACGAACGCTAGGCCCTTCAAAGCCGAGGGCCAGGATCACCAAAGAGGCTTTATCACCAAGGGAGGAATACAAATGCTTAGAAATCTGATTGCCACGCTGCCCCTTGCGATCGCGCTGGCCGTGCCGGCGGTTGCACAGGACAGTTTCCCGGATCGTTCGCTGCGCATCGTGCATGGCTTTGGGCCGGGCGGCAACGCGGACACCGTTTCGCGCATCATGGCCGAACAGATGTCGCAAGGCCTGGGAGAGCCTGTCGTCGTGGAATCGCGGCCGGGGGCCGGGGGGACAGTCGCGTCGGGTTATGTCGCGGGTGAGGATCCCGATGGCTATACCATGCAGCTGCTGGTTGGCGGTCACGCGGTGGCGGCGGCTCTATACAACTCGTTGCCTTTCGAGCCCGTGGACGATTACACGTTCTTGTCGACCATCGGCCAGTTCCCGTTCTTCCTCGCGGCGCGCGCCGGTGAATACGAGTCGATCGATGCCCTGATCGAAGCCGCCTTGGCCGACCCGGGCAGCATCGTGATCGGGCATTCGGGTGTCGGGTCGACCCAGCACCTCACCGGAGAGCTTCTGGGTCTGGAAACCGGGGCCGAATTCATCCACGTGCCGTATCAGGGCGGGGCTGCAGCCAGCACGGCCTTGATGGGCGGCGAGGTCGATCTGATCATCGACACGGGCACCGTCATCCGGGGCCAGGCCGACGCTGGGGTCTACGATGTCCTGGCCGTTACCTCGGCTGAACGCTGGCCCGATTCCCCCGATGTTCCCACGTTGAATGAAACCGTCGCCGAAGGGTTTGACGTCATCTCGTGGACGGCACTTGGAGCGCCTGCGGGCCTGCCCGAAAACGTGGAGGCTGCCCTTTCGGCCGAAATCCAGCGGGTGCTCGCCATGGAAGACGTGCAGGCGCAGATCGCGGCCCTTGGCGCGTCGCCGCGCGGGTCGACCGGTGCGGAACTGCAGGCGCTGATCGAACGCCAGATTGCCGTGTGGACCGAGGTCATCGACACCGCACAGATCGAGCGTCGGTAAATCCTTCTGACGTGCCGCCGGGACAATCCGGCGGCACGTCAGAGCATCCATTTGCCTGCCGGAGGCCACATGTCTGACAAGAAGCCCGAAGACCTTTACGCGTCGTTTCTGCGCCAGTCACTGTACGTGATCACCACCCGCCCCGCCCGAGCCCCGGGCATGCAGGCGGTTTTACCCGCACATCTGGACTACCAAATCGACCTTGAACGCGCGGGTCAGCTGTTCGGGGCGGGGCCGATCTTTGAGGATGGTGGCACAACACCCACCGCCGGCATGATCATCGTGCGTGCCGAAGACGAGGACGCCGCCCGGAAAATCGCCGACGCCGATCCATTCCACAAGGCCGGACTGCGCCAGTACAGCTTGCATCGCTGGCTGCTGAACGAAGGCTCGATGACCTTCACCGTTCGCTATTCCGATCAGAGTGCCGTGATCGGCTAGACGGCCCGCACCCGAAGACCTGACCTGCTGGAGAAGACGATGTCAGAGCCGAAACCGAACCTTTTGGGCGGCCGATGGGTCGCGGGCGAGGCCGCGCCCAACATCAACCCTTCCGATGTTTCGGATGTCGTGGGTCACTATGCCCGGGCGACGGCCGCGCAGACCTTGGACGCCATCGCCGCAGCAAAGGCCGCATTCCCCGCCTGGTCGCGCACGGGGCCGTTGGAACGGCACGCGATCTTGCGCCGTGCATCCGACGAAATCATGTCGCGCAAGGATGAACTGGGCCGTCTTCTGGCCCGAGAAGAGGGAAAGACACTGGCCGAAGGCATTGGTGAAACAGTGCGCGCGGCGCAGATTTTCGATTTCTTCGCAGGTGAGGCTCTGCGGCTTGGAGGCGAAACGCTACCCTCCGTGCGGCCCGGGGTGGGCGTCGAGATCACGCGCGAACCCGTGGGCGTGGTGGGGGTGATCACGCCGTGGAATTTTCCCATCGCCATTCCGGCGTGGAAAATCGCGCCTGCGCTTTGCTATGGAAACACGGTGGTCTTCAAACCTGCCGATCTGGTGCCGGGATGTGCCTGGGCGCTTGTCGATATCCTGCACCGTGCGGGCCTGCCTGATGGCGTCTTGAACCTGGTCATGGGGCGCGGATCGGTTGTCGGCCAGACGATCGTGGACAGTTCCGATGTGGATGCACTGACCTTCACCGGCTCGCAATCCACGGGCGCGGCGCTGACTGCGGCGTCGGCGCGGCTCATGCGCAAGGTCCAATGCGAAATGGGAGGCAAGAACCCGTTTGTCGTGTTGGCAGACGCCGATCTTGATATTGCAGTCGATTGCGTCGTCAACGGTGCGTTCTTTTCGACCGGCCAGCGGTGCACGGCATCCTCGCGCATCATTGTCGAACAGGCGATCCACGACCGGTTTCTTGCCGCGATGTCCGAACGAATGAAGACGCTGACGGTTGGGCATGCCCTGCATGAGGGCACGGACATCGGTCCGGTCGTTGATGCATCCCAACTCGCACAGAACGAAAGATACATCGCCCTGGGCCAAAGCGAAGGTGCCCGGCTGGTGGCGGGCGGCATGCGTCTGACCCGCGACACCGAAGGGTTCTTCCAGATGCCGGCCCTGTTTGCCGAATGCACCAATGACATGACCATCGCGCGCGAAGAAATCTTTGGACCCGTGGCCGCCGTCATTGCCGCGCGCGACTACGATCATGCGCTTGATCTGGCCAATGACACGGAGTTCGGCCTGTCCGCCGGGATCGCCACCACGAGCCTGAAACACGCCACCCATTTCAAACGCAATGCCGAGGCCGGAATGGTCATGGTCAACCTGCCCACGGCTGGTGTGGATTTCCATGTGCCTTTCGGGGGCCGCAAGGCATCAAGCCATGGCCCGAGAGAGCAGGGCCGCTATGCCGCCGAATTCTTCACCACCGTCAAGACCGCCTACACGGCGGCCTGAATATCCAAGGGACACTCCATGATCTATGAAATGCGCGTCTATTCCTGTGTGCCCGGCGGCATGCCCGCGTTGTTGCAGCGGTTCGAGGCAACGACATTGCGCATCTGGGAAAGGATCGGTCTGCGCCCGACGGGGTTCTTCACCACACTCATCGGTCCGTCCAATCACGATCTGACCTATTTCCTCGCCTGGGAGACGATGGAGGAACGCGAGCGGCTTTGGACCACGTTTGCCACGGATCCCGAATGGGTCGCGGCACGCGCCGAGCATCAGCGCGTCCATGGCGAGGTCGTCGCCAATATCGCAAGCAGCTTCCTTGCTCCCACAGCCTTTTCCGCCCTGCGTTGAAAAGCCGGGGCAGCTGAGCCGCCGCACCGGCCCCTCGGAACGGCGGATCAGGCGGAGCCGTACCCACCCGCGGTGGGGGTGATGACGGTCACCGCCTCGCCTGGCTCCAACACCGTCTGGGCGCAGGCGTCCAGCACTTCGGTGGTGCCGTCGCGGCGGCGGACCAGGGTCTGTCCGACCTGGCCGTCGCCGCCCCCTGCGATGCCGCGCGGGGGCGAGGATCGGTGCGAGGACAAGATCGCGCAATCCATCCGTTCTAGGAACCGGATGCGCCGTTCCGTCCCGTCGCCGGCCGGATGCGCGCCCTTCCCGCCCGAGCCGGGGCGCAGCCCGAAATGTTCCAGCAGGACGGGAAAGCGCATCTCGAGCACCTCGGGGTCGGTCAGGCGGGAGTTCGTCATGTGGACATGAACGCCGGAGGTGCCGTCAAAGCCGCGGCCCGCATTCGTCACGCCCGCCGGCGAGCCCGAACAGATCGTCTCGTAATACTGGTGGGTGTCGTTGCCGAAGGTCAGGTTGTTCATCGTGCCCTGGCTATTGGCGATGGCCCCCAACGCGCCGAAGATCGCGCTTGTGACATGTTGAGAGGTCTCCACGTTGCCCGCAACGACCGCACGCGGGTAGGCGGGTTTGAGCATCGAGCCTTCGGGAATGATGATCTTGATCGGGCGCAGGCAGCCCGCGTTCATCGGAATGGGTGCCTCGACCATCACGCGGAAGCAGTACAGGACAGCGGCCCGCGTCACCGGTTCGGGCGCGTTGAAGTTGTTGTCTGTGGCCGGTGATGTCCCGGTGAAATCGACCGTTGCCTGCCGCGTGGCGCGGTCCACCGTGATCCTGACACGGATCACCTGGCCCGTGTCGGTCGGATACTCGTAGGAACAATCCCCGAGCTGGCCCAGCAGGCGCGCGACCTCCTCCGCCGCATTGTCCTGCACATGGCCCATGTAGGCCTGCACGGTCGGCAGGCCGAATTCAGCCACCATGCGCCTGAGTTCCGCCGTGCCGCGTTCGTTGGCCGCGATCTGCGCCTTGAGGTCGGCGATGTTCTGGTCGGGGTTGCGGGCAGGCCAGGCATGGTCGGTCAGAAGGTGACGCAAGGCGTCCTCGCGGAAGCGGCCTTCTTCTACAATAACGAAGTTGTCGAAGAGAACGCCTTCCTCGTCCACGGTCTTGGCCAGTGGCGTCATCGACCCCGGCGCGGTGCCGCCGACATCGGCGTGATGCCCGCGCGAGGCGACCCAGAACAGGATCGTGGCGCCGTCATCGTCGAAGACCGGCGAGACGACGGTGATGTCGGGCAGATGGGTGCCGCCATTGTAGGGCGCATTCAGCGCGAAGACGTCGCCGGGGCGGATGCGCCCCTCGTTCAGCCGGATCACGGTTTCCACGCTGCGGTCCATGGATCCCAGATGCACCGGCATGTGCGGGGCATTGGCCACCAGCGCGCCGGTCGCATCGAAGACGGCGCAGGAGAAATCGAGCCGTTCCTTGATATTGACGGAATGGGCCGTGTTCTGCAGTGCCACGCCCATCTGTTCGGCGATGTTCATGAAGAGGTTGTTGAACACCTCAAGCAGGATCGGATCGGCTGCGAGCGTGCCGGCCGCGAGGTCGCGGGCCAAGCGCTCGTGGCGGCGCATCACGATGTCGTCGCGGGGGGTCAGCTCGGCGGTCCAGCCGGGTTCGACCACAACGGTCTGGTTCGGCTCGATGACCAGCGCGGGGCCGCGCACCCGGTCGCCGGGCGAAAGGGCGTCGCGCGGGAATACGGCGGCCTGCACGGTCTTGCCGCCGCAGAAGATCGGCACATGACGGTCGGTGGCGGCGTCGCGGCTATGGGCCTGCGGCGGCGCGGTGGTGCCCCTGTCGCGGGTGAACTCGGTCATTTCGACCTCGACTGTCTCGACGGTGACCGGCTTGTCGGGGCTGGTGAATCCGAATTGCGCCTTGTGGGCGGCCTCGAATTCGCTGCGGGCGGCGGTGGCATCGCCGGTCCAGACGATCGGCAAGGCGGTGTCGGTGCCCGCGTAGCGCAGGTGCAGACGTGTGACCATAGCGGCGCCGTCGGGGTCCACGCCCTGCTCGGAGAGGTCGGCGGCGACAGCGTTGCGAAGCTCGCCGGCCAGACGGTCGATGGCCGCAAGGCGGCCAGCCTCCAGCGGTTCGACCAGCGCCTGCTGGCGGCTGGCCGAAACGGTGGCGCGCCCGATTCCATAGGCCGACAACAGGCCTGACAGCGGGTGGATCAGCACCGATTCCATCCCCAGAGAATCCGCGACAAGGCAGGCATGCTGGCCGGCCGCGCCGCCAAAGGCGTTGAGCAGGTATTTCGTCACGTCATAGCCGCGCTGGACGCTGATCTTCTTGATCGCGTTGGCCATGTTCTCGATGGCGATGGTCAGGAAGCCCTCGGCCACTTCTTCCGGGCTTTTCCCCTCGTCGATGGCGATCTCGGCGAAGCGGGCGCGCACCACATCGGCATCCAACGCCGCGTCCTGATCGGGGCCGAAGACACGGGGGAAGAACTCGGGGCGCAGCTTGCCCAGCATGACATTGGCGTCCGTGACCGTGAGCGGCCCGCCACGGCGATAGCAGGCGGGTCCTGGGTTTGCACCCGCGCTGTCGGGGCCGACGCGGAACCGGCCCGGTTCGGCGTGCAGGATCGACCCGCCGCCCGCGGCGACCGTGTGGATGCGCATCATCGGCGCGCGGATCCGCACGCCCGCAACCTCGGTGTCGAAGGCGCGCTCGTAATCGCCCGCAAAATGCGCCACGTCGGTGGAGGTGCCGCCCATGTCGAAGCCGATCACGCGGTCGAACCCCGCATCGGCGGCGGTTTCCACCATGCCGACGACGCCGCCCGCAGGACCAGACAGGATCGCGTCCTTGCCCTGAAAGCGTTCGGCCGCGGTCATGCCGCCCGAGGACATCATGAATTGCAGCGTCGGTCCCGGCTGGCCTGCGGGGGTGGCGCCCAGCGCATCGGCCACCCGGGCGACGTAGCGGCGCAGAATCGGAGAGAGGTAGGCGTCGACCACGGTGGTGTCGCC
>CAYWTM010000090.1:0-14077 GCA_964460185.1 uncultured Roseicyclus sp. | reverse complement strand
GGTCAGCAGATCGGCCAGCGCCTCGCATCCGTCCAGCCCCATGGCGCACAGCCCCTCGACCGCGCGCCCGGCCTCGTCGGCCAGACCCCAGCCATAGCCCGCCCCCCGCGTGGCCTTGCGCGCCATCGCGCGGGTTTCGTTCAGGGACAGGTTCAAGCCGGATACACCCAGTCGTCCGCGCTCATGTCTGTCAGATCCTCAGGGTAGGGGGCTCCGGCATACATGCAGATCCGCACCCACCTGTCCGAGCGTGGATCGAATTGCGTGGCCCCGAAAAACGACAGCTTGGCGCGCAGCATGTCGATCGGGCGCATATCGGCGGCCAGGGTATTGTCGCGGATCTCGCCATAGGGCGCGAACCGGGCCAATTGAACGCGGCGCAGGCTGGCGCGGTGTTCGGGATGGGCCAGCAGCAGGTCGGCCACGGATGCATCGCCCGGCCAGGCCTCCAGGCAGCGGATCAGGGCCACGCCGTCGCGGGCGGGGGCCAGTGGCTGCTCGTAATCCGCAATCGGTTCTTCGAACCGCTCGCCCAGTCGCGGTTCCAGTTTTTCCTCTGAGACGTACCATGCGCGCGCGGTCGCGGACGGATCGGACCAGTCGATCGTCTCGGCCCATCCGAACAGGTTGCGCGCCTCCGACAGTGTGTCGGCCACCGTCGCGGATCCGTCGATGGCAAGGTGGTCCGATATCGGATCTGCCATGCAATCGGCCAGCCCATCAACCAGATCGCCATGGGGCTCCAAAACCAGCGATACGAGCATCTCCTGCCCTTCCTGGCTCAATTCTGTCTCGCTCCAACGGACCAGGGCATCCCATGGGTAATCGCAGTCCAGGGCCGCCGCCCCAAGACGGGCGGTCAGCCGGTCGATATCCCCGCGCAGGGCGGCCAGTTTCTCGACCTGGATCGGATGCGCGGATCGCCATGTCGCCAACCCCCGCGCGCTGCGCGCAAGCAGGTTCATAAACCGGTCGAGTTGCGCCCGCGTCGGGCGCTGGACGCCCCGCACGCGCGCCAGCGCCTCTTCGCGCGCCATGATCCAGTTGTTGAACAAGACCGGATGGTTGACGATGAAGGGCGCCATCCCAAGCCCGGTGGAATTCCCGATGCCAAGCCTGCGGGCAAGGTCGGGGTCAAGATCCACCGCTTGCGCGCCGCCCTTGGAACGCGCCATGTGATTGACCAGGTCCCGCACGAATGTCCGGATCAGGTAGACGCTCAGCATCTCGGCCTGAAACGGGGCCTGCATGGCCGGGCGGTCGGCGATCATGGCACGGTCGGCGGCCCCGAACTTGCCGGATCCGTAAACGGCAGTGGTGCGCATCAGGTAGCCGACATCGTCGATCTGGGCAGGATCAGGCTGCCGGCCCTCGGCCAATGCGCCGACGACATGGGCCCAAAGCCTGACGGACCGATTGGCGCGCGACAGCGTCAATTCACGTTCCGAGACGCGCCCGGCCTCTTGCAGGGGGACATTGGCCGCGAGACGGTCCAGATCCGCCGTCGTGGGCACGCCATCGAACAAGGCGAAGGTCGCGTCCCATGCCTCGGCGATCACCCGGTCGCTGCGCAAAGCGTCGGGCAGGTCATGGGCAAAGGCCACCAGAGAATAGGCCCCATCGGGCCCGTTTGCCGTGTAGACCGCGCGGCCGACACCGGTGTTGTCGATGTCGAACACGGGGCGCGTCACCGTCCAGCCGTCCGCTGCCATGCGGCGCATCAGGATGCGCATGAAGCTGAGCCGGGACTGGTGCAGCGATCCCAAACGGCTCAGGCGCATGACGGTCGCGGGATCGCGGCGCGGGATCTGCGGGGCGGAATGTTTCATGACGCGGGCCCGAAATTCTGTGCGAAGAACCTATACCAGTTGCCGCCCATGATGCCCGCCACCTCGCTTGCATTCAGTCCGGTGCGCCGCAGGCCATCCTCGATCCGCCCGAAATCGCGATTGTCCTGAAACCAGTCGGGCATGGGCGGAAACCCCGGCGCCGCGGCCGAGCCTTCGCCATAGTCGATCTGTTTCGTCCAGCGGCCCACGCGCATCCATTCCACCACGCTGTCGGGTTGATCCTGACACAGGTCGCTGCCGATGCCCAAATGATCCGCGCCATAGGTCCCGGCCGCCTCCGCGATCATCTGGCAAAAGCTGTCGAGCGTGCAGTCCGAGCCGTCCCTGAGGTGATGGGGATACAGCGACACCCCAAGCATTCCGCCGCGATCCGTCACGGCCTTTAGAACTTCGTGGCGCTTGTTGCGTCGTGCAGCGTGCCAGGCGTGGGGGTTCGCATGGGTGATCGCGATGGGTCGGGTCGAGACCTCGGCCGCTTCGATCGTCGATCTGTCCGCCGAATGGCTCATGTCGACCACCAGGCCCACGCGGTTCATCTCGGCGATGACCTGCTTGCCCATCCGCGTCAGGCCCGGATCCTCATCCTCGTAACAGCCCGTCGCAAGCAGGGATTGGTTGTTGTAGGTCAACTGCATGAAGCGCAGGCCAAGCCTGTGGAGGATTTCGACCAACCCGATGTCGTCTTCGATGGGGGACGGGTTCTGCGCCCCGAAAAAGATCGCCGTGCGGCCGGTGTCACGGGCCAGGTCGATATCGGAAGAGGTTGAGCCTCGGACGATAAGATCATGGAATTGTTCGAAATACCGGTTCCATCTCTCCAGCTGCAGAACGGTTTCGCGGAACGTCTCGTGATAGGCAATGGTCACGTGGACGGCATCCACGCCGCCCTCGCGCATCTGACGAAAGATCTTTTCTGACCAATTGGCATATTGCAGCCCGTCAATGCGCATGTCCTGATCCTTGCGGTAATTCCAGAGACAGCATGGGGCGCGCGGCGGGCGGGGTCAAACCAATCGTGAGGGCCGCGCGATGACCTGCGCGGCGATGTCTTGGGCGATCAGATCCTTGTAGAGCTTCTGGATCCGCGCCATGACCGGGCGTGTTCCGTCGCCCACCGGCTTGCCGTCGATCTCGGCCACCGGGGTCTGGGCGCCGAAGGTCCCGGTCAGAAATGCCTCGTCTGCCGAATAGGCCTCGTACAGGGAATAGTTCTTTTCAAGGACCGGGATGCCATCGGCGCGGCACAGATCGATCACCTTTTGCCGCGTGACGCCGTTCATGCAGTAATCCCCGGTCGAGGTCCAAACGGCCCCCTTGCGCACGATAAAGAAATTGCACGCGTTGGTGGTGTTCACGAACCCATGCGGGTCGAGCATCAACGCTTCATCGGCGCCCGCCTGTTCGGCCTGAAGGCAGGCGATCACGCAGTTCAGTTTCGAATGAGAGTTGAATTTTGCGTCCTGCGCATGGGGCAGGCCACGTACCTGGGGCACGCTGGCCAGACGAATGCCCGCCGATTGCAGCCGGTCGACCGGTTTGGAATGTTCCATGATGATCACCAGCGTCGGCCCCTGTCGGCTGAGCTTGGGATGCTGGAATGGTTTCGATTTCACCCCGCGCGTCAACATCATGCGGCAATGCACATCGGTCGTCATGCCATTGGCCTCGGCGGTGCGGGTCAGTGCCTCGAGGATGCCGTCGCGATCGGTTCCGACATCCAGGCTCACGGCTTTGCAGCTGTCGAAAAAGCGATCCATGTGATCGTCGAAAAAAGCCCAGTACCCATCGTAAAGGCGCATCCCCTCCCACATGCCGTCGCCCAGCATGAAGCCGGAATCGTATACCGATACCTTGGCGTCTTCGCGCGGCAGCAATGCTCCGTTCACGTAGATCAGGATATCGGCGTTACGGGCATCTTCCTCGGCGTCGTGGGTCGAGGGCGTGGCGGGGGCGGGCGATGTCATGGCAGGTCTCGGCAACGGGAGCGGTCACCGCGAGTGTTCCGCGAAAACCCGCCATCCTGCAACCCGCCGTGTCCGGGCGACCTCGCTAACCGGTCACTCGGTTGGGGTGATCGCCGTCCTGATCGTCGCCCGGCGCCTTGGGGGCGGGCGGATTGACCGGCATCTGGCCCAGATGCGCCAGAACGGCGCGCACGTCGGCCGCCGAGCCGCTGGCGACCATGACTTCTGCCATGAGGCGGCGCAACGCGCCGTTGTCGGGGTCGGCTTCCACGGCAGCGGCAAGAATTGCCTTCGCCGCCAGAAAATCCCTCTCCGCCATAGCGATACGCGCCTTGATCTGCGCTGATTCCGATTTCCGAGTGGCGCCATCCGCTTCTGCGTCGGCCAGAATGGTGCGCGCCATCATCAGGTCGTCAATCGCCAGCGCATACCCGACCTGAGCCTCGATCCGTTCGGGCGATATCGGCTTTTCGGCAAGCCTCGCCATCGTGCGCGCCGCTTCTTCGGTTTTCCCGAGAGCCAGTTGCGCGCGCAACAACAACGCCAGCGCGGGTGTCCCATCGGGATCGTAGTCCGAAGATACGTCGGCAGGGGGGGCCGAATGCGCGGCACCGCCTGCGGCCAAAAGGCCCGGCGGCACCGTATCCTTGTCCAAATCCGGTCTGTTGTTGCTCATGACGGCGCCCCATGTCGTTCGGTGTTCTTTTTCGGGGCGCAGCTTTTCAAGTCCCACCTGAGACGCCAATCACAGATGGCACGGCTGAACACTCAGCTTGCCCCGAAATGCCAGTTTCAACCGACATGATTAAGACTTGGTTAACAAGTTGCGGTGGATGCAAGATACCGTCCCTTGATTGCCGGAGGTTGTTTCCACCACGACATGCCCGAGATAGTGACTGTCTTCACACAGTGCGACAAATCACTGGATTCCCGTTTCCCGCCGTTGCGTCACTCGGCGAGTTGTTGCACCCTTTCCGCCGGATGTTTGCTACCGGCCACAGACCGCTGGTGGTGGTTTTTACCTTAAGGGAGTTTGCCTTGCCCCGGCTGTTGTCCGTTCGATCGTATCGATTTGCATTTACGTCCTCCATAGCGGCATTTTCCGCTCTCGCCTGGTCACTGACCGCATCGGTTCAGGGCATGGAATTGCCCGAACAGGCTGTCATCGATGAACAGATGGCCGAATTGATGGCGGATGTGCCGGGGTCGATCTGGGCCCTGCAACCCTTCCGAATCAGCCAGACCGTCACCGACCCGGATGGGACGACCTACACCCTGACCTCGATGAATCCGCATGTGAATTCCTGGTTCGTTCTGGAGGTCGCTGCCGAAGGTGCGCGGTCGCGGTTCTACCACCTCGAAAATGCCGATGCCGACGCGAACCGGGTGTCCCTGGATGCCGATGGACCGGCGCTGATCGTCGAAACAGATGATGATCTGAATGCCTGCGTGCCGTGGCAGGGCGAATTGCAAGATGCACGCGACAGCGGTCTGCCCTTTGCGCCCATCTGCGACTGGTCAATGTACCTGCGCAACCGGGTGCAGGGTAATCGCACCACGCGTGAGGCCGTCTCGCAATTCCTGCGCGACAATGTCCTGTTCGGCGACAGTATCGTGAACCTGATCAAGGGCGCGTTTTTCGAGGATGCCTTCATGGTCTCATCCGAAGGGCTGGAGGCCGAGGAAGAGATCGATGGCGTCGGGCTGTTGGGAACGGCGCTGTTGTCGCGCGCGCCCGCCATGCGGCCCTTCATGGGTTTTGACCTGATCGGCACCGACGCCGGCGCCATGACGGCGGGATCCTGGTATGAGGTGGATGACGCGCCCGGTATCTATGCCAGCGTGATGCAGCCCGGCATGATCGACCGTGCCGTGTTCGACACGCCCGGCGCCAACGGGTTGGACGGGATCGAAAGTCGCGCCGATGTCTATCTGGTTGCCTTCGACATGGAACAGTTCGAAATCGGTTACGAACTGGGCACCGATCACCCCAACCTGTCCTGGTCGCCACGCCCCTCTGGCGGGGGGCGGCATTACCAGGGCCCTGGTCCCGACGGGTTCGACAGGCCCGATCCGCTGGTCATGAACGGCATGCTGTCCCCGTCGTTCACGGACCGGGTGGCGGCGACCTTCACGGGCGGTTTCAAACGGGAACATGGCGCCTGGCGGTTCGGCGACTATGCAACCTTCAATTGGGGCCACCACTATGGGTTCATGACCCACGGCGTGCTGCTGTCGCGGCTGTGGCCGAACCTGGCTACGCTTTACATGACCTCCGATGGGGACATTGGCATGAGCACCTGGGCCGAGGGGGACGAGGCGCGTTTGCCCGATCTGTATTTTGCCCGCCAGAACGGTGTGCCCCTGATCGAAGACGGGGTGCCCGGGTCGCGGGTCACCTCGTGGGGGGGCGGCAATTGGTCGGGATCGGCCGAGGCGGACTTGCGGACCCTGCGCGGGGGTGCCTGCCTGCGCACGGTCGAGGGGCGGCAATTCCTGATCTACGCCTATTTCTCGACCGCAACGCCGTCGGGCATGGCACGGACCTTCCAGGCGTATCAATGCGACTATGCGATGTTGTTGGACATGAACAGCCAGGAGCTGACCTACATGGCGCTCTACATCCATGGCGAGGACGAGATCGAAACGCGTCACCTGGTGTCCGGCATGGCCGAAGCCGATCCACGCGACAGCGCGGGACGCGTTCCGCGTTTCATACTGGCCCCGGACAACCGGGATTTCTTTTACCTGCTGCGGAGGGAATGATGATGTTGCGCACGACCTTGAAGACCGCGATCACCGCACTGGCGATGGCCTGTCTGGCACCGGTTGCCAATGCGCAGGGTCTGGCGGAACGCAACGAGTTGATGTTCCAGCAGATGCAGCAGGTTCGTGGTGTGTCGGGGTCTGAGATTCGCCGCATCCGCGAGATCTTCGCCGGATCGCCCAACGGCTGGATGGGGCAGGGCAACCCCGCCGTCACCCGTCACCCGCTGACCCCCGAAGAGGCGGCCGCCCGGATCGGTGGATCCGTCGACCAGGTGCAGCAAAGCTATCGCAACCGGCAATACGAGCGCATTTGCGGCGAGCCCTTCATGGTCCCGCTTTACGATCCGGCGACACAACGTCCAGAGGATGCGACCGTGTGTGCCGACATGTTCGAATATCCGAACATTCCGATGGCGTACCCGGTGGTATGGGTGCGCGCAAACGAGGCCGCGATGTTGTGCGCCGCTGAGGGCAAGCGCATGGGCGATGCGCATGAATGGGAAGGGGCGGCCGCCGGCCAGCTCTTGCCGCCCGATTACCCTTTCGACCGGATCCGCGGCATGGGGGCCTCGGCGGCGGTGAACACCATGCGCGGCATTCACAACGCGCGCTACGGATCGACGTCGAACCAGTATTCCATCGGGAGCTGGCGGTCGGGCGTTTGCGCGACGGGCAGTTTCAAGAACGCGTCGTGCAATGGCGGTTCGTTCACGGGCTGCGGATCGAACACGTATCCATCCGGGTCTTTTCCGCAGTGCCAGTCACCGCTTGGGGTCTTTGACATCGACGGCAATGCGGCCGAGCACATGAACCTGCCGCTCAGCGAAGACCAGATGGCCAGCCGCGGATCGACCACCTTGGGTGTGACCGAGATGAAGGGCTCATGGTTCATTTGGGATACGATCCGTGCCCATGAACACTGGGCACGCTGGCGGGCGCCGTTCTGGCATGGCTCGCAGGTGATGTCGGCAGCCAGTCACCGCAACTACCACCTCGGGTTCCGCTGCTTCCGCGACGTGCGCTGAGCGCGCTGCCCCAGTCTTTTGCAAAAGACTGGGAAATTCCTTGCAAGGAATTTCCACGACGCGGGCCCAGGTTTGGCACGTGACGGCCCAGTCTTTTGCAAAAGACTGGCGACTTCCTTGCAAGGAAGTCGACCGGCGCTGTTACTGCAGGGCTGCCAGCCTGATGGTGGCGCTGGTCAAGGGCCCGTCGCTGTTGAGCATTTCGGCGTAGGTGCCATCGGTCAGCAGCGCGCGCAGGTCCACCGCCCGACCGTTGACATAGGCAGTGCGCGCCACAAGGCGGATGCCGTGGCTGTAATCGGCGTAGTATTCGCCATGCACTGTCGACAGCGGCTGGATCGGGCTGCCATTGCTGCGGTGCCATCCATAGATCGCCACGCGACCGGGTGCGCGCGACAGCCGGTTGGCGATGACCACGTCCTTCTTGTGCCCGGCGACCAGCAGGCCGTCGCGGGCGCCGGCACCGGCGAATTGCTGATCCACCGTTGCATCATGCCGCACGAAGTATTCGGTCGACGACATCTGCGCACCGGGTGTCATCGGCGACGGCGACACCCGGACATCTGCCTGGCGATAGATTGCGTCGACGATCGTTGTGGTGGGCAGCATCATTTCGAATGCATCCGCTACGCGCAGGGCCGCGGGCAGCCCCAGTGGCACGCGGACACTGTCGCTGTCCGACCCGATCGCCAGATAATCCGGCGTGACGCAGACGGTGATCTGGGTCTGACGCCCGGCCGCCACGCCGTCGAAGGTCACGGGTTGCAGATCGCGAAGATGGCTTGGAATATTTCCGCGCAGGGCCTCTTGCACGAGGCGGTTGTCGCGGTCCGATCCGCTGCCATTTCCGATCGCGGCCATCACGGCGGATCCGCTTGCGGCGTTGCCGGGGCGGCGCGGAATGTCGCGGGTCAACTGGCGCGCACAGGGGTTTGTCCCGGCGCGTGGGCGAACGAGACTTGGGCCGCTGGACACCTCCTCGGTCGCGCTGGCGGCTGCGGCCATCACGACGGCCGTCTCCTCGACGCTGGCCACATCAGGGGTGCGCGTCGACAGCGTGGCCGGGCGCAACGACGGGCGCAGGCTCGGGCGCTGGGCGGCAACGGCCAGACCGGCCGGGGTTTCCGCCACACCGGTGTCAGGCCGCGCTGAGGGGCCGGGCAGGCCCATGGCGCGGGCCGGGGTGATGTTGCGGGCGACCCGCACCAGCCCCGCGTCGGGCTGCGGGCGCAGGGGCGGCACCACCGTCGGCCGGCCTTCGACCACGCGGACGGGATCGGAAAGCCGGGGGGCAGGTGCAGGTTCATCGGCCGGCGCCAGGCGGCCCGGCAGGCTCAATACGACCTCGGGGTCGGTGAACCCGAGCGCGACCGTGGCCGTGTCGGAGGGAATGGACAGCGGGCGGACCCGTGCGGCAGGACGCTCGAGCGGGCGCATACGGGTTTCGACCGCCGCCAGATCGGCAGTGACCTCGGGCCGCCAGAAATGCGGCCAAACCTTCGACGCCACGGCAAACCCGGAAATTGCGGTCACTGATGTGGAAAGCACCAAAGCCGCCACAACGGCGGTTGGTGTTTCGACGAAGCGTGAAACGCTGCCCGATAGCCGCGCGTGAGTTCGCGCGATGAATGTCCCTCTCATGGCGAAGAGGGATACTTGGCTTCGGTTGATATCTCAACAACGCCCAACCGCGTTTTTCACCTGGGTGGAATACATGGCGGAATTCCGCTCAAAAATCGGGCAGTTGCGCGGAATCCAGCGTGATCGGGCTGTGGTCATCGCCCTGTCAGATCGACGTTTTCTTGAAGATGACCTCGGGAATTGAACGGATCACGAACATGATCAAGCGCCAGATCCGGCGCACGTAGATGACCTCCTGTTCGCGTTGGACTGCGGCGAGGATGGCGTCAGCGACCTCTTCGGGCGAGGCGGTCAGCCGCGCGGGCAGGTCCATGCCCTCGGTCATCTGGGTCGCCACGAATCCCGGCAGGACAGTGACGACATGCACCCCCTTGCTGGCCAGCCGGTTCCTGAGACCTGACAAATAGGTCGTGAACCCCGCCTTGGCAGAGCCGTAAATATAGTTCGACGCGCGTCCGCGATCGCCCGCGACCGAACTGATGCCCACCAGCGTGCCCGATCCGCGCGTCTCCATCGCGTTGGCCAGCACGCCCAAAAGGCTGGCCGGTCCTTCGAAATTGCTCCGCATCACCTGCACGGCCCGGCTCATGTCTGCGGCACTGTCCGCCTGATCGCCCAGAACCCCGATGGCGCAGACCGCGATCTGCGGCAATTCCGGCAGGCTGTCCACGAAGCCCATATGACTGTCGATGTCGAGCGCGTCGACCCGGTGAAGGCTGACCGGAACGCCGAACCGGGTTTCCAGATCGGCCTTGTCGGCTTCAAGCCGCGCGGTGTCACGCGCGGCCAGCTGGATCCGGTGCCCCTTGGCGGCAAAAGTCCGGGCAGTGGCGCGTGCGATGTCGGACGACGCGCCGAGGATCAGAACCGCGCCGCTCACAGGCCCAACCTGTCCGACTGCGTCGACCGAAAGACGTCCGACAATCCCCGTTCGGCCCGCATGGCGCGAAACCCTGCGACCCTGGGATCGGCCGCGTCCAGCACCTGTTGCGGCATCCTTGCATCCTTGGCGAGGTAGAACCGCCCGCCATGGTCCACCGTTATCGCATCCAGCCTGTTCATCAGACGCAAACTCCGTTCATTCGCAGGAAAATCAAGGGCGAGCGTATAGCCTGCCATGGGAAAGGATATCCGCCCCGCCTGCCGGCCCATCCGCTTCAGCACCGACAGGACCGAGGCCTCGCCCGACCGCGAAATCGCCTCCATCAGGGCGTGAAGGCCGGCACGCGCCGTGTCTTGCGGCAAGACGCATTGGAACTGCACGAACCCGGCCTTGCCGTAGCCCCGGTTCCAGTCGAGGATCGCGTCAAGCGGGTAGAAATATGTGTCCCAATCCACCAGCCGTTCGCCTGGTTTGCGCCGTCCGTTCCAGTAGTAGGCCGCGTTGAAGGCGTGCCGCGTGATCCCGTTCAGTGCCATCGCCGGCAGGTCGACGGGCAAGCGCAGTGTTCGTTTCGGGCGCACGTTGAACGGGCGCGCGCGGTCGGTCGGGGGCAGGGCATCCACCGGCGCATGCCGGCCCAGCATCACCAGACCGCGCCCCATCATCGGCCCCTGGGTCACGCAATCGAGCCAGGCGACGGAATACGGCGCGCGCAGCGTCGCCTCCATCATGTCGATGGTGGCATCCAGCGTCTGGGTGGCGCGCATGTCTTGCAAGATGTATCCGCTTTCCACCTGCCGCAATCTGATCTGCGTGCGCAAGATCACGCCGGTCAGACCCATCCCCCCGAGGGTCCAGCCATAAAGGTCGGTATTGGGCACGGCACGGGTGACGTGGCCCGTCGCGTCCATGACGTCGATCCAGTCGACGAAGCTGCCGAAGGATCCGTCGATATGATGGTTCTTGCCATGCACGTCGGCCGCGATGGCCCCGCCCAGCGTCACGAACTTGGTGCCCGGTGTCACCGCCGGAAACCAGCCACGCGGCAGGAACCGCGCGATGACATCAGCCAGAAGTACCCCGGCTTCGGCCACCAGAATGCCGGTATCGGGGTCAAACGACAGCATCCTGTCCATCCCCTTCATGTCGAGGGTCAGGGCCGGGTTCACCGCGCTGTCGCCATAAGATCGCCCGTTGCCGCGCGCGATCAGCGGGCCCTTGGTCAAGGCGGCGGCCACATCCTCCTGTGACCTGACCCGGCGCAGGGTCGTCTCGACCGGGCGGAACCGCCCCCATCCCGAAAGCTGCGTCATGGCCCGACCTCCGCCGTGCGAAACACGAACCTGCGGTCGAGCATGTATTTCGTGATATAGCCAACGCTCAGACCGATCACAGCGCCCAGTTCGCGCGCCAGGTCTGTCTGCCAGATCATCCAGAACGCGGTTTCACTGATCCAGAATATAGCGGTCGTGGCGATCCCCATCAGGGAATACAGTGCAAACTGCTGGCCTTGCGCGCGCACGCCCGAGGTCTGATCGAAAAAGATCCAGCGTTTGTCCAGGATGTATTTCACCACCAGCCCGACCAGCGTCCCGACAGCCAGCGCCGCAATGAAACGTCCGGCCGTGACAGGATCCGCCCCCCACAGCACCATCCGTTGCGCCACCAGGTTGGCGGCGACCGCAACCACCGCAAACGCCGCGTATCGCACCACAAGCGCCGGACCGGTCAGCGGGGCGCTCATATCATCACCGCGCCGGCGAAAAAGACGCAACTCAGCACCAGCACCTTGAGGCTTGTCTTGTTCGTGATGGCCCAGACCAGCGGGTCGTCATGCATTTCTCCGCGGCTTGAAATCAACACCATGCGGCTGATCCAAAAGATCAAAAGCGGGCAGATCCCCCACAACAGCCAGGGCGTGCCGTATTTTTCCTGCACCAGCGGCTGGTCGATATAAAGCGCCAGCACCAGGATCGCGAGGTACCCCGAGGCCACCGCCATCTGGCTCAGAACCGCGCGGTCTTCGACCTGGTAGCCGCGACGGGACACATCGCGGTTGGCCGCCTCGGTATCGGTCAATTCGGCCAGCCGCTTGATCGCGGCCAGCGAGAAGAACAAGAACATCGAAAACGCCAGAAGCCACACCGAAAGGGACACGCCAATGGCAATGCCGCCCGCAATGATGCGCAGAGTGAACAGCGTGGCCAGCATGCAGATGTCGACCATGGTGTGCCGCTTGAGCTTGACCGAATAGACCATCGTCGCCACGAAATACCCGAACACCACCGCCATCAGGCCCGGCCCCGCCAGCAGCGCCGTCAAAAGCCCTGCCACGAGAAGCGCGGGCACCAGCGCCGTGCCCGTGGCCGCCGACAGGCCCCCGGAGGCAAATGGCCTGTGACGCTTGCGCGGGTGGCTTCGGTCATCGGCCAGATCCAGCAGATCGTTCAGCACGTAGCCCGACGAGGCCGTCAGGCTCAGCGCTACGAAGGCAAGCATCGCTGCCAAGATCGCGCTGGTGCCAAAAGCCAGGTCGGCCAACAACGGCACGAAAACCAGCAAATTCTTCAGCCATTGATGCGGCCTCAGCGCCTTGAGGATGGCCATGTTCGGATCGCCCAGCCCAGGCAGATGTTCAATCTGCCTTAGCTCAAGCGCGTCAAGCCTTCCGCGAAGTCGGTCGCTCAGGCCGACACTGATCGCCCCATGGGCCGACGCCCAGACCGGCAGATCGGCTTCGCTGTCGCCGAAATAGATGTACCCTTGCGCCCCGTAATGTTCGATCAGAAATCGGGCCTTGGCCTCGCCCTTCAGGTTCACGTCGCCCTGGGTTCCATGCACCTCGTCAAACAGGCCAAGATGCGACCCGATGGTTTCCGCCAGCTTCGCGTCGGTGGCCGTGACAAGCGCCGTGCGCCCGCCGCTGTCGCGCCAGGCCTCAAGCTTGGCAATCACGCGTGGGTCATAGGGCAGGGTGGCCGGATCAAAGGCCATTCGGTCGGCCAGATATGCCTTGAGCGCGGGTTTGCCACGCATCAATGCGCGCGCAGACCGCGTCAGGACCCGTGGATCGGCCGACACCGCCGACCAAAAGCTTTCATGCAGCATGTCGCTTTTCAAAAGCGTCCCATCCAGATCCGCGACCAGCACGACTCCACCTGCCGCTGCAGACGCATCGGGCGTGGGAACCAATAGTCCGTCGGTATCTGTCCGGGGCTTGTTCAGCTGCGTATTCCTCAGGTTTTCATGCGATTTTGCTGCCATTCACGGTGCACCAGCAAGCCACACTTGGCCAGCCCCTTTCCCGGTTGCCGCGACACAAGGCGCAGGTTGGGTTTCCTTTCTCGACAGGCCCGCTTTGGCGCGGCTATCGTTTTGAAACCAGTTTTCCGTTCAAGGATTTGCCCCGTGCCCGCATCGTTTCCGCTCTCTGCCCACGCCCGGCCCGTCTGCATCATCTGTGTGTTTTTGCTTGCCATGACGGGCGCCGCGCTTGCTCAGGAAACCGGCGCACCGGCAGATCCTGCCATTGCAGCGGGCGACGACTCGGCGCTTGCCGAGGCAGAGGCCCGCCGCCTGGCCGAAGAAGAAGCCGCCCGCCTTGCCGCCGAGGCAGAGGCCCGCCGTCTGGCCGAAGAAGACGCCGCCCGGCTCGCCGCCGAGGCAGAGGCCCGCCGCCTGGCCGAAGAAGACGCCGCCCGCCTTGCCGCCGAGGCCGAAGCCCGACGCCTGGCCGAAGAAGACGCCGCCCGCCTCGCCGCCGAGGCAGAGGCCCGCCGTCTGGCCGAAGAAGACGCCGCCCGCCTTGCCGCCGAGGCAGAGGCCCGCCGCCTGGCCGAAGAAGAAGCCGCCCGGCTCGCCGCCGAGGCAGAGGCCCGCCGTCTGGCCGAAGAAGAAGCCGCCCGCCTTGCCGCCGAGGCCGAAGCCCGCCGCCTGGCCGAAGAA
>CAYWTM010000089.1:0-14168 GCA_964460185.1 uncultured Roseicyclus sp. | reverse complement strand
GCTCAACTGGATAGAGCAATCCCCTCCTAAGGGATAGGTTGCAGGTTCAAGTCCTGCCGGGGTCACCATTTTCCGACGTCTCGAATGAATCGCCGTCCGCCCGAGGGGTCAGGCCGAAACGCTGGCTGCAAGGTCGTCCCGGCTCAGGTCCGATTTCACGGCATCCAGTTTGACCGAACCCCGGTTCAGCACCACGAAGCGATCGCCGGCCTCGTAGGCGAAGTCGAGATATTGTTCGACCAGCACGATCGCCATCTTTCCCTGGTCGCGCAGATGCGCGATCACGCGGCCGATCTGCTGGATGATGTTGGGCTGGATGCCTTCGGTCGGTTCGTCCAGCAACAACAGCTTGGGCCTGGTCACCAGCGCGCGCCCGATGGCGAGTTGTTGTTGCTGGCCGCCTGACAGGTCGCCGCCGCGACGTCCTTCCATCTCGCGCAGGACGGGGAACAGGTCGTAGATTTCCTCGGGCACCACGCGTTCGCCGCGCGGCAGGCAGCTGAGCCCGGTTTCAAGGTTTTCGCGCACCGTGAGCAGGGGAAAGATCATCCGCCCCTGCGGCACATAACCCACGCCGCGCATGGCCATCTGGTGGGGTCTGAGCGACGGCAGGGACTGCCCGTCAAGGTCCAGCGCCCCCCCTGACCGGGGGTGGGTGCCCGAGATCGCCTTGAGCAGGCTGGTCTTGCCCACGCCGTTGGAGCCCATCACGCAAACCACCTGCCCGATATCGGCCGACATGGAGATGCCGTTGAGGATCTGGCTGCCGGAATAGTGAAGCGTCAGGTCTTGGATGTTCAGCATCTTTCAGCGCCCCAGGTACACGTCGATGACGCGTTGATTTGCGGTGACATGGTCAAGGCTGCCTTCGGCCAGCACCGATCCTTCGTGCAGGACGGTGACCTTGCAATCGAGCTTGCGGACGAAATCCATGTCATGTTCGACCACGACGACGGCGCGGGTCCTGGCCGCCTCGCGCAGGATTTCGGTGGTGTGGTCGCGTTCCTCGCCCGACATGCCGGCGGCCGGTTCATCGACCAGCAAAAGGCGCGGTTCCTGCGCCAGAAGCATGCCGATTTCCAGCCATTGCTTCTGCCCGTGGCTGAGGATGCCGGATTGCGTGGCCAGGTGGTCGGACAGGCCGATTTCCTGCGCCAGTTCCTCGACCCGTTCCAGATCGGACTTTTCGGGTTTGTAGAACAGCACCGACAGGGGCCCGCGTTCCTTTTTCAGGGCGACCATCAGGTTGTCGGCAACGGTCTGGTCCTCGAACACGGTGGGGCGCTGGAACTTGCGGCCTATGCCGGCCCGCGCGATCTGCGCCTCGGACATGGACAGGAGCGACACCGAGCGGTCGCCCCAGATCACCCGGCCTTCATCCGGGCGGGTCTTGCCGGTGACGATATCCATGAAGGTCGTCTTGCCCGCGCCATTGGGCCCGATGATGGCGCGCAGTTCCGGTTCACCGATCTGGAAGGACAGGTTGTTGATGGCCCGGAACCCGTCGAAGGTGACGGACACGCCGGACAGTTCCAAGAGCGCGCTCATGCCCGGTCCTTTCGTACGATGTAGTCGACCAGGCCGCCCAGACCCTTGGGGGCAAACAGCGTGACGAGGACGAAGCCCACGCCAAGCAGCACGGTCCACCAGTCGACCCACTGGATCGTGTAGAAGCCGAGATTGACGTCAGGCGCGCGGCCGCCGGTGAACCATGTCGACAACAGCGATACCGTCGCGGCCCCGATGACCGCGCCATAGAGCCGCCCACGCCCGCCGATGGCCACCCAGACCGCAAGGTAGATCGAGGCCAGCGGCGCCAGTTCATCGGGGTTGATGATCCCGGCCTGCGGGTAATACAGCGCGCCCGCGATCCCCGCGATACAGGCCGATACGGTGAACACGAACAGCTTGTAGCCTTCGACCGAATAGCCAAGGAACCGCACGCGCGGTTCGTCGTCCCGAATGCCGCGCACCACGTTGCCGAATTTGCCCGACATCATCCAGGCGCAGAACAGGTAGGCCAGCGCCAGGGCCGCCGCCGACGCCCACAGGAACCAGACCGAGGTGACATCCTGCCCGGCCTCGACGCCCGGCAGGTTCTGGAGGCCCGACAACCCGTTGTTGCCGCGCAGGCCGGTGTCGTTCTGGAACAGGTAAAGCGATAGCGCCAGCGTCATGGCCTGGGTCAGGATCGACAGGTAGACGCCGGTCACGCGGCTGCGGAAGGCGAGCCAGCCGAACACCAGCGCCAGCAGGCCCGGCACCAGGACGACCAATAGTAGTTGCGCGAACAGGCTGTCGGAAAAGGCCCACATCCACGGGAAACTGTCGCCGCCCACGACGCCGAAGATCTGCACGGCGATGGCATCGGTCAGTTCCTGTTCGGTGGGCGGCAGGGCGGCATTGGCCTGCGCCGCGATCACCACGTCCGCCGTGCGCGCATACATCAGCCACATGCCGATCATGTAGCCGCCAAGCGCGAAGAACGCGAAGTGGCCGAGGCTCAGGATCCCGCAATAGCCCCAGACGATGTCCATCGCCAGCGCGATCAGGCACAGGCACAGGGTCATTCCCAGCGTCTTGACCATCGAGGTCGACACCATGCCGACGCCAAAGGCCTCGGACATGACGGTGATGGCGAGCGTGAAGGCCGCCAGAGCCCCGATGAAGATCAGGACCGAGGGGTTGCGGGCGAGGAAGGACTTGCTCATCTCACATCTCCGCCGCGCGGCCCTTGAGGGCGATGATGCCCTTTGGCCGGAACTGGATGAACAAGATCACGAACAGGATCATGTAGGTTTGCGCCGCAAGGGTGTTGGACGGGTTCAGCCATTCGACCCCTTTCTGGAAAAAGCCGATCATCCCGGCGCCGGCCAGCGTGCCGAAGATGTTGCCGACCCCGCCCACCACGACGGTCATGAAACTTTGCACGATGTAGTTCGCGCCCAGTTCCGGCGTCACCTGCGCGAACAGGCCAATGGCGACGCCTGCAATCCCTGCAATGCCCGAGCCAAGGCCAAAGGTCAGCATGTTGATGCGGTCGGGGTTGATCCCCATCGAGGCCGCCATGGAGGGATTTTGCGTCACGGCGCGCACTTCGAGGCCCAGGCGGGTCTTGTTCAGGATCAGCCACAGCAGCACGAAAAAGATCACGCCAAGGCCGAAGATCGCGATGCGGATATAGCTGATGGCCACCACGTCGTTGAATTCGAGCGAGCCTGCCAGCCAGTCGGGCGAGGAAAAGGGCCGCGCCTGTGCGCCAAAGATCTGCCGCGTGATCTGCTGCAGCGCGATGGAAATGCCGAATGTCGCCAGCAGCGTTTCCAGCGGGCGTTTGTACAGGAACCGGATCACCGACCGTTCCATGGCGACACCGGCGCCAAAGGTGATCGCAAAGGCCAGCGGCAGCGCGATGATGATCGACAAGGTCTGATCGGGCACGAACAGCTGCACAACATAGCCGGTATAGGCCCCCATCATGATGAATTCGCCATGGGCCATGTTGATGACCCCCATGACCCCGAAGGTGATGGCAAGGCCGATGGCGGCAAGAAAGTAGATCGAGGCCAGCGACAGGCCGTCCAGCGACAGGTCAATGGCCTCGTAGATGCCGACGGTGGTGTTGATCCGCGCCAATGTGTCGGCGGCGGCGGTGGTCACGGCGGCGGACGGTTCGCGGTAGGTTTCGAAATAGACATGCGTGTCGATCAGGGCCTGTGCCTGGGCATCGGTGATGGTGGGTGGCACGACACCGGTTTCGGCCAGCGCGGCATAGGCGGCGATGCGCGCCTCTTCGGTGTCGAGGCTGCTGACCGGGATGCCCGCCACCGCGCCGTCCACGATATTGGCGATCAGGGCGTCGCGGCGGGCATCTTGGGTGATGCGCAGGGGGGCCAGGCCCGCTTCGACCAGGAGGTCATAGGCGTCCGCGTCGGACAGGTCGGTGCTGCCGGGGTTCAGAACGGCGGCGATGTTCGTTCCGTCGGGCAGGGTTTCGGCGGCTGCACGTCGGGTTGTCAGAAGCGGGTTCAAGAGACCGCGGGCTTCGACGCTGATGTTTCCGGCGAGGCTTTCGATGGCGGCAACGCGGATGGCGTCGTCGTCGGCATAGGCAATCGAAAGCTGCACCAGCAGCGTTTCCGCGGCGGCCCTGAGATCGGCATCTTCCTCGGTCTCCAGCATGGTGCGGATCAGGGGCAGGTGGCTTTCATCGGGGGTGCGGGTCATCGCGGCCACGGCGCGGGCGCGATCGTCCGGGTCGGACGATGACAGCTGAAACTGCACCAGCGCCGCGGCGATCAGGTCCTGGACGCCGCGATTGGGCCGCAGGTGTTCCAATTCGCGCGACGTGGCGGTGCCAAGGTCCGCCCCTGACGCCAGGTCGATCAGCGCGAGGGGGTCGGCGTCTTCGTCGGCAACGGTCACGAACAGGCCATCCCTGTCGCGCACATAGACCTCACGCGCGCGCCAGCGTTCGAGAAAGGCCGGAATGTCGGGGTTCTGACTGGCGACGAGGGCATCCAGTGCCGTCTGCACCGTCCGGCGGGAGGCATCCACGATCAGGTCCCGGTTGTCATTCAGCACCTGCTGCAGCGGGTCATCCTGTGCGGTGGCAAACGTCGCGGGAAAAAGAAACGCCAGCGACACAAGCGCGGCGTGGATCATGCGGGTCATGGAGGCGCCCTGGTATCTGCGGGGAGGGTAGGGGTGCGGCAGGCCGGATCGCCCGGCCTGCCGTTGCAAAACGCGGTTCAGTAGTTCGATTCGATCTGAACGCAGGTCTCGGTTTCGGTGTTGTACATACCGCAGCCCAGGCCCGGCCAGTCAGAGACCAGCACGGCGCTTTCCGGCAGGAAATCGGTCCATGCGTCGCCCGGCACTTCTGCGGTCTGGCTGATGATGTCGAACTGGCCATCGGCCTGGATCTCACCGATCAGCACCGGCTTGGCCAGGTGATGGTTCGGCAGCATCACTGCGGTGCCGCCGGTCAGGTTGGTGACCTCGAGACCGTACATCGCATCGCGCACGGCATCGACATCGGTGGTACCGGCGGCCTCGACGGCCTGAACCCACATGTTGAAGCCGATATAGTGGGCTTCCATCGGGTCGTTGGTCACGCGGTCGGTGTCGCCGGTGAAGGCGTGCCATGCTTCGATGAAGGCTTCGTTTTCCGGCGTGTCGGCGGACTGGAAATAGTTCCAGGCTGCCAGGTGGCCGACGAGGTTCGACGTGTCGAGGCCCGAAAGCTCTTCTTCGCCGACCGAGAAGGCAACAACGGGGATGTCATCGGCGCTGATGCCCGACGCGGCCAGTTCGTTGTAGAAGCCGACATTGGCGTCGCCGTTGATCGTCGAAATCACGCCGACCTGCTGGCCGCCTTCACCCAGCGCCACGACGTCGGACACGATGGACGACCAGTCGGAATGACCGAAGGGCGTATAGTTGACGAAGATGTTTTCCTGCGGGATGCCGGCATCGAGAAGGTACTGTTCGAGGATCCGGTTGGTGGTGCGCGGGTAGACGTAATCGGTGCCCAGAAGCGCGAAGGTTTCAACACCGAGCTCTTCGAGGAAGTAATCGACGGCGGGGATCGCCTGCTGGTTGGGGGCGGCGCCGGTGTAGAACACGTTGCGCGAGCTTTCTTCGCCCTCGTACTGGACCGGGTAGAACATCAGGCCGTTGAGTTCCTCGATCACCGGCAGCACGGATTTGCGCGACACGGAGGTCCATGCACCGAAGATCACGTCGACTTCATGCACGGTCAGGAGTTCGCGGGCGCGTTCTGCGAAAAGCGGCCAGTCAGAGGCCGGATCGACCACGACAGGCACGATTTCCTGGCCCAGAAGACCACCGGCGGCGTTTTGCTGCTCGATCAGCATGAGCATCGTGTCGCGCAGCGTGGTTTCCGAGATGGCCATGGTGCCGGAAAGCGAGTGGAGAACACCCACCCGGATCTCGGCCTGTGCGCCGGTCGCGCACAGAGCGGCGATGGCGCCTGACAGCATTAACTTTTTCATGGATGTCCCCTTGTCCTGACATTCTTGCAGCAGATTTCTGCAGGTGCAAAACCCCTCACCGATTCTGTGTGGTGTTGTCTGCCGCAAAAATTGCGGTAATGTGGTGCAATATTTGCATCACGGTGAAACCGACCCATGCGCCACCTGAGATTGTATCGCGCCATCTTGCTTGTCGTGCGGGAGGGCTCGATCCGGAAAGCCGCTGAAAGCCTTACGATTTCACCTTCCGCGCTCAACCGGTCGATTCAGGCCTTCGAAGCGGAGATCGGCGTCAAGATTTTCGAACGGGTCAGTAATGGCGTCCGCCTGTCCAGCCCGGGCGAGCTGCTGATACGCCCAATTTCTGAGCACCTTGCACAAATTGATGACTTTCTGGGACTCGTTTCGGATATGCGGGGCGGGCAGACCGGCGCGCTGCGTTTGTCCGTTTCCGGGGACCTGTGGCCGGGCCTTGCCACCAAGGTGGCGGACAGGTTCCGGGGTGATCATCCCGGCGTCGGCCTCGACATCTGTATCGACAACGGGCTGGACGCTTTGCGTGCACGAAGCGTCGACCTGGCCCTCGTGACTGTTCCGCTGTCCGACGATGATGTCGAAGTGGTGCTTAGCGGTCGGCTGCCGGTCCGGGGGCAGGTACCGGCCCGGTTGCCCCTTGGGGATCCTGAATTTCGGCTGTCCGATCTGATGGATTACAGGGTGATCGTGCCGCCGATCGGCACCGGCCTGAGATTGTCCTTTGACCTGATGGTGCGGCGCACGCGGGTCGTTCCCGGTTCTGTTCTGTCGGTGCCGGGCCCGCCGAACCAATTGATGACCGACCCCGTTCCCGACCTGTTGCTGAGTTTGTCCAGACCCGAGTCCGGAGCCCCCCTGGGCCTGCGCCCTGTCGATCTGTCGGCCTTGGGTCTTCCGGCAGTACAGGTGACCCTCGTGAGTCGCGCGAACGGGTATCTTCCGCGTGCGGCGGAGCGGTTTTCCACCGCTCTCGGTGCCGTTCTGGATGGATTGTTGGCGCCGGACAAGGTTGCCGGTTAGCATCGCACGCGCCGCCTTGCCCCTTTTCACATGGGCGGTGTCCTTGCGGCCATCACGGTATTGGCGGGGCCAATTCCCGTCTTGGCGCAATCTGCACCTGTGTCGTTTTTGCACCGGCATACGCGCCCACGGACAACGCCATTATTTGGACAAGTTTAGGAAACAGTATGTTTACCAAGAAACCTCGAGCAAAGGGTTGGGCGAGCCGTGAGAATACTAGCGATTGACGATGAATCGATCTTTTGCAGCCTTCTGAAGGTTGCACTGGACGAGATGGGATACAGCGACACCAGCTTTGCACAAAGCGGGCACGAAGCGTTGTCTGTATTACAGTCGACGCGACAGGCGTTCGATTGTTTCCTGATCGACATTCGAATGGCGCCCATGGATGGGATCGAACTGGTGCGACGCATTCGCGCCATTGCCGACTACCGCCGCACGCCGATCATCATGATCTCTGCACTGACCGAGAAATCGGCCATCGACGCGGCCTTTCTTGCCGGTGCGAACGACTATATCACCAAGCCGCTCGACAAGATCGAGCTCAGGGCGCGGCTATCGATGGCCCGCAACATCAATGAAGCGCGCGCGCAGGCGAGGACGCTCCAGGAACATGTTCAGGAGACCGAATCCAAGCAATACGAGTCGCTTCGGTTCGAGGATGCGTTCCTGATCGATGAAGTGGAAAGCCTGACAAGCATGACCGCGCTTGAAAACTATGTGCTCAAGCTCGGGAACCTGCGGCTGCATTCCAGTTGCGCGGTCGCATTCCGGATCGAAAACGCATCCGGTCTGTTCGCGCGCCTGGATCCAGTCGGCTTTTCGGACATCATGGCCGATGTGGCGACCCTGATCAGCAACGCGATCAGCGGAACGCCGCACATGTTGGCTTATGCAGGGTCAGGCGTGTTCGTCGCCATCGCACCGCGCAACGCGTCGATCGACCATGACACATTGAAGGAGCGGATCGACGATCTCCTGCTTCAGCTGAGCCATTATTACAAGCAGGCGGGTTTCCCGCTCCCGGAACTTGTCGCGGGTCATCCGGCGAGAAACGGTATCCTGTCGTTGGAAAGCCCCACACGGATTATCGAAAAGGCGATCGATTCCGTTCAGCAGCAAGAACCTTCGCGCGCAACAAAGACACATGTGGCCTGAAGGTGTCCGTTCGATGAACGACCAGCTTCTCACGCAGGACATGGCCACGGGCCAGGTGGTGGCGGCCATGGATCGCATTCGCGCCAATTTCGTGGATGGTCTTGGTGACAGGATGTTGCGCATCGAAGCGGATTGGCTGGCCTTCAAGGCGGACCGGGCGTCCGGCGCTGCATTTCATGCGGTGGTCAGCGATGTCCACAGGATTGCCGGAATAGCGGGCAGCCTCGGGTTCAAGGAAATCGGAGAAAGTGCCGTGGCTCTTGACCGGCGGATGCAAGGGGTGGACCCCGCCCACAACCCCGGCGCCGTGATTGTTGACCTGGATCATCGCATCGAGGCCTTCCTCGATCTCCTCGAAGACGCTTTGGGGTAACCAAAGGTATGGCTTCTAAGCAACGCTACAGCAGAATTAAAGCTTTTGTATCCCAGGTTAACCACTCTTTGGACAAGCTGGGCCAAAATTGATCATTCGCATTTGAAATGATCATGTCACAAAAACTACTTCGCTTCCCTGGATCTCCGCGCTTCATAAAAACGCTGCTCACGGCGTTCGCTTTGTCATGCGTGGCGATTTTGGTGATCGGGAATTCCTGGGAAGCGCGAAGCCTTCAGGCCGAAAGAGCCGCGAGCGAAGAATTCCTGAGCGAAGCAAGTGACCTGATCGCGGCTGAACTTCAGCGTGAGATCATGGCGGTCGAACTGCTGTCGCTGTTGGTGGCGGCTGGAATACAAAGACAGCCCGATCTAACCCAACAGGACTTTGCCGACCTGGTGGGTCCGTTGATCGATAGTGATGCATCCATCCGGTATGTCGGTCTCAAACGTGACTTTGTCGTCACGAACGTCTTTCCCGGCGACAGCAGCGAGGCGATCGTCGGACTGGATTACAGCGACGTTCCGGCCCGGGCGGAGATGATCCAGCAGGTCCTTGATAGCGGCGACAGCTTTTTCACCGGACCCGTCGAACTGACAGAGGGCGGACTTGCCTTCGTGCAGAGCACACCGGTGTTCGTGTCAGACAGCGCCGCCGAACCCGGCCCTGCCTGGGGCGTCCTTTCCGTCGTGATCGACCGGGACGAGATGCTCGCGTTGGCGGGCCTGAGCAACGAAGCGTCGCCGTTCCGCGCCGCGTTGAGAAACATTGACTATCCGGGGTCGCGGGTTGGGGTGTTGTGGGGCGATCCCGAGGTTTTCAGGGACTGGCCCGTTTTGCAGAATGTCGATTTGGCGGGCGGGATTTGGCAGGTCGGGATCACACCGGAAAACGGATGGCCGACCGTGCCATCCAATGCGGCCATGATCTGGACGGTCACCACGATCGGCACGCTGCTGTGCGCGCTGATGGTTCTTGGTGTGAGTTCGATCCGGGGGTCGGAACGTCGTATTCGCGGGCAACTCAAATCCGCAATCGAGGCGATCGATGATGGTTTCATCATCTACGATGCCGATGATCGCATGGTCTACGCCAATGAAAGGTTCCGCAGCTATTTTCACCTGTCCCGGGATCTCATCGTGCCGGGAAACAGCTACGACGAAATCCTGAGGGAAGCCATTGCACGGGGCCAGTTCAAGGATGCCATCGGCCGTGAGGAAGATTGGTTTGCCGAACGCAAGGCAGAACACGTGAACCCGACGGGACCCAGCGAGTTTCACCTCGCGGATGGTCGGTGGGTGCAGGTTTCCGAAACCAAGACGCCCGAGGGAAACACGGTGGGCCTGCGTGTCGACATCACAGACATGAAGCTGGCCCAGGAACGGGCCGAGGCAGCCAACCGCGCGCGTCAGAATTTCCTGGGGGTCATCAGCCACGAATTGCGCACGCCGCTGACCGCCATCATCGGTTATACCAAGTTCATCGAGAACGCGGGGCTTCTGCCCAGTTACGCGGGCCTCGAGGTCGCGACCGAAGCGAACCCCGAGCATCGGGCCGCTCTGGATGCATTCATTACGGATCTCGAAGCCATGGCGTCCCGGATTGGTCACTCGAGTGAAAGATTGTTGTCTTTGATCAATGACATACTCGACAGCACAAAAATCGACTCGCACACCTTTAGCTTCGACATGTCCGACGTCGATGTCGTTGACCTGGTGAAATACACTGTTGCCGTCATGCAGACTGCGGCGGACCGGAAGGGTCTGGACCTCTCGGGCCTGGCCGAACCGATCGCCATCAAGGGGGATCGCTTGCGGCTGCGGCAAGCGTTGCTGAACATCGTGGACAACGCCATAAAGTACACCGACGAGGGCAAGGTCGAGGTCTGGACCGAGAGCGACCCGGAAAAGGTGTGGATCTGCGTCAGGGACACCGGCCGCGGTATTCATGTAGAAGATCAGGCCCGCATCTTTGACAGTTTCACCCAGATCGATGCCAGTGCCGCACGCCGGGGTCCCGGGCTTGGGCTTGGTTTGACGATTGCACGGGAAATCATCGAAAATCATGGCGGTTCGATCGAGCTGGAAAGCGTTCACGATCAAGGCAGCCTGTTCAGGATCATGCTTCCCCGCTGCCAGGCCTCCCAAAAAGATGTAGCCTAAAAAGGCAGGCAGCAAACGTCCAGATAATGCCTTATTGTCGCCTTCGGCGGTGCCAAGTGTTACGGCATCGTCACAATTGATCGACGGGCTCACGACTATGCCTGTCAATGGATGGGTGATGAAGATGTTCGGCAATTTCTTCAAATTGGGCGTTCTGAAGCTCGTAGCGGGAGTATCCGGCACTGTCGGCTTTTTCCTGTTCGCCTTCAGCGTTGCGCAATACATGCTTGCCTCCAAGCAGCAGTTGGGCGTTGTGCCAGGCCGTTACATCTCTGAACAATTCGCGCTGAACCAGCTGGTGGTTTTCTTCCTTTTCATGTTCACGCTTGCCGTCCTCAGCATGCTGCGGCGCAGGGGTGAGGACGAAAAGGCCGCGATCTTGCAACACATGGACCGCGAGATCGCCATTCGCGAGAACGCGATCGATGTCCATGCGCTGGTCAGCAGGATCGGTGCAGACGGCACGATACTGGCCGTCAATTCAAACCTGTGCTCGTGCCTTGGGTACACGTCCAAGGACCTGATTGGGCAGTCCTCCGAATTCCTTGTGCCCGCCGATGCAGAGAATGCCGAAGATACCGACATGCGCGAGGCGGTTTCCAATGGCCGGGTGTGGTCAGGAATTCAACAGATCAAGACCAAATCCGGCGAACTGCGCCATTTCGCAACCACCCTGCTGCCGGAAACGAACGCGGATGGACATGTGCAGCAAATCGTCGAGATCCGGACCGACATCACCGAGAGCCGCCGGTCCCAATCCCTGCAATTCCTCACGACCGCGCTGGAAGAGTTGCAAGATGCCGTATTCATCTACGACATGAAGTCACTGACCATCAACTATGCCAACAGATCTGCCCTTGCCAGCTGCGGCTGGACCAAGGAAACGATGCTGGCCAAACGCATCAACGACACTGCGGCGACATTCGACGCAGGGCATTTCCGCAAGCATGTCGAACCGCTGGTCAAAGGTGAGGTATCCGCCGTCAACATCGAGGTGGTATCGCCCAATGGTCCGGTCGAGATTTCGACCCGGTTGATCGACGGCCTGGATGGTCGGCCGAATTTCCTGTCGGTGGTGCGCGATCTGTCTTGGCGTCGCGAGATGGAGAACGAAAAACTCCGCTCGGTGTCGATGATCAGCCATGAATTGCGCACACCTCTGACGTCCATCCACGGCGCCTTGCGCCTGCTGCGATCCGGAACGGCCGGCGCGATGGAAGAAAAGACGATGTCCGTGGTCCAGATCGCCGATCGCAACACCGATCGCCTGCTTGAAATCGTCAACGACATCCTGGATTTCGAGAAAATCAAAGCCAACAAGATGGATTTCTCCCATTCCGAGCTCGATCTGGTGGGGCTGGTGGGCGAGGTCGAACAGCTGATGACCGGTTATGCGGCGGAACACGGCGTAGACATCAGGCTGGTTCAAAATGTGGGCCACGCCACTGTCCTGGGGCATTCCGAACGTCTGGTTCAGGTGATGACGAACCTCATGTCCAACGCGATCAAGTATTCCGACCGGGGCGGATGCATCGTGGTTTCCCTTGCGCCCGTGGCGGGCGGCCTGCGTGTCAGCGTTGCCGACAACGGACCGGGAATTACCAAGGAACAGCGCCGCAAATTGTTCAAGCCGTTCTCTCAGGTGATGCCGGCGGATGGCCGCAAGCGCCCCGGCACCGGTCTTGGCCTGGCCATCGTGACCGCCATCCTGCAACGGCTGGAATTCCCGGTCAGCGTTGATAGCGAAGTGGGCGCCGGGACCGTGATTTCCTTCGATGTCCCCAGCCACAAGATCGTGATGATGGGCGCGGAACCCGCAGCAAAAGCTGTATCGTGAGCTGAAAATATGGTAGATATTCTCAATATCGAGGACTTTCGGAGGCGCCGCGTGACGGTCGATGACGTGAAACTGCAGCGTATCCTGCATGTGGACGACGATGCAGATATTCGGGCCATCGTTCAGATGTCCTTGGAACTGGTCGGAAACTTCGAGATATCTCAATGTCATAGTGGGGAACAGGCGTTGGCCGTGGCCAAGGATTTCCGCCCGGATCTGCTGTTGCTGGATTTCATGATGCCGGAAATGACGGGCCAGGAGCTAGCCGCGAGGCTGGCCGCGGAATGCGACATCGGATCGGTTCCGGTCATTTTCGTGACCGCCAAGGCGGAGGAATCCTTTTCCAACGACCTGGTCGCCGCAGGCGCGCTTGCTGTGATCACCAAACCCTTCGACCCCATGACGCTGGCGTCAGAGATCGAAAAGATCTGGCAGAGCACCCCCAGAGTGTCCGCTGTCTGATCCGGTCCGGACGCTGCATTGACCTTTGCGGCCGCAAGCGCCAGGGGGCTGCACCACGATAAATTCGGTCTATCGCCGGCGCCTGCGTTTCAGTTGCCTGCGCCGGTCATCATCATTTCGTGGACAGCCTGCATCCCCCTGTCGGCCATGGCGGTAACCTCGGCCGCGTGTTGGTGAAGTGCCTCCACGATCTCGGTGTCGTTGGACGTTTGAACAACCACGATTCCGTCTTCTGTGAGCTCTATCGTGGTTTCGATCTCGGTCCCGCGCGCGAAAAAGATGTCGAGCGTCGGGCTTTGGATGAAGATCTGCGGATCATCGCCTGTTTCGACGCGACCGATCATGCCGACCACGTGGCTGACCAACACGTCCATCACCGCCTCGTCAGACGATCGCGTGACGGTTCTGATTCCGTTCGGCAGATTGGTGACCTCCCGGGAAATGGTTTGGAAATTGCGGAACATGACCGCAAGTTCGGCGCTTTCGCCCGGTGTCGCGTTCAGCCCCTGAAGACCGGGCATGTTGCGTTCATCATGTCCCGTCCCGTCGGCGCCATGGCCATGCATCCCGGCGACCGCGCCATGACCATGCATCTGTGCATGCGCGGCGACGGGCGCATGGAGCAGCACCGCAACGGCAGTCGCCGTTCCGGCAATCAGGCACACCGCGAGGCGGCCGGACCACGGGCGATTGAGTCTTTCGATCAGCAAGGGGAGTCTCCGATGATGGGCGCCATCTTGGGATGCGCACCACTTCGGTACAGGCCCGTTCGCGCCAAGACAATCATTTCATCTGCAAATAGTGGACACCGAAGGCTGGCTTTGGATCCGGCCGCACCGTTTGCTTGGCCGCAGTGGGATCAACGCCCCTTGCCAAGGCTGTGCGACCCTGGTCGCCAGCTTGCGGGGATCCGAAAAACCATGTCGGATGGAAAAATGGTGCCGATGAAGGGACTCGAACCCCCGACCCACGCATTACGAATGCGTTGCTCTACCAGCTGAGCTACATCGGCACGCGCGGGGTCATACCAAGCCGGGCTTGACCTGCCTAGCCCTAATTTCGGGTGCCGGCGGTCTCGGCCTCGGGTGTTTCGGCTTCGGTGTCAGGGCTGGTGGGGGGCGTAT